>NZ_JBEPLT010000006.1:0-99634 GCF_040545385.1 Bartonella japonica
AGCCATTGGTTACATGACGGCGGAATGTTGAGACACTCATATGAAGCAATTTTGCACTTTCACGGTCTGTTAAAAGAATATCATTTTCTGTCATTCTAAAATCCTTTCATTCTCAAAAAATAGAAACAAATCATGCCCATTTATTAAGCACATTTTGGTTTATTTTTGAAGGTATTTTATTTATAGAAAACAGTATTTTATTATATAATTTGTGATGTGATAAATTATGAATCTTATTGAGAGAGAATGAGAGAGAAGAGAGCTAAAGTTATCCACAGATGATGGGGTTATTCACCCCATATCTTAAGATTGACCAGTGACATAAGCGGCCCATTTATCCATATAGATCCGGCGCTGCTCTAAATAGTCAGTACGACGATAGGCACGCTCTACTTGTCCTCCTACTGTATGACTTAGAATAGTTTCAGCAACCTCATAGGGGGCATCGGTTGTTTCGGCGAGCCAATCGCGTAAACTAGAGCGAAATCCATGGGGGCAGGATTCAAGTCCAATTTTTCTCATATATTTTGACATAACCATAGGTGAAATAGGAGCCCGACTAGAAAAAGAAAAGATGAAATTACTTTTAGAGATACAACGGGCTTGTTCTATCACTTTCATTGCCTCTGATGATAAGGGGACGCGAAATTCTGTTGTCGCATCGCGCTTTCCTTTCATATTTTCAGCAGGTATGATCCATATATCTCCATCAATCTGATCTTCACGAATATGACGCAAGGGATTGGTACGAACCCCTGTAAGGATAAGCAAACGCAAAGCCAGTTGTGTGGGGTTTGTTGTTTGGCAAAGCGTTTTATAAAAAGCGGGAACATCTTTCCAATCCATTGCAGGTAAGTTTTTGATTTTATGGCGTTGTTTTCCTAAGAGAGCTTGTGCTTTTGTTACTGCTTGTAAATCAACATCCAAACCCAAAGCAGCCGCATGTTTGAGACAAAGATTAAGACGAATGAGAGCTCTACGCGCTGTAACAGCTTTTGTATGCCAGATAGGGGCAATAGTGTTGCGTATCTCAGTTTGTGTAATCTCAGAAACCGGCAGACAACCTAATTTAGGGAGAATATGAAGGCGTAAAGGTAAAAACCAATCTCCATCTTTACCATCATTCTTGAGTTCAGCTTTACGACTTTCAAAAGCATCTAGTGCAATGTCTTTTAGGTAATGGAGATTACTTATTGCCTCACGCTTTTGTTTCTCACGTTCTTTAATGGGATCACGCCCCTCATGCAAAACAGAACGCCATTGATTTGCACATTCACGAGCTTGTTTTAAAGAGACATCTCGCAACGCTCCCAAGCCCATTTCACGGCGCCGACCATGAATGGTATAACGATAAATCCATTGAGCACCACCATCTTTACGCTTATGAAGAAGCAAGCCGGCACCATCATTATATTTGCCAGCCCCCAATGTTGCAACAGCCCTTGCATTAAGACGGTTCATAAGAGCCATTTTTACTCCTTTCTTTCCTCATTTTTACCCACACACCAGCCCCGCTTTTGACGTGCAAGCAAGTGATTTTAATTGATTCAATATGAGAGGGTTTGTGATGAGAAAATCTTACTATATTCGGAGGTCTAATTCAATATGAATAACGACAAATTATCTATATAAATCAATGTGTTGAATTCCTCATCAAAGATCCCGATGGACATATTATTCGTGTTTGTCCACTGGATTAAAAAGCTTTAGACTTGATCCTTAATTTTACCTTGCGCTTTCTCAACGTTGCAATACTTGGCTCTAATCTAAATTAAATCTTCTTCAATTTGCAACATGAATTAAGCCAAGTTAGATACGCACTTAGCTGCGTCATTTGTAGTACGAGAATAAATGAAAATTCTCCATAGATCTTGCTATATTTTTGTTTCTTAGCTTGATTTTTTATTTGAAATCGGCAATATAAATTTGGGAGGTTTGGTAGTGGACGAACTACTCGCCAACTGGGTCAGGTCTGGAAAGAAGCAGCCCTAACGAGCTCTGGTACGGGTCATTGTACAAGCCTCCTAATTTTCTAGATAAGATCATATCTTTGCCATTTTATACTGGATACATTTTCATTTTCCAAAACGGAATTATGTATATACTGAGGGAATTTGGCTGTTTTTAAGAGAATTATCCTCATCCTTTCAGAAAATAAATTGATTGAGGAGAGGTCCTTTTATATTAAACTATAGTATTGATCTGTGCTTTCATGTTATCGCAATCTATGCATAAAAAATTTCAAAGTTGGAATCATTAATGGAAAATACGCAGGTAGAAACGACTTATCGTGTTCTTGCTCGTAAATATCGACCTCAAAATTTCTCTGACCTTATTGGTCAAGAAGCAATGGTACGCACCCTTACGAATGCCTTTGAAACTGGTCGCATCGCACAAGCGTGGATGCTAACAGGAATTCGCGGAGTGGGGAAAACTACGACAGCGCGTATTTTAGCACGTGCACTCAATTATAAAACAAAAGATATTGACCAACCTACAACCGTATTAAATACACTTGGAGAACATTGTACGCAAATCATCGAAGGACGCCATATCGATGTTATAGAAATGGATGCAGCTTCGCATACGGGTATTGATGATATTCGTGAAATTATCGAACAAATACGTTACCGTCCTGTTTCTGCACGCTATAAGGTTTATATTATTGATGAAGTGCATATGCTTTCAACACAAGCATTTAATGGTTTATTAAAAACACTTGAAGAACCCCCCTCACATGTAAAATTTATTTTTGCAACAACAGAAATTCGTAAAGTTCCTATAACGATCCTTTCACGCTGTCAGCGTTTTGATTTACGGCGAATTGAATCGGCAGTTTTGAGTACGCATTTGCGTCAAATTGCAAAACATGAAAACATAGAAGTAGAAGAACAAGCACTCTCTATGATTGCACGTGCTGCAGAGGGCTCTGCACGTGATGCATTATCTATTTTTGATCAAGCGATCGCCCACAGCAATGGCAATGTCACTGCTGTTGCTGTGCGTACAATGTTAGGATTAGCAGATCAAGCACGTATTATTGATCTCTTTGAGTTTATCATGAAAGGCAATGTTATAGATGCACTGCATGAACTACGAAGTCAATATGATGCAGGTGCTGATCCTCTTACAATACTAACAGAGTTGGCTGATTTCAACCACCTAGTTACACGTCTACATTTTACTCCCAAAATAGCTGAAGATCTCTCACTTACTGAAGATGAACGCTCAAGAAGCCTCAATTTTTCACAAAAACTTTCCATCCCTGTTTTGTCACGAACTTGGCAAATGTTGCTCAAAGGCTTACAGGAAATTAGTCAAACAGCTCTTCCTCTTCAAGCAGCTGAAATGTTGCTGATTCGCCTTGCTTATACTTCTGATCTACCAACTCTTGATGAAGCCTTGAAAAAGCTTACGCAAGAAAAAGCACCATTTACAATTGTCCCGAGCTCTTCTCACCAAGAGCCTACAAATAATACAGCGAAAGTAACAGATGCAGATGTCAATTCTTCCTTAGACGTTGCCAACACACCAAAAAACCAATCAGATTTTGTCTCTCTGAACAATCAATTAAAGCACTCCTCACAACCGAAAAATTTAGTGAACATACAGAAGCTCGAAAAAACAAACTCATCTGCCATAATAAAAACTCTTGAAGCTTCTCAATCTGTTAAACATCCTGACAATATTGTACACTTACCTCTTCCCTCTACACAAACAACAAAGGAAAACATTAGACAGGAAGACATCGTTATAAATTCTTTGCATGATATTATTAAGCTTGCTGAACAGCATAATGATGTTACTTTCAAACTTTTGGTTAAAGAATTTGTTCATCCTGTTTCTTTTGAACCCGGACATATCACGTTGAGAGTGGCTGAAAGTGCTCCACATTCTTTGGCCCGTGATATAGAAAAAATGCTTTTTCAATGGACTGAAAAACGCTGGGCTATAACCTTCGTTAATGAAGGAGGAGGTCCAACTTTACAAGAAGAAAGCGTGGCTGTTCAAAAGACTCTTTTTTCTAATGCACAGGCAGATCCTGATATTATGAAAATCCTCGATTATTTTCCAGAAGCAAAAATTGTCGATATTCGTCTCAATAAACAGGAAAACGACCTTGATTTACTCCCTAATAACTTTAAAAATGCTGATAGTTTTGAAAATGAGAATGATAATTATGATGAATAAGGATACCAATTTATATGCGTGATATGATGAGCATGATGAAAAAAGCCAAAGAAATGCAAGAGAAAATGCAGAAAATTCAAGGGGAAATTGCTAGTTTGCAGGTCACTGGTGTTGCAGGTGGCGGTCTGGTTAGCATCACCCTAAATGGAAAAAATGCCATAACAGCGATTCAAATTGATCCCTCATTACTCAAGCCTGAGGAAGCTGAAATTCTTGAAGATCTGATTATGGCAGCCTATAATGAAGCGAGAACAAAAATTGAAATAGCTATCGAAGAAAAAACCAAAAGTGTAACAGCAGGGCTATCACTCCCATCAGGTTTCAAGCTTCCATTTTAATAAACTGGATTTTATTTAATCCTGTGGGACGAAAATATGTCTAAATACATTGCAGGACCTGAAATTGAGCGTCTTATTCAGCTTTTGGCACGTATACCGGGTCTAGGGCCACGTTCAGCTCGTCGTGCTGCACTTCATCTGATCAAAAAAAAGGAAACATTGCTGGAACCTTTAGGAACAGCAATACAAGCCGCTGTAGACAAAGTCTGCGTTTGTTCTGTTTGTGGAAATGTAGATACAATGGATCCTTGTTCGATTTGTACAGATCCACGCCGCGATGATACAACAATCATTGTTGTGGAGGATATCGCTGATCTCTGGGCCCTTGAACGTGCTAAAACTTTAGCAGCTCGTTATCATGTTCTGGGTGGACGTCTCTCTCCATTAGATGGAATAGGTCCTGATGAACTCAACATTGCTTCCCTAATACAGCGCGTTGTAAAGAATTCAATTGTAGAGATTATTCTAGCCGTTAATGCAACCGTTGAAGGACAAACAACCGCTCACTACATCACCGATCAACTCTCCAATTTTCCAGTTAAAGTTACCCGACTTGCACATGGAGTTCCTGTAGGAGGTGAACTTGATTATCTTGATGACGGAACTTTAGCAGCAGCCTTACAGGCAAGAACGAATCTTTAAAAACTTTTTCCTTATCTGTAATTTCTTTATTATTTACTCTTATTTCTTTTATGGAGAACATATTTCTTTTATGGAGAACATCGTAAAATGTTCAAAAAAAATTTCTCTTTTCTAAACGACTTCGGCCCAGGCATTTTTATATGTCTTCTTATCTCCACTTTAGCTTACGGTTTAGAAACTATAGAAAAACAGTTTTTTACAGAAGCTTGGTTTGAAAGTCTTGTTTTAGCAATTCTCTTAGGATCTATCACCCGTAGTTGTTTTACTTTGCCACAATATTTTCAAAAAGGTATAACTTTTTGTGCAAAAATACTTCTCGAAATTGCTATTGTTCTTCTTGGTGCAAGCATCAGTATTCACGCAGTTCTTTCAGCTGGTTGGGGTTTGCTTGCTGGCATCGTCTTTATTGTCCTTATAACTATTCTTATCGGTTTTGCTATCGGACGGCTTTTGGGGCTCTCTAAAAATTTAGCAATGCTAGTTGCTTGCGGAAATGCCATTTGTGGCAATTCAGCTATTATTGCAACGGCATCTGCTATCAATGCAAAACATGAAGATATCGCCACTTCAATTGCTTTTACTGCTTTTTTAGGAGTTCTTATTATCTTACTTCTTCGCTTTTCACATCCATTACTCAATCTATCATTTAGCCAATACGGTGTGCTCTCCGGCATGGTTGTTTACGCTGTACCGCAAGTTTTGGCAGCAACAGCATCTATCTCTTTTGTAAGTGTTCAAATTGCAACAATTGTCAAATTGATACGAGTTTTACTGCTGGGGCCTATGATTTTTATACTCTCAATCATCTACCAGCGATCTATAAAAACACGCTTGCATTTACACACTCTCATTCCATGGTTTATCATTGGTTTTATTATCATGATGCTTATCCGCTCAAGTGAACTTGTTCCTGCAACAGCTATTGATCTCATCAAATTTATTGCCCAATTACTCACTGTCATTTCAATGGCAGCATTAGGATTAGGTGTTGATATTCGCTCTCTTAAAAAAACAGGGTGGCGCATCATTTCAGCTTCAATCTGCTCTATATTTATTCTCGGTGTTTGCAGTTTTATCATGATAAAATGGATCAATCTGAACCAAATAATCTTTTAAAAAACATTTTAAAAGATTTTCATTTTCTAACCTATTTGAAAGAACCCGCCAGCTTACTGCTTTTTTTACAAAATCAAAACTTCTAAAATTTCCCTATCACTCTAAAAAATAAGGTATTTTTATAGCCGTTTTTGACTCAATTTGTTCTAACCAAAATCAAGTTTTAAAAGCTCATAAAATATGCCACTCTCAAAAAAACAGATGTCATCTCACCCTATCGCTCTTTTAAAGAGCTGTTACACACCCTGTGTGATCACAAAACACGGATGAGTATTAAATCGACACCTATCTCGCACTCGATAGAAAAGAAAGCTACATTTTTGCAAAAAATCCAGTTTTAGTTTTACAATAAAATATTTCAGAAAAAATGATGTTTCTGCTTTTCAATTTTTTTAGAATGTTGCAAATACACTCATAAAAAAATAAAAACACAACAGACTTTTTGTTTATCCTATTATTTAACTGAAATATTTTTATGCTTATCCTTGCCATAGACACTGCTTCAATTTATTGCGCCGTTGCGCTCATTCATCACAAAACTATTATTGCACGTATCAGCGAGCGCATAAATAAAGGACATGCTGAAAGACTTATTGGACATATTGCACAAATAACAGATCAAGCCAATATTACTCTTCATCAAGTTGATCGCATTGCTGTCAATATTGGACCAGGATCATTTACTGGAATACGTGTAGGTATTTCAACAGCACGCGCTTTAGCATTAGCACTCGAAATACCAGCTATCGGCGTCAGTGCGCTTGAAGCGTTAGCAGTACAAACAACAAATAAGAATACAACACCAACTATTAGCGTTGTCATTGAAGCCGGTAGGAACATGTTTTACCATCAAAACTTTAACCAAAACCTCACACCTTCAGGAGCTCCTAGCTTAAAAACAGTTGAAAATATCATTGATGATTTACCACAACAAACAAGACTAACTGGTCCAGCCGCAGATATTATTGCCCTGCACATTAAAAACAATAAGATTAACAAAAAAATTGTAAAAGACCAGACTCTCTGTGAGGCAGCTGATATTGTAAGCTATGCCTATCTTGCTGCGAATAAAAAACCACAAGATCCGCCCCGTCCACTCTATTTACGCAATGCCGACGCAAAACAACAGATCGGTTTTGCTTTACCTCGAAAAAAATAATGTCTAAACTTTCAGCGATAAAAAAGCATTTTGACATTTCTCCATTACAAGTTGATGACAGCGCTTCTCTTTGTCAAATTCATCAGCATTGTTTTATCCCTGCTTGGGGAAAACAAGCTTTTGATGATTTTTTAACAGACCACTCGATCTTCGGATACAAAGCCTCTCTCATTGAACAAGCTGATAAAATTTTAGGCTTTTGTCTCTGTCGTCTCATTATTGATGAAGCAGAAATTATCACAATTGCTGTCCATCCGTATTTTCGTCAACAAGGAATTGGTTCTTTACTTATCGATAGTACACTTCACCATCTTCATCACAAACGCGCTATAAAGCTCTTTCTAGAAGTAGAAGAAACAAATTTTTCTGCTTTGAAGCTTTATCAAAGTTTTGAATTTCAAAAAATTTCTAAACGCCGTGCCTATTACCAAGGAGAAAATAGCCACACAGATGCAATTATCATGCAAAAAACTTTTAAGCAAACAGATTGAGATTTGTGTAAAAAACATTTAGACATGCGCTATGACTAAAATAAGTTCTAAAAATACACCTCCTATGACTCATAAAAAGGTTTTTATTAAAACCTATGGGTGCCAAATGAATGTTTATGACAGCCAACGAATGACTGATAGCCTCAGTGCACAGGGCTATGTCACGACACAAACACCAAATGATGCCGACCTCATTCTTGTTAATACTTGTCATATTCGTGAAAAAGCAGCAGAAAAACTCTACTCTGATCTTGGTCGCTTAAGGGTCATGCGTCAGGAACGTGCACCTGACAAACCCTTTATGGTCGGTGTAACCGGTTGCGTCGCTCAGGCTGAGGGAAATGAAATCTTACGTCGCGCTCCAACAGTGGATCTCGTCATTGGTCCGCAAATGTATCACCGCTTACCAGATTTGTTAGAAAAAGCTAAGCAAGGGAAAAAAATTGTCGAAACAGATTATGCTGTTGAGGATAAATTTGCTCATTTACCACCTCATAATAAACGTGCTGTAAGAAACCGAGGCGTCAGTGCGTTTTTAACAGTACAAGAAGGATGTGATAAATTTTGCACTTTTTGTGTTGTTCCTTACACACGCGGCGCTGAAATCTCCAGATCTGTCGAACAAATTACCGAAGAAGCGCGTCAACTCATTGAAGCTGGTGTCAAAGAAATTACGCTGCTTGGACAAAACGTCAATGGTTGGCATGGACAAAGTGCTAATGGCAAAACTTGGCGCCTTGGCGATCTTCTTTATCATCTTGCTAAATTGGATGGTTTAAAACGTCTCCGTTACACAACCAGTCACCCTCGAGATATGGATGATAGCCTTATTGCTGCACATCGAGATCTTGACATCTTGATGCCTTACTTGCATCTGCCTGTGCAATCAGGTTCGGATCGCATATTAAAAGCAATGAACCGCCAACATAAAAGTATTCATTATCTTCAGCTTATCGAAAAAATTCGCACTGCGCGACCTGATATTGCTTTTTCAGGTGACTTTATTGTAGGATTTCCGGGAGAAACAGATGAAGACTTTGAAGAAACTCTTAAACTTGTTCAGCAAGTGCAATACAGTTCAGCCTATTCTTTCAAGTATTCTCCTCGACCTGGAACTGTTGGTGCAACAATGAAGAATCATGTTGATGAAACTGTAAAAGATGCCCGTCTCCAACACTTACAAGTTCTTCTTCTTGAGCAGCAAAATGCATTTTTGCGCTCTAAAATTGGGAAAACAACCGATGTTCTCATCGAAAAAGCCGGTCGTCACTCTGGGCAAATGGTAGGTCGCTCACCTTGGCTTTTACCCGTTGTAGTGGATACACCTGCTTCTGCAGGGACCATCGTAGCAATTCATATTAAAAATGCACGCTCGAATAGTTTTGTCGGTGAAATAGCAAATGCGTAAGTATACCTCTTACACGTTGTTCATAAAAGAGATTTACTCAAAGCTCTTTATATTTTTGAAGAGAATAATTACATCTAAAGCGTACGCTTTATGAAAGATAGATTGTTTTTTATACAATTTACTGAAGAATATGTGCAACATTTATGTAATTATGGGAGAATGGGTTGAAAGCTTCAACCGAAAAAGTAAAAAACATTAAAGAAAAAACAAGCAGTTGTTCTGAAAATCCTGATATCTCAAAAAAAGCAAGCATATCAGATAAGCATCACGCTGTTTTCATTTTTGAAAACAATAGATATGCGAAAGCAGTATTTGGCAAATTCGATGAAAATCTTGCTTATATCGAACAAGAACTCGGACTTAGCATTCGTCCACGTGGTAATGAAGTTTTAATTCAAGGAAATATTGTTTCTATAAAATGTGCACAACATGTATTACAACAGCTTTATGAGCATGCTAAAACACATCAAGAGCTTACCTTAGCCAATATAGAAGGGGCAATTGCCATGGCAAGTGTGCCACAACAACAGCAAGAAATATCAAAAACAAATCAATCACCTGCAAAAAAACATATACCAACACGATTAAATACCCATAAAAAAGTAATCTATGCTCGAACCCCAATACAAAATGATTACATACATGCGATGGAACATAATGAACTCGTTTTTGGTATAGGACCAGCAGGAACAGGAAAAACATATCTTGCTGTTGCTCACGCTGTCATGCTTCTAGAACGTGGTATTATCGAACGAATTATCCTCTCACGTCCCGCCGTTGAAGCAGGAGAACATCTCGGCTTCCTTCCCGGTGACCTTAAAGAAAAAGTTGATCCATATTTACGCCCACTTTATGATGCCCTCTATGATATGATGCCAGTTGAAAAAGTAGAGCGTATTTTAGCTTCTGGTGTCATAGAAATTGCTCCTCTTGCTTTCATGCGCGGACGGACCCTTACTCATGCAGCTATCATTCTTGATGAAGCACAAAATACCACCCCTATGCAAATGAAAATGTTTCTCACACGTCTTGGAGAAGGAGCACGAATGATCATTACCGGTGATGTAAGCCAAATTGATTTACCTATAGGACAAAAATCAGGTTTAACCGAAGCAATCCGTATTCTTTCAAATATAGAAAATATTGCAATTGTCCATTTTGACGAAAAAGATGTTGTACGTCACCCTCTCGTTGCTGCTATGGTCGCTGCTTATGATCATGACTCTAAAACAGCAAACAAAGAAAACCCACTTTCATACCGTACACCCAAAAAATGAATTTGATTTCTCATGATTACTATTGATATAATTGTTGAAAGCGTTGGGTGGAATGATGAGGAAATGCTTTATAAGATCACCGAAAAAGCATTAACAACGACAATGCATCGACTTTCATTGGAAAATGCTGCAAGCGAAATTAGTCTGCTTTTTACGGATGATGAACATATGACACAGATAAATGCACAATGGCGTGGTAAAAATAAACCCACTAATGTGTTATCCTTTCCTGCTTTTCCGCTTAAAGCTGGTGACCCTCCAGGTCCCATGCTTGGTGATATCATTATTGCGCGAGAAACTGTTATTCTTGAAGCAAGAAAAGAAGGAAAACCATTTCAAGATCACTTAACACATATCATTGTCCACGGTCTCCTTCACCTGCTTGGCTATAACCATGAAACACACGATGAAGCGCTACAAATGGAAGGGCTCGAAAGAGAAATTCTTCAACAGCTCTTCATAAAAGATCCCTATGCCGAATTATCTTAAAATGATAGAGATTAATTTTAAAAATCAATATTACTATCAACTTATTTAAAATATTTTATACCTCTATTACAAAAAGGAAGTTTAGAAGATTTCAAAACCATGGACAACAAATTAAACGCACAGAATATTAAACAAACATCTTCTAATATTAAAGAAAACCCCTCTCAACAGATGAATCATACAGAAAAATACTCTCTGATGAATCATGTGCTTTCATTCTTACGTGGACGCAACCCTACTTCACTGCGCGATGATCTTACCGTTGCACTCACAACTGATAATGAAAATGACACAGCCACCTTTTCGCCTGAAGAACGTACTATGCTGCATAATATTTTATGCTTGCGTGAAGCGCGCGTTGATGATGTTATGATCCCACGTTCTGAAATCGCAGCATTGGAAATAAATACTCCTCTTGGTGAAGCACTTGAATATTTTGCAAAAATTGGACATTCTCGCATACCCGTTTATGCTGAAACCTTAGATGATCCGCGAGGAATGATCCATATCCTTGATATCCTGAATTATATAACGCGTTTTATTATCAACATAACAAAAACCGATCAAACATCCGGTTTACTTCAATTAAGCCATAAGGATTTGCATACCCCAATTGGTGAATTGGATCTCATTCGAACAGTTCTCTTTGTTCCTAGCTCCATGATGGCAAGCAAATTACTTACACGTATGCAAACCACACGAACACAAATGGCCTTAGTTATTGATGAACATGGTGGTACAGATGGCTTAGTTTCGATGGAAGATATTGTCGAATTGGTCGTTGGTGATATCGAAGATGAACACGATAACGTCGACAATGCTATCGTGCGCGAACACAATAATAAATGGCTTGTTGATGCAAGAACAGAATTAGAAGATGTCGAAAAAGCCCTTGGTCCTGATTTTATAATAGGGGAATATGCTGATGAAGTCGACACTATTGGTGGATTGATTGTCTCGATTCTTGATCGCATTCCTGCAAAAGGTGAAGTCATTGAAGCCGTACCCGGTTATCGATTTCGTATTTTAGAAGCCGATAAACGACGGATTAAGCGATTACACATTTTTCGCATTCCCAAAAATGGAAATTCTGAGAACAATGTCACCTCTCAAAAATAATCAGACATTTTCAAACAAATTTATACTTTTCTTATTTTCTGTTACCAGCTGGAAGCGGCAGGCATGCATATTTTTATGCGGTGCATTTACCTCACTTGCACTTCCACCTTTTTATTTAACACCTCTTTGCTTTATTACTTTCCCCATCTTTATTGTTTTACTTGACTCAATACATGCCATCAAAAACAATAAAAAGCGCTTTTTTACCTACGCTTTAAGCTGTGGAACCTTTGGTTTTAGTTATTTTATTTGCAGCCTTTGGTGGCTATGCAATGCTTTGTTGGTCGATCCTCATGCTTTTGGTTGGGCGGTACCATTTGCCATTCTTGGACCTCCCATCTACCTTTCTCTTTATTGGTTTTTTGCCGGTTTCATTGTCGGTTTATTATGGACAAGAGGAATCGCACGCTTCTTTGTCTTAGCCTTTGCATTGGGGTTAGCAGAGTGGTTGCGCGCATTCTTATTAACAGGCTTTCCATGGAATGCTCTTGGTTATACGGCTATGCCCATCCCGATACTTATGCAATCTAATGCAATCGTGGGAATTTATGGAATGAATATTCTTGCTGTTTTAGCTTACAGCTTGCCCACTGTTTTATTCACAAATGAAAAAAAGAAAACTGCACTTTCTCTTTGCTTATTCCTGATATTAGCCCACAGTGGTTTTGGATTTTATCGTCTAAATACCATACCTCATACAGAGGATGATCCCAAAAGTGGTTATTGGGTGCGCATTGTTCAACCTTCTATCCAGCAAAACATAAAATTGAATCATACAACACGAGAAACTATATTTGCAGCTCATATGCGCTTGAGTGCAACACCAACAGAAAATAATAATCCAGAACCTGACTTTATCATATGGCCAGAAGCATCTGTGCCTTACCTTCTCTATGACAATTCCGCCACCACAATGCGAATTGCCTCTCTTCTAAAACCTAAACAATGGGCTATTGTTGGTGCTATACGTGCCAGTGATGATCTCCTCGGAGCGCAAACACAATATTTTAATACAATTGCAGTTATCAACAATAAAGGTCATATTTTAAACATTTCTGATAAACTTCACTTGGTTCCTTTCGGTGAATATCTTCCCTATAAAAATTTATTGGAAAAAATTGGACTGCATATCCTTGCTGATAATATTGGTGGATATAGTGCTGCAAGTGAGCGTAAAACCATTATGATACCAAACGGATTTTCTTATCTTCCACTGATTTGTTATGAAATAATATTTCCCAATGAGATGGGTTTTAAAGGTCCCTCTCCTCAAGCAATCATTAATATTACGAATGATGCATGGTTCGGCATAACACCAGGACCACATCAACATCTTCAACAAGCGCAGCTTCGTGCAGTTGAACTGGGAATTCCCCTCATACGAGCTGCTAATAATGGAATATCAGCCGTTATTGATTCTTATGGACGAATCATTGTAGCTCTCCAGCAAAATGCCATCGGCATTATTGATTCACAAATTCCACCATCCATCCCCCTCATATGGAGCAATAAATACAGAATATTCTCTACTTTCATCTTATTCACTCTTATGCTACTGTGCCGCGTCAGTTTTGGTTCTACCAAACAGCTCAAATAATCAAATATTCGTGTACGGTATTATATTACGCGTATCAGTAACATTGGGAAAAATTATTACATATTATCTTCATTATATGGTAAACAAACCTCACATGAATTTGATGTTGGTTTGGAAGTAAAGTGCTGAAAACAAAGAGTTGCATTATGACCGATACTAGAAAAAAACCCGACCCTATAGATGTCTATGTCGGAAGCCGTATCCGTTTACGTCGTAATATTTTAGGACTAACCCAAGAGAAATTGGGAGAAAAATTGGGTATCACTTTCCAACAAGTCCAAAAATATGAAAAAGGTACAAACCGTATTGGCGCAAGCCGTCTTCAAGCAATTGCAGAGATTATGGATGTTCCTGTTTCCTATTTTTTCGATAAAGGTATTCATACTCAACATCTAGAGGGCTTTGCTGAAAGTGACAATGATTTTATGGATTTTTGCTCTAGTAATGAAGGAATCCAACTCATGCGTGCTTTTACAAACATATCTGATGCTAAAGTGCGTCGAAAAATTATTGACTTGGCAAAAGCACTTTCCGAAGAAGATCTTACAGATAAACTATAAAATAAAATGATATTTTTCATCATAAAGGTGCATTGATGATTTGCCATGAGATTGGCAAAGAAGAGCAGCTATTCATAGACAGTTAATAGAGTGTCGGTTTTCTTTTCTGAAGGAGTTCCTATGCCGCATCAAGATTATTTTTTTACAAGCGAATCGGTATCGGAGGGGCATCCTGACAAAATTTGCGATCGTATTTCCGATGAAATCGTTGATATGGTCTATAAAGAAGCAAAAAAAACCGGTACTGATCCGTGGCTAGTACGAGTTGCTTGTGAAGTTCTCGTCAGTGTAAACCGTGTCGTTATCGCTGGTGAAGTGCGTGTTCCTGATACACTATTAAAAAGAAATAAAAATAAAGAATTTATTTACGATGAAACTGGTTCGCCACTCATTGATCCTACCCGTTTTCGTGCGGTGGCGCGTCGTGCTATTCGTGCAATTGGTTATGAACAAGTAGGTTTCCATTGGAAAACTGTGAAAATTGAGGTTCTTTTACGCCCCCAATCAACTGATATTGCACGAGGAGTTGATAATGCTGTGGATCGTCATGGTGAAGAAGGTGCAGGTGATCAAGGTATTATGTTCGGATATGCTTGCCGTGAAACACCTGATCTCATGCCTGCTCCCATTTATTATGCGCATAAAATTCTCAAACTTCTTGCTACAGCCCGCCACAAAAAAGAAGGAGAAACTGAAAAATTAGGACCAGATGCCAAAAGTCAAATAACAATACGGTATGAGAATGGAAAACCTATAGAGGTTACATCCATCGTTCTTTCAACACAGCATCTAGATGAGAATTGGGATTCAAAGAAAGTCCGTACAGTCGTTGAACCTTATATTCGTCAAGCTTTACATGATATTCCCATTTCTACTCAATGCAGTTGGTATATTAATCCAACAGGGAAGTTTGTTATTGGAGGTCCTCAAAGTGATGCAGGACTTACGGGGCGTAAAATTATTGTTGACACTTATGGAGGAGCAGCCCCCCATGGAGGAGGCGCTTTTTCAGGTAAAGATACGACAAAAGTTGATCGTTCTGCAGCTTATGCAGCACGTTATTTGGCTAAGAATATTGTTGCAGCTGATTTAGCAGAGCGATGCACCATTCAACTCTCCTATGCTATCGGCATTGCACAACCCTTGTCCATTTATCTTAATCTCCATGGAACAGGTAAAGTTGATGAAAAAATTCTTGAAGCAGCTATCCGCAAAATAATGGATCTTTCACCAACGGGTATTCGAAAACATCTCGATCTTAATAAACCTATTTACACAAAAACAGCGGCCTATGGTCATTTTGGACGCACACCCCAAAATGATGGTTCATTTTCATGGGAAAAAACTGATCTGATTGAAACACTTAAAACAATGATTAAAATACCATGATTGATCATAATACATGTATGCATAAAGCTTTTTTTGGACGCCGACAAGGAAAGCGATTACGAAATAACCAGCGTATACGGATAAAAACGCTGCTTCCAATTCTTAATCTTGATGTCGATACCCCATCACCCTTAGACTTAACATCATTATTTCCCAGTAAAATAAGACAAGTTCGGCTTGAAATTGGTTTTGGTGGAGGAGAACATTTACTTCATGAAATGGAACATTTTCCACAAACTGGTTTCATTGGTATAGAGCCCTTCATCAATGGTATGGCAAAAATGTTAATGTCTCTTGAGCAACATGCACAACATCAAAACCATATTCGCCTTTATGATGACGATGCTACACACCTCCTTGATTGGCTTCCAGATGAATCACTCGATGGGATAGACCTCTTTTATCCTGATCCATGGCCGAAGAAGAAGCATTGGAAACGACGTTTCATCAACATCCAAAATCTTAACCGTTTTGCTCGCGTTCTTAAAAAAGGTAAAAAATTTCGCTTTGCCAGCGATATAGATGGTTATATCAATTGGACCCTCTATCATTGTGCGCAACATAATAGTTTTGAATGGAACGCAGAAAATCCTAACGATTGGAAAACCCCTTATCCGTTATGGACAAGCACTCGCTATGAGAAAAAAGCTCTACGTGAAGGACGAACACCTGCCTATCTTACCTTTATCAAGAAATAAATGATGCAATGCTTTGCTTATAAACAACTTGAAAAATTTTGAATTTAAGAGTATCTATGATTAAATTCTTAGTCTTATGATGAGGAGTGGGTTGTAAAACCCGCTCTTTTTTAATGTCATAAAGCTGATGAAAAGAACTTGGATAAAGTGTATGAACGAAACTGAAAAAATAAGCGACCTTTATGAACCACGTCTGTTTGAGGAAGAAGGCATAGAAGCACGTGTTGCCGCTCTCATCATACCATTACTTAAACCTTTGGATTTTCGTTTGGTTCGTGTAAAGCTTCTTGGTTTAAATGGCTTAACGCTTCAGATTATGGTTGAACGCGCTGATGGTTCTATGACTGTAGAAGATTGTGAAACTGTTAGCAAAACTGTTTCCCCCCTTCTTGATGTGCAAAATGTTATTGAACGCAAGTATCATTTAGAGATTTCATCTCCTGGAATTGACCGTCCCTTGGTAAGAAAATCTGATTTTTTTCATTGGCAGGGACATATTGCAAAGATTGAAACAAAAATAGCCATTGATGGACGCAGAAAATTTCGTGGAACACTTACAAATATCACGCAAGATGGATTTACTTTAAATACTGATAAAGCAGCTTATGGAGAAGCCATGTATACCTCTATTTCCTTTTGTGATATCACAAATGCGCATTTAGTACTTACTGATGAACTTATTCGCGACGCGTTGAAAAAAAATAAAAATTTAAGTCAACAATTCATTCCCGAAGATAATCCTAACGTCGTAAAACAGACATCACGTTACAAGAATTAATATCACTGGGCAATGCTCATTATGTGACACAAAGAAGGAGAAAATTGATGACTACAAGCGCTAACAGGCTTGAAATTCTGCAAATTGCAGATGCTGTTGCACGTGAAAAATCAATTGACCGTGAAATTGTCATTTCTGCAATGGCTGATGCTATTCAGAAAGCAGCGCGTTCTCGTTATGGTCAAGAAACGAATATCCGTGCTGAAATCAATTCCAAAACAGGTGAAATTAAATTACAACGCCTGCTAAAAATTGTTGATGTCGTTGAAGATTATACAAGTGAAATTACTTTATCCGATGCACTCAAACGCCAAGCAGATGCAAAAATTGGTGATTTCTTTGCTGATCTTTTACCTCCTATGGACTTTGGACGTATCGCAGCACAATCCGCTAAACAAGTCATTGTACAAAAGGTGCGCGATGCAGAACGTGACCAGCAATATGAAGAATTTAAAAATAAAATTGGTGAAATTATTTCTGGTACAGTAAAACGCGTGGAATATGGCAATGTTATCGTTGATCTTGGACGCGGTGAAGCCATCGTGCGTCGTGATGAACTCATTCCACGTGAATCCTTCCACTATGGAGACCGTATTCGTGCTTTTGTCAATGATGTGCATCGTGAATCACGCGGTCCGCAGATTTTTCTCTCACGTACCCATCCTCAATTTATGGTGAAACTTTTTACTATGGAGGTGCCAGAAATTTATGATGGTATTATAGAAATTAAATCCGTTGCCCGTGATCCAGGTTCACGCGCTAAGATTGCTGTTGTCTCACGCGATGGTTCTATTGATCCTGTTGGAGCTTGTGTAGGAATGCGAGGAAGCCGCGTTCAAGCCGTTGTTACAGAATTACAAGGCGAAAAAATTGATATTATTCCTTGGTCCCCTGATGCTGCAACATTTATTGTGAATGCTTTACAACCTGCTGAAGTCTCCAAAGTTGTCCTTGATGAAGATGCAGAGCGTATTGAAGTCATTGTGCCTGATGACCAACTCAGTCTTGCTATTGGTCGGCGTGGACAAAATGTTCGTTTAGCCTCACAATTAACAGGATGGAACATTGATATCTTAACAGAACAAGAAGAATCTGAAAATCGTCAAAAAGAATTTACTGAACGCAGTAAACTGTTTATGGAATCCCTAGATGTTGACGAAATGATCGGACAAGTTATGGCATCAGAAGGCTTTTCTTCCATTGAAGAAATCGCCTATATTTCTCTTGAAGAAATCGCTTCCATTGATGGCTTTGATCATGAAACTGCTGCTGAAATTCAAAGTCGAGCACGCGAATATCTTGAAAATAAAGAAAAAGAACTTGATGAAAAACGCAAAAAACTTGGTGTTTCTGATGAATTACGGGGACTTCCCGGAATGACAAGCGCTATGTTGGTTGCTGTTGGTGAAGATGGTGTAAAAACGATAGAAGATTTTGCAGGCTATGCAGTCGATGATTTGGTGGGTTGGAGAGAACGTAAAGAGGGGCAAACGCAAAATTTTTCTGGCATCCTAACTCCATTTGATATTACACGTGCTGATGCGGAAGCTATGGTTTTAGCTGCACGTATACAAGCAGGCTGGATAGATCAGGCTGATCTTATTACAGAAAATTCTGCAGAAGATGAAAAAACAGATAATTTGAATGTGGATACCCTTTAAATGAATGAACGGACCTGTATTGTGACAAGAAAAAATGCTTCAGCAGAAACGCTGATCCGTTTTGTTATTGGTCCCAATAATCAAATTGTCCCTGATCTTAAATCTCATTTGCCTGGGCGTGGTGTCTGGGTCTCTGCTCATCATTCTGCCATTGAAGCAGCAGTTAAACAAAAAGCTTTTAAAAGAAGTTTTAAAACAGATGTTGAAGTTGCGTCAAATCTTGCGCATATTGTTGATGCACTGTTGCTAAAAGCTGCTCTTTCAAGTCTTTCCATGGCTAGAAAAGCAGGTGTTATTGTCACGGGAGCAACAAAAGTTGATGCAGCTATTCGCTCTGGTCAAGTTATTCTCGTATTTCATGCCAAAGAAGCTACAGAAGATGGAAAACGAAAAATTGCACAAGCTGTCCATACAATACAACAACAGATAAATCGAGATATAAAAACCATATCTTTATTTACAAGTGATGAAATGCAAATAGCTTTTGGCGCTAATCCTGTAATGCATGCAGCCTTATTGGACACCAAGGCTACCGAAGGATTTCTCAAAACGATACATAAATTGATCGCATATCGTGATGATAAACACAGTAAGCCTGGTGAAGTGACGGCTCAAGCCGTGAAGGAAGTACAATGAGTGAAAATAATAACGACAAAATAACAGCCAAAAGGACACTAACCTTAAAACGGTCAGTTCTGGGAACCAGCACGGTCAAACAAAATTTTAGCCATGGCCGTACAAAAGCTGTGGTTGTCGAAACTAAACGACGCAAAATCACACGTCCTGATGAAAAAATTGAAATACAACAACCAATTACGAAACCACATATAGCTCCAAAGCGCTCTAAGCCACGCTTTGAAGACGTTAAGTCAAATGAAACTGTGACTAAAAGTAATCTCTCATCTACCGAGATGGAAGCAAGACTTCGTGCGTTAGAGGAAGCACATATCCAAGAACAAATAACGCGCGAACAAGCTGAAGAAAAAGCAAAACATGCAAAACAACATGAAGAAATTTTGCAGCAGTCCATTCAAGAAACAGAAATACTTCAACAAGAAGAAGAAAAACCACAAGCACAAACTCCACCTCTTGCCTCAGCTCATTCTCTCACAGAACCGATAATTCCTATCACACCTAAAAATACGACTGTGATTGAAAAACGCAAAGCAGATGAAAATAAAGAAGACGATCGGCATAACCGACGTGCTAATCTTGCAAAATCAGAGGTACGCGCCCCAAAAGTTGTAAAAGGTGCTGATGAACGACGCCGTGGGAAGATAACCCTCAATAGTGCTCTAGACGAAGAAGGAAGTGCACGTGGACGCTCGATGGCTGCAATGCGCCGCAGGCAAGAGAAATTTAAGCGTGCGCAAAACCAAGAGCCAAGAGAAAAAATTTCTCGTGAAGTTGTTCTTCCTGAAACCATTACCATTCAAGAACTTGCGCAGCGTATGACTGAACGCTCTGTTGATGTGATTAAATTTCTTATGAAACAGGGACAAATGATGAAGCCTGGTGATATCATTGATGCAGATGTTGCTGAACTTATCGCCTTTGAATTTGGTCATACCGTCAAACGTGTCTTAGAATCTGATGTAGAAGAAGGCATCTTTAATATTGTTGATAATCCTCAAAAAATGCAGCAACGCCCACCCGTCGTAACAATTATGGGACATGTCGACCATGGAAAAACTTCTCTTCTCGATGCTATTCGAAAAGCTAATGTTGTTTCTGGTGAAGCAGGTGGTATTACGCAGCATATTGGTGCTTATCAAGTAGAGAAAAATGGTCAAAAAATTACCTTTATTGATACGCCTGGACATGCTGCCTTTACAGCTATGCGTGCTCGTGGAGCTCGTGTTACGGATATCGCCGTTTTGGTTGTTGCTGCTGATGACAGTGTCATGCCGCAAACAATTGAATCCATTAATCATGCCAAAGCTGCTGGTGTGCCCATTATTGTTGCTATTAACAAAATTGATAAACCAGCTGCAGATGCACAGAAAGTACGCACAGAGCTTCTACAACACGAAGTTTTTGTTGAAACCATGGGTGGTGAGACTTTAGAAGTCGAAGTTTCTGCTAAAACCGGTCAAAATCTTGATAAACTTCTTGAAGCTATTCTCTTGCAAGCTGAAATTCTTGATCTCAAAGCAGATCCTGAACGCACAGCAGAGGGCGTTGTCATTGAAGCAAAACTGGATCGGGGTCGTGGGTCTGTTGCAACGGTTCTTGTCCAAAAAGGAACATTGCATCCTTCTGATATTATTGTTGCAGGTAATGAATGGGGTCGTGTGCGCGCCTTGATTGATGATCACGGCCGCCATATCAAAGAAGCAGTTCCCTCTACACCCATTGAAATTTTGGGCATGCAAGGAACACCACAAGCTGGAGACCGTTTTGCTGTTGTTACTCATGAGGCAAAAGCACGGGAAATTTCTGAATATCGCCAACGATTAGCACGGGATAAAGCTGTCGCCCGACAAACTGGTTCACGCGGTTCTCTTGAACAGATGATGACGAAATTGCAAACCACGGGCATTAAAGAATTTCCTCTTATTATTAAAGGAGATGTGCAAGGATCAATTGAAGCCATCGCTTCAGCTTTAGAAAAGCTAGGAAATGAAGAAGTACGTGCGCACATTGTACATTCTGGTGCTGGTGGTATTACTGAAAGTGATATCTCTCTTGCTGAAGCTTCCAACTCTGCTGTCATTGGCTTTAATGTCCGCGCCAACAAGCAAGCTCGCGATTCTGCTAAAACACAAGGAATTGAAATCCGTTATTATAACATCATTTATGATCTTGTTGACGATATAAAAGCCGCCATGTCAGGATTACTTTCACCAGAACAACGTGAGACTTTCCTTGGTAATGCTGAAGTTTTGGAAATTTTTAACATTACAAAAATTGGAAAAGTCGCAGGATGCCGCGTGACAGAAGGTAAAATAGAACGCGGAGCCGGTGTTCGACTGGTTCGTGATAATATTGTCATTCATGAAGGAAAACTTAAAACACTCAAACGCTTTAAAGATGAAGTCAATGAAGTACAGAGTGGTCAAGAATGTGGAATGGCATTTGAAAATTATGAAGATATACGTGTAGGAGATATCATTGAAACCTTCCGTATTGAACATATTAATCGTACATTGTGATACAATCTTATAACTTCTCTTTATAAAATAAGAGAAGACTTTGAATATTGTGTGCAATGTTCCTGTTTTTTATCTTTTAAGATGGTCAAAAGAAGAGCAATTATAATAAGGGTAAAACTTCGATGAAAAATGCAGGGCCATCACAACGGCAACTAAGGGTGGGAGAGCAAGTGCGTCACGCAGTCGCACATATACTGCAACGCGGTATTTTACTCGATGACATCTTGAAAAATATTGTAATTTCTATCTCTGAAGTACGCATGTCACCAGATTTGAAAATTGCCACCTGCTTTGTTTCTCCTCTCAGCACTCTCAAAAATGCTCATCATGTTGATATTGTTGATACCCTTAATAAACATAGCCGTTTTATCCGCAAGGAAATCAGTCATGCATTACGACAGATGAAATACATGCCTGAACTGCGTTTCCGACTTGATAACAGCTTTGATAATTTTTCAAAAATTGATGCCCTGCTGCGCTTACCTGAAGTAGCGCGTGATCTACACCATAATGATGAACCTGAAGAGTAAAAACATGGCACGGCAACGTAAAAAAAAAGGTCGTCCTGTTTCTGGCTGGGTGATATTTGACAAACCAAAAGGTATGGGTTCAACAGAAGCTGTTTCACAAATAAAATGGCTTTTTCATGCGCAAAAAGCAGGACATGCGGGTACGCTTGATCCTCTTGCTTCTGGTCTTTTGCCAATTGCATTGGGAGAAGCAACCAAAACCGTACCCTATGTTATGCAAGGAACCAAAACCTATCGTTTTCACATCGTTTGGGGAGAAGAACGTTCAACAGATGATTTAGAAGGTGAAATAACAAAAACATCTCTCAAACGTCCAACACAAGAAGAAATAGTCGCCCTTCTCCCTAAATATACAGGTATTATTTTGCAAACACCTCCGCAATTCTCAGCAATTAAAATTGCTGGTAACAGAGCTTATGATCTAGCGCGTGAAGGTGAAGTTGTTGAAATTCCACCACGCCAAGTGGAAATAGAAACTTTCAAACTCATAGAAATTGTTACTAAAGAGCGTTCTATTTTTGAAATAACTTGTGGAAAAGGAACCTATGTACGCTCCTTAGCACGCGATATGGGGCGTGATCTTAGTTGTTATGGGCATATTGCCGATTTAAGACGGATTGCAGTAGCACCTTTCCATGAAGATGATCTCATCACATGGGATATGCTAAAAGCAGTAGCATTGGATACAAGCACAACAAATGAAAATGATACTTTTCCTAAAAAAAATTTCGTAGCACTTGATAAACTGCTCATTGAAACAAGCGCTGCACTAGAATGCCTCTCTCATTATACCTTGAATGATCCCCAAGCAAAACGAGTTATGACGGGAAATCCAGTACCACTCTATAACCACCTTTCATCTATCGATGAAGATGAAGTTTGTGTCATTTACAAAGACAAGCTTCTTGCTATAGGTTCTCTTAGTAAAGGATTGTTCAAACCAAAGAGAATTTTCACAATTTAATCCGTTCTTTTCTTTCATTATTTCTCGGAAATAAGATATTTCCTTACCTCAATAAAAAAATAAAATTTCTTTTATGATTCTATGCTCACCTCTTTAGGATAGTTCATGTCAGAAATGAACTGTGATATATTCTTTAAAGACGTATCTCTCGTTGCTCAAAAAATACTCCCGACAACATCTGTGAAAAGTATAGGCCAAAATTCATTATGTACCATCACCTTCACCTACACAAAGGACAAACCAACACAATCATACTCTTTGCCAATCTCCCCTTACCGATATACCCTTGCATTGGAATAGCTCATAAGGAGTATCTTTAGTCCTTCACCTTAAGCGCTCTCTCTCCACACCAATCTCACCTATGACATGAAAGCAAATGATTTTGACTAATTCATCATTAGAAAATTTTGCGATATTTTGAACTTTCACTCAACATACAAAACAATCCATGATTATTATAAATCAATATAATGATAATATACAAAAACAAGCTTATTTATAAATACAAATGACTACTTTCATAGCCAGTGTTCATTCCTGGTGTCATACTTTCCTCTTATCTGAAGAAGCAAGCCAGCACCATCATTATATTTGCACCCCCCAATGGTTGCGACAGCCCTCGCATTAAAACGGTTCAGAAGAGCCATTTTTTCCTTTCTTGTATAAATTTTATCCACACACTCATCCCGCTTATAACGTGCAAACGAATGGTTTTGATTGTTTCAAAATAAATTGTTCAGCAACAATTTATAGAAGGATTTGAACATTACTTTAGGATGTAAATGAAGCCATGAAGGAAAAATTATTGCCCGACTTCACTCTTTTTTGTTCAGCTATATGTTTTTCAAAAATACTCAGAGTAATATATTTTAAATCATGAAAATTATGCAATGCCTTATATTTTTGTTTTATGCGCTTTGTGATAAAATTGAAGATCTGTATCCTCAGAGTACTATATTACTTGGATACAGATTTGCTTAAATAGCTTTTTTCTCTTCATCTTCTATCATACCTATAAATATAGAATCCAAAACCTACTGAAGTGCTGTCATGTTTATCTTTATGAGAGGACAAGCCAATTTTATCATATTTTAGTTCATCCCCTTTGCTTACTATTTATTAAACGCATTTATTCATACTATATGTATCTTATTCATTTCAAAACAACTTTTCAGATGAGAGATAAACTCTTTATATGGGTTTGGCTTAAACAATTTATTCTCATCCAAATTAAGAATATTTAAGCTAATGGAACAGAACTGTATTAAGCAAGCAATCTAAAGTTACATAGATTTTATATAAAATCATTCCTTACCTGTAAGCTGTAGCAATTGAATAAATGCCATTCAGTAAATTGATTGTTTCACATTTATTCCTCTCCAAATATGTGAATATTGAAAAAATTTTTAAATAAATACTGAATATAAATTTTAACAAAAAATAGTGCTTAACCTTATGCAATCTAAATAAGTAGCATCTTTGATTCGTATAAAATCAAAAAATAAAGTCTACATCATCTCTTTAGGATTCAAAATAACCTCCTGCAAGCATATAATAACAGAAGTTTTTGTTCTTTGGACTATATTTAAGAGAACATATTATATTTCTTTAATTAGGAGACGTTTTTCTACAGAATATTGATGTTTTTTAGCAATACGCGTAATTGCTTCTTCCAATAGCTCGATTGTAACGTCCATAGAGAAGCCATTTGCATGAATGATATTTTCATGGTCAGTCATAATGACTGCATAACCTTTCCAAAAAATCAAATCTCCTTGTTGAAGTTTATCATCGTTGATAAGCTGTTTGCCTATAGTTTTCTGCTGTATACCAGTATCGCATAAAACTATTTGTCCAGTCATCACCATAGCAAGCTGGATGAGTCCTGAACAATTAACTCCAAAACCACTAACACCACCCAAAAGGTAAGATATATGGATAAAGGTTTCGGCAACTGTAACATAATCTTCATATACACAACCCATGGGACTGAGATGATGGGAAACTATTGCTTTTCCATTTTCAAGAATAGAATATATTGTGTCACGAACTTCAATTTCACCAACAACACTTACTTTGCTTCCCATAGACAAAACACAATTCACTGATCCGTGTAAGTCAGCTTGAAAATACTGAAAAGTACGCGGGACAGAAACGACATGTATTGTTTTACAGTTGATGTACAAAGAATTGTTGTATCAATATAACCAACGTAATCATCTTTGAGTGATTGTCCCCGTGACATAATTTCTCCTTGTTCAAAGATAAGGAGTTCTTCTCCTAACAAACGCTCTGTTTGTCTTTCCCTTTTTTATTATTTTCTTTAAAGAGTCCTGCAATAGCTGTGTTAATACGTCTTTTCACCTTGTACGAAACGCTCAGCTGTAACTTCTGTTTCAAGACACTTATCTTCTAAATCATCTCTAAATGCGTATAACCTCGGATCTTTAGTGATCATCTATTTACCTCGCATTTTTTGGCTTTACACCTTTAAGAAGTGTCATGATAGATCCATTTGTAAAATTTTTATCCATTGTACAAAGCATTTTCATATTGATAAAGGTACGAGTCAATCTGCAATTTTTTACAGCTCTTCCATTGAAACGCTCATGAGAGACATATTTTACTCTTTTCTGAAACGCTTTTTCTTTCATAGCAGAAAAAGTTTGGAATGAACGAAGCTTACGGTATTTATGTACTCATATAATATGCAAATAATAAATTGTTATTATAAATTAATTACTTATATTAAAAATAAAGTATATAATCACACTTTCAAAAATGATAAGAAATCACTTATGATATTGTAAATCTATACATTTTTGTAGATATTTTTTGTCAAATTTGATTTTTAAAAAGATGATAAAGAGCACGAATAATTTGTGCAGTCCCCCCGACAGGATAGCCAGGCTTTTCTTTTGGAACCCACCCAAAAAGATCAAAATGTGCAAAATATTTGGCTTTTTCAACAAAAGAGTTAAGAAACAAAGCAGCGACTATAGAACCAGCAAAACTATTTCCAGTTATATTGTTAAGGTCAGCGATTGGTGATGACAACATTTCTCGGTATGGTTTCCAAAACGGCATTTGCCAAAGAGGATCTGAAACAGAGTGAGCAGATTGAGAAATTTGTTGTGCCCATATTTCATCATTACAATAAAATGCAGGAAGATCTGGTCCTAATGCTATACGCGCAGCTCCTGTTAACGTTGCCATACAAAGCATAAATTGTGGACTTTCTTCATCACCATAAGCGAGCGCATCAGCAAGAACAAGCCGCCCTTCAGCATCTGTATTACCAACTTCAACACTTAAACCTTTCCGGCTGTGGAGAATATCACCTGGTCGGTAAGCATTAGCAGAAATGGCATTTTCCACAGCTGGAATTAAAACACGTAAACGGAAAGGCAACTTAGCATCCATGATAAGTTTAGCCAATCCTAAAACATGAGCACCTCCTCCCATGTCTTTTTTCATGAGTAGCATGTTCTGAGAAGACTTAATATCAAGCCCTCCAGTATCAAAAGTTACACCTTTACCAACCAACGTTATCTTAGGGTGATTTTCTTGCCCCCAGCGCAGATCAATAAGTCGTGGTGCAGAACCGCCTGCACGCCCTACAGCATGAATCATTGGAAAGTTATGTGTTAAAAGTTCATCTCCAAGAATGCTTTCAACATGAGCACTATAAGTTTTTCCTAGTTGATACGCTTCTTTTTCGAGGGCATCGGGATTCATATCATTAGCTGGAGTATTAATGAGATCACGAACAAAAAAGACAGCTTTATAAAGACGTTGAAGTTCATCGAGATCAATGGCATCATTGACATGAAATAATAACGATTTGAGAGACGTGTTTTGACGATAGCGATTGAATTGATAACTTCCAAATGCTAATCCAAGATAAGTATTCATTTCGCAGGAAGAGGTTCCTTCTAAATGCCAATGGCCAGAAGGAAGCTTTTTAGCGAGATGTCCTGTAATAAAAGGCTCATCACCATTGCCAAGTCCAAAGAAAACTTTTTTTAAATACCCTGTTTCATGAGAAAAGAAGAGTACTTGCCCTGCTTTGCCTGTGAAATCATTAACTTTCATCCATGCTACTGTTGATTCATCAAGTGATAAATCAGCAAGATCTTTTTGATTTATCAAAAAGATAGGACAGCTATTATTAGCACGTGTCGAGCTAAAGTGAATATTATGTAAATGCATATTTAAAAAATCCTTATAATCGTCGCAGTGCAACATATTCAACCAAATGATTTTTTCCTTTGCGTAGAATAAGATTAGACCGTGGTCGCGTTGGTAAGATATTTTCCTGTAAATTTTTTAAATTAATTGTTTGCCAGATATTTTCAGCAATTTTTAAGGATTCTTCCTCATGCAGCAGTGCATAACGATGAAAATAAGACTCAGGATTTTGAAAAGCTGTTTTACGTAAACGTTTAAAACGTTCCAAATACCAATGTCGAATAATTTCTGTTTCAGCATCTACATAGATTGAAAAATCAAAAAAATCTGAAACAAAAGGAATAATTTTTCCATCTTTAGGAAGATCGCTAACCTGTAATACATTGACACCTTCAACAATTAAGATATCAGGACGATCAATAATCATTGTTTGATTTTCCAGAACATCATATGTCATGTGCGAATAAAGTGGAGCACTCACATTCCCAATGCCTGTTTTTATAGCAGAGAGAAAGTACAGCAATTTTTTGATGTCATAGGAATCTGGGAATCCTTTACGGTGCATACGATTTTTTTTCTGTAAGACTGCATTAGGGTAGAGAAAACCATCAGTTGTAATCAAGTCAACTTTCAGACTAGAAGTCCAACGTTTCAAGAGCTCTTGAAGAATACGAGCGGTGGTTGACTTTCCCACAGCTACAGAGCCAGCAATTCCAATAATAAAAGGGGTTTTTCTGCTTCCTTTTTGATGTAAAAATTGCTGACGCTTGTGAAAAAGCTCCTGTACTGATTCAACATGGCACGACAACAAACGCGATAAGGAAAGATAGATACGTTGCACTTCTTCAAGGTCAATTGGATCATCAATCGAGCGCAAACGTTTAATTTCATCAAAGGTCAAAGTAAGAGGAGTATCTGCACGAAACTGAGACCACTCTTGTGCAGTAAAGATACGATAGGGTGAATATCGATCAGAAACGGACTTGACCAGGTTATCTTCCTGATCAGTTTTTGAGAGAACTATATCAATCATTTTGTTTGTCAAGACTTTACTTTACTGCGGTGATCGTAACTTAAGGATAGATAGGCAGACTATTTCATATACAAATGAATTTTATTTTGCATGTTTTCTTCTTTTAAATAATAAAGAATTTTTCATTAGCTGATAGTCCAATCATCCCAGTGTGCGCGTATTTGTTCCAATGAGTACCCTTGCGCCAAAAAAGTCCATAAAAGTAAACGTGCTTTTACTGCTGATAAATAACCAGACATAAGGACACCAGAAGAAATCATATCAGTTTCTGAACCTTTATAGCCATAAGTTTTGCGGGTTGTTGAGCCACTGTAGGTACGACTAGCAATAATGATTGGCATTTTTTTTGTATATTGTCGCACAATATCCGATTCTTCAAAACTGCAATGTCCCGATCCGAAACCAGCAATGACAAGTCCAGCATAATATCCACTTTCAAGGCAGAACTTTATTAACTGTGTATCAGAAGATAAAGAAGAGTGTAAGAGTGCAACTTGATGATCTTTCTTTTTAGGAAAATCAAATGTTGTTTGAAAAAAATTTCTATCATTGAAATAAATAGGCTTCCCCTCCAAAATCGTTCCTAAAATACCTGTCAGTCCTGACTGAAATGTTTCAATTTTAATAGTATGGCTTTTCTGAACCCAATAAGGTGAGTGAATGCTATCATTAATAACAACTAAAACACCTCTGTTTCGACTTTGTGGATGGATAGCTACCTGTGTCGCTGCTAAAATATTAGCAGGTCCATCAGCACCCGCTTCAGAAGGTATACGCATAGCACCGGTTACAATGAGTGGTTCCACTTTATTCCAATAGAGGGAAAGAAAAAAAGCTGTTTCTTCCAAGGTATCAGTACCTTGAGTTAAAACAACACCTGCTGCACCAGCCTCTATCTGTTGTGTTGCCCACTCGATTATTTCAAAAAGTATTTTAAAAGACAAAGATCCACTCGGTAATTGTGTGAGTGTTTGTGCGTGAATATTCGCAACTTTATTTAAATCAGGAACACTTTTGATAAGGACATCTGAGGTTAATGTTGGCTGCACTTGTCCAAAACTATCAGCAGCCATCGCAATTGTTCCTCCCAAAGTTCCTATTGCTATTTTTTTCATAATTTTTCCTTTAAAGGGTGCCAAATGTTTATAAAAACTATTTAGCAACAATTTGCATTGATAACAACGATATCATTTTTTTCATTTCAGCAAATTGTTATAGTGCTAAAACATTGTGTTTTGCATTATATGTTCTTAAATAGAGACAATAATGATTGAATTTTACATTTAATTGAAAGAAATCAATATTAAGAATAGAGGTTAATATTAAGGAGTTTCCTTATGGCAGAACATAAACCTGACACAATGTATGGTACAACTATTATTACTGTACGAAAAGGTGGCAAAGTTGTGATGGCTGGTGATGGTCAGGTATCGCTTGGGCAGACGATTATGAAAGGTAATGCACGTAAAGTTCGTCGCCTTGGCAAGAGTGAAACGGTTATAGCTGGTTTTGCAGGTGCTACAGCAGATGCTTTCACTTTGCTGGAAAGATTGGAAACAAAGCTTGAGCAATATCCTGATCAACTTATGCGTGCATGTGTCGAACTCGCAAAAGATTGGCGAACAGACCGCTATTTACGTCGTCTTGAAGCAATGATGCTTGTGGCTGATAAGAAAATAACTTTAGCTCTAACAGGGCTAGGTGATGTCTTAGAACCAGAAGATGGGGTTATGGCAATAGGTTCTGGAGGTAATTTTGCTCTTTCAGCTGCTCGAGCTCTCATGGATGTAGACTTGGATGCCGAAACAATTGCTCGTAAAGCTATGGATATTACCGCTAAAATTTGTGTTTACACCAATGATCATTTTACGATTGAAACATTGGATGCAGAATTATCTTCTTTAGAGAAAGCTATGTAAATGTGTGTTGTATTTTCCCCTCGTGAGACTGTTTCTGAACTTGATCGTTTTATTATTGGTCAAAATGATGCCAAACGTTCTGTTGCTATTGCACTGCGCAATCGGTGGCGTAGACAACAGCTTGATGGTCCGATGCGTGAAGAAGTCATGCCCAAAAATATTCTAATGATAGGGCCAACAGGTGTAGGTAAAACAGGTATCGCGCGTCGATTAGCAAAACTTGCCGGAGCACCTTTTGTCAAAGTAGAAGCGACTAAATTTACTGAAGTTGGTTATGTGGGACGTGATGTCGAGCAGATTATTCGCGATCTTGTTGAAATTGCTATTTCTCTTGTACGTGAAAAAAAACGAGATGAAGTCAAAGTAAAAGCTCACATGAATGCTGAAGAGCGTGTTTTAGATGCTCTTGTTGGTAAGACAGCAAGTCCTAGCACCCGTGATAGTTTTCGCAAAAAATTACGTGACGGTGAACTAGATGAGAAAGAAATTGAAATTGAAGTAACCGATAATAATAGCAATAGCACTTCGACCTTTGATATTCCTGGTATACCGGGTGCGCAAATGGGAATTATGAATTTGTCAGATATTTTTGGCAAAATGGGAAGTCGTACAAAGGTTCGCAAAACGACAGTTAAAGATGCTTTTAAGCCACTTATCGATGATGAATCTGAAAAACTTCTTGACCAAGATCACATTATTCAAGAAGCACTCCGTGTTGCTGAAAATGATGGTATTGTTTTTATCGATGAAATTGATAAAATTGCAACCAGAGATGGTGGTGCAAGTACTGCTGTTTCGCGTGAGGGTGTTCAACGTGATCTTTTGCCTTTGGTTGAAGGAACAACTGTTGCCACAAAATATGGACAAATTAAAACAGATCACATCCTTTTTATTGCTTCAGGTGCATTTCATGTTTCAAAGCCATCTGATTTGCTGCCAGAGCTTCAAGGACGTTTACCCATCCGTGTGGAGCTAAATGCTCTTACAAGAGAAGATTTACGACGCATTTTAACCGAACCTGAAGCAAGCCTGATTAAGCAATATATCGCGTTAATGGCAACCGAAGAGGTGCATTTAGAAATTACTGATGATGCAATCGATGCATTAGCAGATATCGCTGTGGATTTAAATGCAAGGATTGAAAATATAGGAGCACGTCGTTTGCAAACAGTCATGGAGCGCGTTTTAGATGAAATTTCTTTTACAGCGCCGGATAAAGCTGGAACCTCCTTTAAAATTGATGCTGCTTATGTCAAACAATCTATAGGAGACCTTGCAGCAGATATCGATCTTTCACGTTTTATTCTTTAGGGATATTGTTGTTTTCATTTAACGACGTGCTTCGATAACTTTGAAGCCATGGGCTTTTTCATGTATCATGACTGTGCGAAAAACATTTTTTAATACTGTTTCATAAGGCAGGTGGCGGTTGGCAACAAGAAGAAGATTACCACCTGGCTTGAGGTATTTAGCAGAATTTATAATAAAATGCTGTCCCAATGAAACATCTGTAGTTTGGTGCATATGAAACGGTGGATTGGAAATGATGGTGTCATACAGATCTGTGATTGGTTCATGCACAAGATCATGCCAGTAGAAATGTATCGGACAAGAAGTCTTTATGAATCCAAGATGCCGTTTAGCTGCTTCTAAAGCGTTGTAATCAGCTTCATAGAGATCAAGACTTGTTAGCTTGTCACTTCTTTCAAGTGCAGCATAAGAAAGGAACCCCCATCCGGCACCAAAATCTGCAGTTTTTCCACAAATAACCTGAGACATATGCAAAGCAAGTGCAGCAGATCCTGGATCGATACGTCCATGCGAAAACATACCAGAGGCTGTTTGAAAGTTATTTTCAAAAGTAAGCGATGGTGAGCGTAATTGTGCAAGGTTCTGTCTGTCTATTTTTTGTGGAACTTGTAACCAAAATACGATCCCATGTTTTTTAGATAATTTCTCGGTAATGGGAATAATTGCTTTGATCCATTTCATCATTGAAGCGGCACCAGCAGTTTTATTTCCACCGATGATGATCCATCCACCAGGTTTGACACATTCTAATAAATCAAGAAAACAATTTTGATTGAAACCACGATATTTGCTCAATTGCAAAAATGCACCATCATAAAGAAAGGTTTGATTGATTTGAGGAGAACAGCTCAATTGAGCCTTGGAAAATTTTAAAAAATCTGGCCGCCAAGGCGCTATAATTTTTAAATTTTGTGCCCATTCTGAAGCAGGAATTTCTGTTAGACCAAAGCCTACCCAAGATTGATCCGAATTGGGAAACGGCAGGCTGTCATTTTCAAATGGCAAAAACAGTAACACATACAACTCTTTCAAAAAAAAACGCCATCTCATATTAAGATGGCATTTCGTTATATGAAAAGAAAAAAAGATTATCCTTCTTTTCTTTTACTTCTGCGCCTATTATCAGATTTACTGTTTTCATCAGCGCTTTTTTCTTCTTTTATCGATTGATCACCTGTGATTTCCTCACCGGTTTGTTGATCGACAGCTTTCATTGATAAACGAACCTTACCACGTTCATCAAATCCCATGAGCTTCACCCAAACTTTATCACCTTCTTTAACAACATCTGTTGTTTTTGTAACACGTTCAGACGCGAGTTGTGAGATATGAACAAGCCCATCACGGGAGCCAAAGAAATTTACAAATGCTCCAAATTCCGCAGTTTTTACAACTGTTCCTTGATAGATAATACCAACTTCAGGTTCATCAACAATCGAGTGAATCCAGCGCTTTGCTGCTTCGATGGTTTTAGCATCAGCAGAAGCAATCTTAATAGTTCCATCATCTTCAATATTGATTTTTGCCCCAGTTTGTTCAACGATTTCTCGAATAACTTTACCTCCAGAACCGATAACATCGCGAATTTTATCAACAGAAATGTTCATAACTTCGATACGTGGAGAAAATTCACTCAGTTCAGCACGTGCACAGATCAAAGCTTTAGCCATTTCATTAAGGATATGGATCCGACCATTTTTAGCTTGATCAAGTGCAATTTTCATAATTTCTTCGGTAATACCGTCAATTTTGATATCCATCTGCAAAGCAGTAATACCATTTTCTGTCCCAGCCACTTTAAAATCCATATCGCCAAGATGATCTTCATCGCCTAAAATATCAGACAGAACAGCAAAGCGCTCCCCCTCTTTAATCAAACCCATAGCAATACCTGCAACAGGACGTGCCAAAGGAACCCCAGCATCCATGAGAGCAAGCGAAGTCCCACAAACGGTTGCCATGGAAGAAGAACCATTAGATTCAGTAATTTCTGAAACTGCACGAATAGTATAAGGAAAGGATTCCTTCGCTGGTAACATAGGATGAATTGCACGCCACGCTAATTTACCATGTCCAATTTCGCGGCGCCCAGGAGAACCAAGTCGTCCTGTTTCACCCACTGAAAATGGCGGAAAATTGTAATGAAGAAGGAATGTTTCCTTGTACATGCCCGTTAAATAATCGATATATTGTTCATCTTCACCAGTACCCAGTGTTGCCACAACAATCGCTTGTGTCTCTCCACGGGTAAAGAGTGCTGATCCATGCGTACGAGGTAAAATACCAACTTCTGATTGGATAGGACGAACTGTTGAAAGATTACGCCCATCAATACGTTTTTCCGTATTAAGAATATTCCCGCGGACAATTTTTGCTTGCAACTGTTTGAAAACAGTCGCAATTTGGTCTGCACTAAACTGGCAGTCCTCTTCTTTTTCTGGCATAAATTTATTGATGACTTCTGTTTTTATCGCATCAATTGTAGCATAACGCTCTTGTTTATCAGTAATAGTGTAAGCTTTTCGTATATCCTGTTCAACCATTTCCAGCATATTTTTCTCAAGATCAGAGAGATCTTCAGGAACAAAATCACGCGGATCTTTTGCAGCAACTTCAGCAAGTTTAATGATGGCATCCAGAACAGGCTGAAAGCCTTTGTGCCCAAACATAACGGCTCCCAACATGATATCTTCTGGCAATTCTTGTGCTTCTGATTCAACCATCAACACAGCACTTTCTGTTCCGGCAACAACAAGATCCAGTTTTGATTCGGGCATTTCATCGATATGAGGATTGAGAACATATTGTCCATTACAGTAACCAACACGGGCACCTGCAATAGGCCCCATAAAAGGGACACCTGACAGAGTTAGTGCAGCTGAAGATGCAATCATTGCAAGGATATCAGGATTATTTTCAAGATCATGCTGTATAACGGAAACAATAACTTGCGTGTCATTTTTATAACCATTTGCAAAAAGGGGGCGGATCGGACGATCAATCAAACGTGAAACCAAGGTTTCATTTTCACTTGGTCGGCTTTCACGTTTTAAATAACCACCAGGTATTTTACCAACAGCATAGAATTTTTCTTGATAATTGACGGTAAGTGGAAAAAAATCTTGATCCGGTTTTGGACTCTTTGCCGACACAACGGTCGCTAAAACAATCGTTTCTCCGTATGTGGCAATCACCGCACCATCAGCTTGACGTGCGATTTTCCCTGTTTCAATGGTAAGTGGACGACCGGCCCATTCAATTTCTATCTTATGCGTTTTAAACATGTCTTATCCTTAAATGACCAGTGTTCACATCTTTAAATGCTTATATTCTGGTTTTGCATAGCAAATTTTATAGCTGTGGGCAGGATAACAAAATACTTCTGTTTTTTTTGCGAAAAGAAAGAAATCGCTATTGATACACGAAGAACTTAGAAATCCTGCCCCATAAATAATTACTCGTCAGTTTTTAAAGTTTTTAACGAAAAGCAGCAAGTTAAAAAATGGGAGGATTTTTTTCAAAGAATATTACCCACCCACTGTATCTTTTAGCGACGTAAACCTAACTTTTTAATAAGTATCTGATAACGATTTTGGTCAATTCCTTTAAGGTAATCAAGAAGACGACGGCGTTGAGAGACCATTTTCAGAAGACCACGACGAGAATGATTATCTTTTTTGTGAGATTTAAAATGGTTCGTCAAATTAGCAATACGCTCAGAAAGTACGGCAACCTGTACTTCTGGTGATCCTGTATCACCAACTTTATTAGCATACTCTGCAACAAGAGCTTGTTTACGTTCAGCTGTAATCGACATCGCATCATCCTTTCAAAAAACGAAGAAACAAAAGCCACCCATAGCCGAGATGTCGTTCAGCAAGGGTCTACGACAAACAAGAAGAGTTGAAGACTCTTACTTGCTTTTGGCATCTATATAGGAAATAAGGTTAAAATACTAGTCCCTGAAAGCATTTTAAAAACCTTCTTGTAAGGAAAGGATTTTATTTTAAAATATTAATTTCAGCATATTTTATGAGAAATTTTGTATTATTTTGTTACAGGTATTCTTCTTTGCAAAGTAAGAGTATCTGTATAGTAGCAAAAAGTGGTAAAATACCCCACTTTAGAGGAAAAAGATGCAAAATATTCCAACACTAGAACTTTTTCGTAATTCGGTATTTCGAAATTTGTGGTCATCCACTCTTATTTTTAACTTAGGTGGACTCGTACAAGCTGTTGGAGCAGGATGGTTAATGACATTGATTAGTTCTTCACATTCCATGGTTGGGCTGGTTCAAAGTGCTATGACATTACCGCTTGTTATGTTCTCTCTCATGGCAGGGGCATTAGCTGACAATTTTAATCGGCGTCAAATTATGTTGTGCGCCCAAATTATGATGATGGTTATCTCGATGAGTTTAGCTATTTTATCCTATATGGGCTTTCTAACACCTTGGCTTTTATTATGCTTCACATTTTTAATTGGCTGTGGAGCAGCCTTTTATAATCCTTCTTGGCAAGCAACAATAGGGGATATTGTAAGTAGAGAAAATATTCCTGCTGCTGTTAGTTTGAACAGTGTTGGCTTTAATTTGATGCGTAGTGTTGGTCCTGCTATGGGTGGTGCCATTATTGCTACTCTCGGTGCCACCGCAGCTTTTTTATTTAATACGATAAGTTATATTCCTTTAATCGGCGCTTTGTTTTTATGGAAACAAAGCTATGAAAACAGCACTTTGCCACGAGAAAGACTTTTAGGAGCTGTTTCAGATGGTTTACGCTATGTTGCAATGTCATCTAACCTTCTGAATATTATGATTCGGGCGTTTCTTTTTGGTATTGGAGCGATTTCGATTCTAGCACTTTTACCAATTGTTGTGCATAAAATTCTCAATGGAAATGCACTTCTTTACGGTACATTGCTTGGTTGTTTTGGTTTGGGAGCAATAACAGCTGGTATTATTAATTCCTCAGTCCGTCTTTATTTTTATTCAGAAACAATTATTGCAAGTGCATTTATTGGTTTTACTGCTTCTTGCTTTTTTTTAGCGATCAGTCGTTCGTTGATTATAAGCCATATTGCCTTATTTCCTGCAGGTCTATGTTGGGTTTTGGCATTATCGTTGTTTAATACATCTGTGCAACTTTCTACACCACGCTGGGTTGTTGCACGTGCTTTAGCACTGTATCAAACAGCATCTTATGGGGGAATGGCTATCGGAAGTGCAATTTGGGGGTTCTTGGCTGATAGTTATTCTCCAACAATTGCTTTGAGTATTTGTTCTCTTTTCTTAATTGTTGGAGCTCTTGCAGGAATAAAATTTCGGATTCAAGAAATCCCTCAAATAGATCTTGATCCACTTGATCATTTCAGAGAACCAGAGCTTTTACTTGACTTAAAAGCACAAAGTGGTCCGATCATGATTATGATCGATTATCAAATTCATGAAGATGATCTTGAGGAGTTTCTTAAAGTAATGACACGTCGTCGCCATATTCGGTTACGTGATGGTGCTCGTCAATGGGTTCTTTTACGTGATCTTGAAAGACCTGAATATTGGACAGAAGCATATCATATGCCAACATGGGTAGATTATTTGCGCCATAATCACCGTCGTACAAAAGCAGATGCAGAGGTCAATAAACTTTTGCATCGCTTAAATCGCATACCAGATGGTATAAAAATACATCGCATGATTGAGCGACAAACAATACCACATGCCAGTGAGATGCATTTAAAACCCCCTGCAAACCAATTACCTTGATAATTTAAGAGAGCTAAGACAGCTTTCTTGTAAGCTATTTAATATGTGCAATATATTTAAAGTTTCTGTTTTAATTCTGGAAAATTTTTTGCCATTTTATTTGACCAAATTGATTTTGCACCGGATGCTAATGTCATTTCATTATTACCAAATTCGAATCTTTTTTTTATGGCAATTGCTAGACCTACTGAATCATTTAAACAATAATCAACGTCTTTTTTAGTTATTATGACGTCTTCTATAGTTTCATATAGAGGGGTTGTTCCTTTCTCTAAATCAGTAAATGATTTCATTACGTCTTTTAAAGGAGATAAAAATAAAGGATATGAATCCACTAGAGTAATTTTTTTTGATTTAAATGATAGTTGTAATTTTAGTATTTTATCATTGTTAGTGATAAAATCATTGTTAGTGGGGGTTATTTTATTATCAGGATTAAAATGACACCATGATCTAATAATAGCATAATCATATGTTAGATTATGAGCATAGAATCGTGAATTTTTGGGTTGTTTTTTCATAAATTTTAAAAGTAATTCTACAACATTACCCTCATCAATAGTGAATACTTCACTGTAATTTGTATCTTCAATATTCACTATAGATACCATATATGGGGTTACGGGTTCGGTTATATTTGCTTCAAAATCAAAAGTGAAAAATTGATAAAAATAATCATTTTACAAAATCACAATTGAGAAGTTTCAATAACATACACTGTTGTAAATGGGCTTTTTAAGCAATGAAAAATGTTTCTTTAAAGAAAATTCACGAACGCATTGCGCACTGGTAATTCCTTGTGCATGAGAAATGTATCATAATGATGGTTAAGAAGTAGATTCGGAAAAATCCTCTTTATTAACAATACTTCATACAACAAATACCTCTTATTTTAAAAAGGATTTTCTTCTTTAAAGAACATTAAAGAAGGAGGTTTTTTAATGCTTGCACTAACGGCTTATCAGCATCAGGCATTGGATATTGATCAAGATCACCAATAAAAACCCATTTTAAATTTTGCCCCTCTCGTCCCCGTGCTACCCCCTCATAATGGTAACAAAGATACAGTGGCATTAAGAGATGAAATGTCTCATAAGCATGGCTTACAAATGTTAAGGGTAATAAATCACCTTGCTGAACATGAATACCAAGTTCTTCCTCTAACTCACGAATCAATGATACTTCTGGGGTTTCACCTTGCTCAATCTTTCCACCCGGAAACTCCCATAAACCAGCTAGTGATTTGCCCTGAGGGCGCTCTGTCAGCAAAACACAATTATCTTGACCTAATAATGCGCATGCAACAACAACAAGAAGCGAACTTTCTATAGGCATACATCTCTCCACCTACGGGGATAATAAAAATAATGCTTTCTTCTATCATATCCCCCCTCCACAAAAATAAAAAAAAACAGTTCCCATCCTATCTGAAAAAATATCAAAGACATCCAATATCAAATTTATGATATATGCGCTAACTTCTGTAATCACCATTGATCATAACGTATTCTTTCGTCAAATCGCATGACCAAATTGTTGCCTTACCAGTGCCTAAACCGATATCAACACGAATTGTAATGTGTTTTTCTTGCATATAAGTGTTTATTGCCTCTTCACAATACTCAGGGTCTCGTTCACCATTGATAGCCAAGCGATGTTCACCAAACCAAATTTCTAATAGATCACGATCTACTTCAACCCCAGCCTTGCCAACTGCCATAACCACCCGCCCCCAATTAGCATCTTCACCAGCAATGGCTGTTTTTACAAGTGGTGAATTTGCAATTGATAAAGCTATAATCTTAGCAGCATGATCTGTTGTCGCGCCAATCACATTCACCTCGATTAAATGGCGAGCTCCCTCACCATCACAAACAACTTGTATTGCAAGCTCATGCAAAAGCGCCTTCAATTGCTTTGCAAACACCTCATAACGCGGATCAGACTGACTCGTAATACAAGGAATTTTCCCCTTTGCTTTTCCTGTCGCAAACATCATAAGGGTATCTGAGGTGGAAGTATCGCTATCGACAGTAATGGAATTAAAAGACTCCTGAACCGCTTCCGATAACATGGATTGGAGTATATCTGAAGAAATACTCGCATCACTCACAACAAACGAGAGCATTGTTGCCATATCTGGCGCAATCATACCAGCCCCTTTTGCAATCCCGTTAATGGTAACAATCTCTCCCCCACAGTCAAATCTGCGCGTAGCAAGTTTTGGAAATGTATCAGTCGTCATAATAGCTTTTGCAGCTTCCAACCAATTTCCTTCTTCTGCTGTTTTTGCCATACTTGGTAAAAGATTCACCACACCCGATGCATCCATTGGCTCGCCAATAACACCTGTAGAGGCTATAAAAATTTCATTTTCTCTAACCTTCAAAATGCTTGCTGCTGCACGCATTATTGCATTTGTTGTATGTTTTCCTTTACGTCCCGTGAAAGCATTTGCATTCCCAGAATTAACGATAACACCTCTAGCAATCCCATGAAGGAGTGATGCCCGACAGTGCTCAACAGGAGCAGAAGGGCATTTTGAGCGCGTAAAAACACCTGCCACACTCGCTGGTTCATCAAATATGATAAAAAGAAGATCCGTACGCCCCTTATATTTAATGCCAGCTTCAGCTGTTGCTATACGCACACCCGACAATGGTGGAAGCCCCTGTATTTTTGAGGGAGACAAAGGCGATATTTTTAAAACCACTGTGCAATCTTCACTTTCTATCAAATAAATAAAATTTTATCACATGTAATGAGTGCAAATAAACTATACTTCTCGCAAACAACTACTAGGATTTTTGAATAAAACCAATCTCTCAAATCGCCTAGCTCTAATACTATTCCCCTTCTTCCTCATCGGAGTTTTCATCCGAAAGCGGTGTTTCATTTTGATGAAGAGATTGCATCAATTTTATGACATTGGGATCAGGATATTTCACATCTAGTTTATTGTGCAACTCAGTAATTAATTTTTGGTAGTGCTCTTTTATCAGCTGTGTGCGCAAGACCTCCTTCACATCATCAAATACAGGAGGTTCTTTCAAACGGCGATCTTCTACCTTGATAATATGCCAACCAAAAGGGCTTTCAACGGGCTTTTTAGTATATTCGCCAACTTTTAAAGAAAATGCAGCATCTTCGAAAGACTTGACCATTTGACCATGGCTAAAATAACCAAGATCACCACCAACAGCAGCTGAACCATCAGTGGAATTCTTTTTTGCAACCTCTTCAAAGCTCTCCCCCTTATTTAAACGCTTAATGATAGCTTCTGCTTCTTTGCTTGTTTTGACCAAAATATGACGCGCTTTCACTTCATCCTCTTTGGGCAAAGCAGCAACTTCTTTATTGTAAAGAGCTTCCAAATCAGAATCCGAAATTTTATCAACAATTGCCTGTTTAAAATAAAGCTGTTGAAGAACATTATCACGCATAACTGCCATACGTTTATTATACGCTTCACTCTTATCGATTCCCACTTGAATAGCTGCTTTAGCAAGTGCTTGCATATCTAAGTAAGCTTTTAAAACCATTACACGGCGTTGTTCATCAGGAAGACGCGCTAAATTAGGATTTATTTCAAGCGCTAACTCATCCAATTGCCCTGCTGTAATATCCTTCCCATCAATAACTGCCATAACATGTGAGGGAAGAACTGTTTTTTCAGAAGCTTTTTCCAAAGTCTTTAAATCGCTCGACGATGAATTCAAACTTTCTCGGGCAACCACCCCTAAACTCGTACTTGCCAATAAAGTTGATGCCAAAAACAGCGTGATAAAATTGGACTTCATAAATATACTCCTTAAAAATGAAGGCAGATTTAAGATTCTCATTTTCTTTACCATAATATTTTAATTTCTAAACATAGATAAATGAATAATTTTATTTAAAAAAAAACATAAACTTGTCTTTTTATCTCAATTTATCCTTATCTTAGTTCATTCAACCCTCCTTAACACTGCAAAAAACATGACAATACAAAAAATAGCGTATTATATCCTAAATTACTTTGTATTGTATCAAATAAACAGCATCACTAAAGTTGACACGATGCATTTGGCCTCTTATTTCTATTCTCCTGAAGTGAAAAATTGCACTTTGAAAAGTGTAATGGTAATATTTTCTTCGTCCAATTATATTAGAATGCCTTGGAAACGCAAATTATGGGGATAATATATGTCGTATCCAAAAATAATGATAACAATTAAAGGAAAGAACCAGAAATGGTCGGTTTAGGTGTTTTTGCTCGTAAATTTTTTGGCTCAGCTCAAGAGCGACGCCTAAAGGCTCTTCGCCAAAGAGTCGTACAAATTAATGCTTTAGAAGAACAGTTCCTGAAATTAAGCGATGCGCAACTTTGTCAAAAGACTGATGAGTTCCGTAATCGTCTCTTAGAAGGTGAGACTGTTGACTCTCTCCTGCCGGAAGCTTTTGCAACTGTCCGTGAGGCAGCAAAACGTGTCTATGATATGCGTCCTTTCGATGTACAACTCATTGGTGGAATGGTACTTCATGACTGTGGCATCGCTGAAATGCGCACAGGTGAAGGCAAAACACTTATGTCTACTCTGCCAATTTATCTTAATGCATTGGAAGGAAAAGGGGTTCATGTCGTTACGGTAAACGATTACCTTGCTAGTCGTGATGCTGAAACAATGGGAAAAATCTTTAATTTTCTGGGACTCACAACCGGTGTGATCCTTCATGACCTTGATAATAATGCCCGCCGAGAAGCCTATGCATGTGACATCACTTATGCAACAAATAATGAATTGGGTTTTGATTATCTACGTGATAATATGATCTTTGATCCCCATCAAATGGTCCAGCGTGGACATCATTATGCAATTGTCGATGAAGTTGATTCAATCCTCATTGATGAAGCACGTACTCCCCTTATTATTTCTGGTCCTTTAGAAGACCGCACCGACTTTTATAACCTTATTGATACATTTATTCCTGCCTTAACTGCAGAAGACTATGAAATAGATGAAAAGCAAAAAACAACAACTTTTACCGAAGTCGGTACTGAAAAAATTGAAAAAATGCTCGAACAAGCTGGACATCTTAAAGGCGAAAGTCTTTATGACATAGAAAACGTTGCAATCGTTCATCATATCAATAACGCCCTTAAAGCCCATAAGTTGTTTGTCCGTGACAAGGACTACATCGTTCGTAATGACGAAATTGTTATTATCGATGAATTTACAGGCCGTATGATGCCAGGACGGCGTTATTCTGAAGGACTTCATCAAGCCCTAGAAGCCAAAGAGCATGTTGCTATTCAACCAGAAAATCAAACACTCGCTTCTATCACTTTCCAAAATTATTTCCGTATGTATAGAAAACTGTCGGGGATGACTGGAACCGCCACAACCGAAGCTGAAGAATTCAGTAGTATTTATGGTCTTGAGGTTGTAGAAATCCCCACAAACTTACCAATACAGCGTCTTGATGAAGACGATGAAATCTATCGAACAGCAGAGGAAAAATATCGTGCTATCGTGCGTGATATCCGTCAAGCACACGAGAAAGGACAGCCTATTCTTGTTGGAACAACGTCTATTGAAAAGTCAGAACAATTGGCAGAACGTTTACGAAAAGAAGGCATTACTGATTTTAGAGTTTTAAATGCCCGCTATCATGAGCAAGAAGCATATATTATTGCACAAGCAGGAGTTCCTGGTGCTTTAACCATCGCAACCAACATGGCTGGTCGTGGAACGGATATACAACTTGGCGGTAATATTGAAATGCGTATTCGACAAGAATTACAGGATATACCCGATGGAAAAGAACGGACTGTTAAAATTGAAGAAATAAAAAAAGATGTTAAGCAGCTTAAAGAAAAAGCATTAGCTGTTGGTGGACTTTATGTCATCGCTACTGAACGCCATGAGAGCCGTCGTATTGACAACCAGCTGCGTGGACGCTCTGGTCGCCAAGGCGATCCTGGTCGCTCAAAATTCTTTCTCTCTCTTCAAGATGATCTCCTGCGTATCTTCGGCTCTAATCGTATGGATAGTATGCTGCAAAAACTGGGATTGAAAGAAAATGAAGCTATTATCCATCCATGGATCAATAAAGCTCTTGAAAAAGCGCAAAAAAAAGTCGAAGCACGAAATTTTGAAATTCGTAAAAATTTGTTAAAATATGACGATGTCATGAATGATCAACGCAAAGTCATTTTTGAACAGCGTATGGAAATCATGAATGCAGATGATTTAACAGACATGATCATTGAAATGCGTAACGAAGTGGTTGAAGATCTTGTAGATGCCTATATCCCTTCTGGAACATACTCTGAAAAATGGAATGTAAAAGCTCTACAAGAAGACATTCATCAACTTTTCAATCTTGAGCTTCCAGTAGAAGAATGGACAAAAGAAGATGGAATTGCCGAAGAACAAATTTTAGAACGCATATCAGATGCTCTCACTAAACTTGAAAACGAGCGGACTGAACGCTACTCTCCAGAAGTTATGGCTTATTTTCATAAAGCTATATTGCTTGAAACTATTGATATTTTATGGCGTGAACATCTGGTAAGTTTAGACCATTTACGATCTGTTGTTGGTTTTCGTGGTTATGCACAACGAGATCCACTCAACGAGTATAAAACAGAGTCATTTGAACTTTTTCAGACTATGCTCAGAAATTTGCGTAGAATCGTTACTTCTAAACTTATGCGTTTTGAAATTACTCAATCCCCTACAGAACCACTCATTGTTGAGAAAACTGATGCTGATTCTTTTGTCTTTAACGATAAAGGTGAAGAAAGCCATTCAACTTTGTGGAAACTGTCAAAAGAAAATCGATTGGTTAATCCGAAAAACCGTGATCCAAACGATTCAGCCACATGGGGAAAAGTAGGACGTAATGAACGCTGTCCCTGTGGTTCAGAGAAGAAATACAAACATTGTCATGGAGCTTTCGTTTAAAAAACAAATAGATTAAGAAGATGAATAAAAAACGAAACTATGAGCAGGAATTGCGATCTGCAGGTTTAAGAGTAACACGTCAAAGGCGTATTATTCTCGATATTTTGACTGATACAAATGATCATCCAAACGCATTTGAAATTTTTCAGCGTGCCCATAAAGTCGATTCCAGTATTTCGCTCTCAACTGTTTATAGAACTATGAAAATATTAGAAGGAAACGGGAAAATTCATCGCCATACATTTAGTGGCGGACCATCTCGTTTTGAGCAAGCAGACGGGCAACACCATGATCATCTTATTGATGTAGAAACAGGAAAAGTTATTGAATTTCATTCTGATATCATTGAAAATCTACAAGAAGAAATTGCTCAATCCCTTGGCTATGATATCATTCATCACCGTCTTGAACTTTACGGAAAAAAACGTAATGCTTAAAGCAATAATTCCATATGTATAAACAAAAATTCCCCCGTGAAAATCGAATTTTAGATATGTTCATCTTAAAAACTGTAGTTTTCATTGGCAAAAAAATTTTTCTGCTTTATTACCCTCTCTTATTTGATGCTAAAAAGTATTCAATCACCAATATGACAACAAAAAGTGTTATAACAAATTAGGCCAATATTATCATGGTTTCTTTGCCACAAGATCGTATGAAACAGCTTGAAAAGCGCTTTGAAATAATTGAAAGTCAAATGGTTCAAAGTCCAAATGCTGAAACATATATAAAATTATCTTCTGAATATGCAGAATTACAGCCTATTGTTCATTCTATACGAACACTAAATGCTCTTTACATAGAAATCACAGAGCTAGAAACTATCATCAGTGATAAAATAACAGAGACAGAAATGCGCAACCTCGCCCAAGAAGAGCTCTCATTATTATGTCAGAAAATGGAACAACTTGAACAAGAACTCCAGATTCTGCTTTTACCTAAAGATGTTGCTGATGAAAAAAGTGCTATTGTTGAAATTCGAGCAGGAACAGGAGGATCAGAAGCAGCGCTCTTTGCTGGTGATCTTTTTCGCATGTATGAACGTTATGCTGCTTCTCATAACTGGAAAGCTGAAGTAATTTCACTTAATGAGGGAGAAGTTGGTGGATATAAAGAAATTATTGCCACCATTTCAGGTAAAGGTGTTTTTTCTAAACTGAAATTTGAATCAGGTGTTCACCGTGTGCAACGCATCCCTGAAACAGAAACAGGAGGACGTATCCATACCTCTGCAGCTACCGTTGCAGTCCTTCCAGAGGTGGAAGAAATTGATATTGAAATTCGTCCAGAAGATATCCGCATCGATACAATGCGCGCCTCTGGAGCAGGAGGACAACATGTCAATACAACCGATTCAGCAGTTCGTATCACGCATATTCCAACAGGAATTATGGTTGTACAAGCAGAAAAATCACAACACCAAAATCGCGCACGAGCACTCCAAATTTTACGCGCGCGTTTGTTTGACATAGAACGACAAAAAGCAGAAAGTGAGCGTTCAGCATCCCGCAAAAATCAAGTCGGCTCTGGTGACCGATCAGAACGTATTCGCACCTATAATTTCCCTCAAGGACGTGTTACAGATCATCGTATTAATCTTACGCTGTATAAACTTGATCGTATCCTAGAAGGAGATCTTGATGAGCTTATTAATGCACTCATATCTGATCATCAGACAGCACTCCTTGCGGAAATGGACAATAATGGATGAGCCGTCATACTCTCAATGATATTCTTCTAAAAATGCAAAAAAAATTGCGAGATCATGGGATTCCGAATGCAAATCTTGATGCAAAAATACTTGTTGAATGGGTCACAAATACCAATGCATCTGATAGGATTTCCCAACCAACTATGTGCCTATCATTTGAGCAAATCACACAACTAGAACATGCCATACAACGACGTATTGCTGGCGAACCTGTCTATCGGATCATTGGAAAACGAGAATTTTATGGTATATCTTTCGCATTATCTCACGATACATTAGAACCGCGCTCCGATACAGAAACCCTCGTAGATCTTGTTTTACCACTCCTTAAACAACAGGTTAAAAAATCAAAAAAAATAACACTGCTTGATATGGGCACAGGAAGTGGTGCTCTTGCCATTGCCATTCTCAAACAAATTCCCCAATCCTATGCGATAGCTGTCGATATTTCTGAAGACGCTCTTAAAACAGCCACCCAAAACGCAGAAAACGCAGAAGTTGCAAACCGTTTTACACCTCTCCTTAGTAATTGGTTTGACGCTGTCACAGACCAATTTGATCTTATTATTTCTAATCCACCTTATATCCCAGAAAAAGATATCAAAAACCTTGCAAAGGAAGTGCGTTTACATGATCCCTTACGCGCATTAATAGGCGGGAAAGATGGACTTGATTTTTATCGAAAACTCGCTCAAGAAGCAGCAAACTATTTAAAAGCAAAAAGTTATATCGCTGTCGAGATTGGCTATTCTCAAGAAAAAGATGTCTGTGACCTATTTGAAAAGAATGGCTTCCAGCATTTAGAAATGCGCAAAGACCTCAGTGGTATCCCCCGCGCCCTTCTCTTCGCATACCAGCATTAAAACTCCCAATCATCATCCGTTGTCGCCACCGCCTTACCAATGACATAAGAAGACCCTGACCCTGAAAAGAAATCATGATTTTCATCAGAGTTTGGTGACAAAGACGCCAGAATAGCAGGATTAACATGGCAAACTTCTGCTGGGAAAAGAGCTTCAAACCCAAGATTCATTAAAGCCTTATTCGCATTATAATGAAGAAAAACCTTCACTTCTTCTGTCAAGCCAAGTGCATCATAAAGATCTTCAGTATATTTGCATTCAATATTGTAAAGGTCGAAGAGTAAATTAAAAGCAAAATCTTTAATTTCCTTCTTTTTAGATTCATCAAGTTTTGCAAACCCCAATTGAAATTTATAGCCTATATAATAACCATGTACAGCTTCATCACGAATGATAAGCCGAATAAGATCAGCTGTATTTGTTAATTTAGCGCGGCTTGCCCAATACATTGGTAAATAAAAGCCAGAGTAAAACAAAAAGCTTTCTAGCAAAGTCGAAGCAATTTTCTTCTTTAATGGATCATCTGCTTCATAACGCTCAAGCACTAATCTGGCTTTTTTCTGTAAATGAACATTTTCTTCTGACCACCTAAATGCATCATCAACTTCTACTGTTGAGCATAAAGTTGAAAAAATAGAAGAATAAGAACGTGCATGAACCGCTTCCATGAACGCAATATTCGTCAATACCGCCTCCTCATGCTCTGTTATTGCATCAGCCATAAGAGAAACGGCTCCTACAGTATTTTGAATTGTGTCCAAAAGAGTCAAACCTGTAAAAACACGAATTGTTAGTTTTCGCTCTTCTTCCGTCAAACTTGACCATGAAGGAATATCATTAGAAAGTGGAACCTTTTCAGGCAACCAAAAATTTCCGGTTAAGCGGTTCCATACTTCAAGATCTTTCTCATCATGCAATCTATTCCAATTGACAGCGCAAACAACAGGATTCTTTGTTGTAATCTTTGTCATATAATGACCTCCTATAAACTGCACGAAACACAGCCATCTACTTCTGTTCCATTTAACGCTACTTGCCGCAACCGTATATAATAAATGCTCTTTATACCTTTTTTCCAAGCGTAAATTTGTGCTCGGTTAATATCACGCGTAGTAGCAGTATCAGGAAAAAATAATGTTAATGAAAGACCTTGATCAACATGCTGTGTAGCAGCAGCATAAGTATCAATAATTTTTTCGGGTCCAATCTCGTAAGCATCTTGGTAGAAATTCAAATTCGTATTATCCATGTAAGGAGCAGGATAATAAACACGCCCAATTTTTCCCTCTTTGCGAATTTCAATCTTTGAAGCAATTGGATGAATAGAAGATGTTGCATGGTTAATATAGGAAATGGACCCCGTTGGAGGAACAGCCTGTAAATTACGATTATAAAGCCCATACTCAATAACCAAATTCTTAAGTTCCTGCCAATCTTTTTGGTTGGGTATAACGATATTATTACGTGCAAAAAGCTCTTGGACAAGCGCAAATTGCGGCTTCCATTCTCTCTCAATATATTTTGCAAAAAAACTGCCATCTGCATAAGTAGACTTCTCAAACCCTACAAATACTTTCTGACGCTCGCGTGCAATTAAATTGGAGGCACGAATTGCGTGATAGGTTACAATATAAAAATAGATATTCGTGAAATCAATTGCTTCTGGAGATCCATAATAAATCTTCTCACGCGCTAAAAAACCATGCAAATTCATTTGTCCTAAACCAATCGCATGACTTTCAGCATTGCCTTTCGCAATAGAAGGCACACACGCAATATCACTCATATCAGAAACAACCGTAAGAGCACGAACAGCAGCTTCTACTGTCTGCCCGAAATCACTGCTTTCCATTGCTTTTGCAATATTCATTGAACCAAGATTACAAGATATATCAGTTCCAACAGTGCGATAAGTTAAATCTGTCTCCAGTTCACTTGCTTCACTCACCTGCAAAATTTCTGAACATAAATTGCTCATACTTATACGTCCAGCCACAGGATTAGCTCGGTTAGCTGTATCTTCAAATAAAATATAAGGATATCCTGATTCAAATTGAATCTCTGCTAATGTCTGAAAAAAGACACGTGCACTTATTTTCTTTTTACGAATCTTTGCATTATCAACAAAAGATCGATAATGCTCCGTCAAAGAAATATCGCTAAAGGGCTTCCCTGTAACACGCTCAATATCATAAGGTGAGAACAGATACATATCCTCATTATTACGTGCAAGCTCAAAAGTAATATCAGGAATAACGACACCAAGAGAAAGCGTTTTGATTCTGACCTTTTCATCAGCATTCTCGCGCTTTGTATCCAAAAACTTCATAATATCTAAATGATGTGCGTGTAAATAAACAGCACCTGCCCCTTGCCGTGCACCAAGTTGATTGGCATAAGAAAAAGCATCTTCCAAGAGTTTCATCACAGGTAGTACACCTGAAGATTGGTTTTCTATTTGCTTAATTGGTGCCCCTGCCTCCCGCAAATTGGTTAAACAAAGCGCCACACCTCCACCACGTTTCGAAAGCTGTAAAGCTGAATTGACAGAACGACCTATCGATTCCATATTGTCTTCAACACGCAACAAAAAGCATGAGACCAATTCACCACGCTGCCTCTTCCCTGCATTCAAAAATGTTGGTGTCGCAGGTTGAAATCGACCTGTAATAATTTCATCCACAAGAGTTTCAGCGAAGGATTTATTCCCTTGCGCTAAATACAAAGCAACAAGGCAGACACGGTCTTCATAACGTTCAAGATAGCGTTTTCCATCAAAGGTCTTTAAAGTATAGCTCGTATAATACTTAAATGCTCCCACAAATGTAGGGAAACGAAACTTAAATGCATAAGCACGTTTAAAGAGTTTTTTGATAAAAGAAAAATCATAAAGCTCAAATAGAGCTTTTTCATAATAACCTTCCTCTATCAAATAATCTATTTTCTCCTTAAGATTATGAAAAAAAACCGTATTTTGGTTAACATGCTGAAGAAAATATTGCCGTGCAGCTAGACGATCCATATCAAATTGAATATGACCATTTTCATCATAAAGATTAAGCATTGCATTCAATGCATGATAATCCATGATCTGACCTGATTTCTGTGATTGCTCTATACTAGTTGTGTCCAAAATCTTTCCAATCCCTTTTTTACACAAATAACATCTTCATCGGTTCCACGTAGCTCAAAACGATATAAGCAAGGTACAAAACATTTTTCAGAAATGATCTTGCTCGCTAAATTATAATAGCGACCAAAATTACGATTCCCACCACCAATGACACCACGAATTAATTTGCGATTACCTTCTTCATTGAGGAAGCGAATAACGGCTTTTGGTACAGCCCCTCTCCCTTCACCATCTGCATAAGTAGGAACAACTAACACATAAGGCTCATTAACCAACACAGGCGGCTTTTTTTTATCAATTTTGAGGAGCGTTTGCCCCAGTTGAGAGACAAAATATTCTGTATTACCCGTTGCACTCGAATAATAAACAAGAAGTCCCATTAAACACAAAGACCACTAATCATATCTGGTCTAAAACCGGACCAATGATTTTCACCACAAACAACTACAGGGACCTGACGATACCCTAGAGATTGAACAAAACTATATGCTTGTTCATCACGAGAAATATCTACAACACGATAATCAATACCTTTAGCATCAAAGGCACGACGCGTTGCATCGCATTGAACACAAAATGGCTTGCTATAAATAGTGACCGGCATTTTTTTCAACTTTCTAACCTTAAAAAATCAACCCTTAAAGGATACTCATTCTGATAAATTCATTGAGACTCAAGAATAACAAAAAACAAAAATCGTACGCAAACACATATGGCTATATTCTCGTTCAAACAACATATAGTTTTCTGAACATCAAGGAAATTCTCACCAAATAAATTTAAAATTATGATGAGAGTAAACGATTATTCTATAACTTAAATGATAAAGCTCTTCAGTTATAAAACAACTCTTAGCTTGCATTACAATTCCCTCCTACTGTCTAAAAACTAATGCTCTCAGCGAGAGCTCTTCAAGGCTTAGTTCTACCTTATTTATTATGACAAAAACTAACTTACAAAAGCGAAAGGAAATTCCCCCAAGAGAAGACCTCTTAGCAAAAAGCACTCCTCTATCCTTGGTCAATAAAATCTTCGCAATTACATTACGGAAATAATTTAGACGTCAAATAAAACACACTATGCCCTCACTTGTGCCTATTTAGAATCACCAATCGTTTTGGTACTACATATAGTATACACACACTCTCTTTCGTCAAGAAAAATTCAATTATTATTTTGAATTTTCCACGATCTTCCCACTAAAAATCTTAATGCCTAAAACATATGTAATAATATAACATTTTATTGACAAATGTTATATTATTACATAACTTTCCAAGACATAATAAAGGTGGTGTGAATTATGGTGCTGCATTTCGATCATACAACATTAGGCTATATAAATAGAATAGCCATAAAGAGCTTTTCAGCAAACTTAAAGGTTGGCTCATTGATTGCAATAACAGGCAATAATGGTGCTGGAAAATCTACATTGCTGAAATCCATTGCTGGATTGATCAAACCTCTCAAAGGTGAAATTACCAAACCGAAGAAAAGTCGGATTGCCTACCTTGCTCAACAGTGTGATATAGATCAAACATTTCCCATTGATGTCAAAACACTTATAAAAACGGGATTGTGGTCTTTTTGTGGATTATGGAAAAACCAGCGCCCTTATGATTCTAAAATTCAAGATGCACTTGAAATGGTTGGGCTTACAGCACTCGCTACTCGTTCACTGGATACACTTTCGAGTGGACAATTACAACGTGCCCTTTTTGCTCGTATCATTGTACAAGATGCCGATATCATCTTGCTTGATGAACCTTTCAATGGTGTAGATCAAAAGACTCAAAAAGATCTTCTAGCGTTAATCGTGCACTGGCAACAACAAGGGAGGACAGTTCTTGCAGCACTTCATGATTCTCTCATTGTACAAGAATATTTTCCCCAAATGATTCATATTCATAAACAAAATGCCTTTTATGGAGAAACAGCACAATTTTTCCACAACAACATTTATCAGGTTATACAACCTCCCATATCTAACTCTTCGTGTATCAGTGTGCTAAAACAATATTCTCCCCTCAATAATCCTCACTCTATGAGGTTATAATACGTGTACGCATTTTTTCTTGCACCTTTCATGGATTTCCACTTCATGCAAAATGCTCTTATCGGCTCAATTCTCCTGTCGATCAGTGCCTGTCCTATTGGTGTCTTTTTGATGCTACGTGGAATGAGTTTAACAGGAGATGCTATCTCTCACGCCATTCTCCCTGGCGTTGCTGCTGCTTTTCTTTTTTGTGGATTCTCGCTTATATCTATGACACTTGGCGGTATCTTAGCTGGCTTTATTGTTGTTCTAGCAACCGCCTTGATTTCACGAAATAGCTTTCAAAAAGAAGACGCCTCAATGACCGTCTTTTATCTGATTGCCCTCGCAACAGGCGTCATTATTGTTTCGCTTAGAAACTCTACGACAGATCTGCTCCATCTCTTATTTGGTTCGGTTCTTGCACTTGATACACAAGCCCTCTTCCTGATCACCACCATAACGGCGATTACAGTGTGCAGCCTTTACATTTTATGGCGTGCACTCCTCGTAGAAAGCTTCGACCCTTTCTTTTTTAAATCACTCTCTCCCTTGAGCAAATACGTTCATCTATCATTGCTCGGACTTGTTGTATTGAATTTGGTTGGCGGTTTTCAGTCATTAGGAACATTACTTTCTGTCGGCATTATGATGATTCCAGCTATTACAGCGCGTTTTTGGCTTTCGCGTTTGGGCCCTATCTGTATACTTTCCACCCTTTTAGGAATCATTGCTAGCATATGCGGACTACTGCTTTCTTTTCATCTGTCACTCCCCTCCGGTCCTTCTATCATCATTGCTGCTGGATCTATTTATCTTTTTTCCTGCCTCATAAGTCCACGCGGCTTTATCGTGGCATGGTTTCTCCGCCTTTTTTGTACGTCCCTTCCAGACTTAAGGAAATAATGTGTTTAAATTTATTCAAAAACCTGTTTTGCTTGGAACACTCTTCTTGTTTTCCCTTTTTCCATTTTCTGCTTTTGCACATAATAAAATCAGGGTCATCGCGAGCTTTTCTATTCTTGCAGATTTAATCAAAAACGTAGGAGGAAACCATATTTCTCTAACTACTTTTGTCGGACCAAACGCGAGTCCTCACATTTATGAGCCTACCCCCCATGATGTACAAGCTCTTAGAAATGCTCATATTATTTTCATCAATGGACTTCATTTAGAAGGTTTTATTGATCGCCTCATTACAGCAAGTGGCACAAAAGCACATCTTGTCAAAGTAAGCGCTAACATTTCCCCACTTGAAAATAAAGATCATGAACAGAGTACCCAACAATATCATCATCACAGTAATCTTGATCCACATGCTTGGCAAGCAATCCCTAATGTTGAAATTTATGTCAAAAATATTGCCACTGCTTTCTGCGAAATTGATGAAGAATCCTGTGCAAGCTACAATAAAAATGCCGAATCCTACATCCAAAAACTGAAAGCAATGCAAGAAACACTTAAAAGAAAAATTGCTACAATACCCAAAGATAAGCGTACTATTATCACGTCTCATGATGCCTTTGGTTATTTTTCTCAAGAATATGGCTTCACCATACTTGCTCCTCAAAATGCTTCAACAGAAGCTGAAGCTACCGCAGCCGATGTAGCCAAACTTATCAAACAAATTAAAACCAACAAAGCAGCAGCCTTATTTGTTGAAAATATCTCTAATCCTCGTCTTATAAAACAAATCTCAAAAGAAACAGGTTTAAAAATCGGTGGAACGCTCTATTCTGATGCATTATCAAATGAAAATGAACCCGCTGCAACTTATCTTGATATGATGGAACATAATGTTAAAACCATTATCGATGCAATTACAGAACACTAAGATATATCTGTACAAAGATAATAAAATCGTAATCGTTAGAAATTATCATGCTACCAATAATAGTAACATAAATGTTTAAGCTAAGATAATTTATGAGCAGAATATTACATCAATAAGATAAGATTATGGATCGCTTTATTGCCTATCTCATACCTAAAAGAGCTTTAACTATACCAAATTTTTGAAAAAAGTTTATTTTAGAATATTTTTGTCCATAAAACTAATATCATATATACAATAATTTCTCCATTTTTGCACGAAGAAAAATACTTTATCGATCAAAATCTCCTGCTCTTGGTAATAGATTAATTTATGATGATTCATAATATTAAATATGAACCTTGGATGTTGTCAGATTCTCTCATTTTAATCCTGTTCATGATGAATCAATCAACACCATTCATTCCCTCGCATATCATCAGCAGAGTCAAGGTACGGACAAAAATCGCTTAAAATTAAGAACTAAAATGCCTTTCTACAAATCATCTCAATGCAAAAATTATTGTAATACTGGAAGCTGCAAAAAATATAATGATAGCCACAACTTGTGTAAAAACATTTAAAAGCTGTTTTTATTGTAGATCAAAGATACCGTTCATCATCTCTGAAAGGTTTCTTTGCCTTTAAAACAAAGCTTATTAGAAAATTTTAAAAGCTGAATCTAAAGTATGATTTTATTACGTATACACAGAAAATTTGAAAAGCAATATTCTCTCAATGAATCAAATTTTGACTTTAGCAAACGTTATAGTCAGTAGAATATCAAGAACTTCACATGAAGTTATCGTTCAAAAATTACAAAATAAGTAACATGCAAAACAAACAATACTCGTCAAAACTTGCCTTTAATAAACCTTTGAACGTCTATTTAAAATCATAAATGCCAATACTGCAACGCTCTAACTGCGTTTTGATTTCATTAAATGGTATTGACTCTTTATATCCTTAAAATTCCTTTATAATTTGTCCAGTTAAACCTTTACAATCTTTATCAACTATTTATTGATATCTCATCAACATACAATAGCTCTTATAAAGAAAAACTGATAAGCTTAAACAAATTCGTTTGACCTTTTAGTGGTTCCTGTTTAAATGGATCAGTATATTTTTGAAACAAAACTATCATAGCATGTTCATGTGTAATACTATAAATCCATGGGGAATTTATATTCCATCACTTCAGAAAGGGTGAACCATGAATCGTTTTTATCTTTCTATCATCGCTTTTACGATCGCTCTGAGTGAGACAACAGCAAGTTTCGCGCAGACAAAAATTAGCTTTTGGCATTCTATGAGCGGTGAGTTAGGACAACAAACTGAACGTCTCATTAATGATTTTAATGCTAGCCAGTCTGAATACAAAGTTGTTCCCTCATTTCGTGGTGAATATGAAGAAAGTATGATTTCACTCATTTCAGCATTTCGCGGGAAACAACAGCCTGTTCTCGCTCAAATTTATGAAATCGGCACTGGAACCATGATGGCGGCAAAAGGGGCAGTTTATCCCATTTATCAACTCATGGCCGATACAAAGCAAGAATTCGATTCTAAAGATTATTTGCCTGCTATAAGTGGTTATTACTCTGATGTTGAAGGACGAATGTTGTCTATGCCATTCAATGCTTCAACACCGATCCTTTATTATAATAAAGATATTTTTAAAAAAGCGGGGCTTGATCCAGAGCATCCCCCTAAAACGTGGCAAGATATCGAAAAATTTTCCCAAAAAATTCTTGAAACTAAAGCAGCAAGTTGTGGTTTTACAATGTCTTATGCAGCTCAATGGATTGGTATAGAAAATTTTTCAGCATTACACAATCTTCCTTTTGGGACAGAAGAAAATGGCTTTGGTGGACTCAATTCAAAGCTTACCTTTAATGGACCTTTACAAGTACGTCTATGGACTGATCTGAAAAAATGGTCTGATCAAGGCATTTTCCGCTATGGTGGTCCTTCTGGCGCATTAGATGCAGCCCCCCTGTTTATGACACAAAATTGCGCAATCTTTATGCAATCTTCAGGATCTCGTGCAGGAATCCTTTCTGAAGCGCAATTTAATGTTGGATTTGGTATGCTACCTTACTATGATGATGTAGAAGGTGCACCACAAAATTCGATTATCGGTGGTGCTTCCATTTGGGCTTTAACAGGTCGTACTCCTCAAGAATATGCAGGAGCAGCTGCTTTTCTTAAATTTCTCTCAAAAGCTGATAATCAAGCTAAATGGCATCAAATAACAGGTTACCTGCCAACCACAAAAGCTGCTTATGAACTGACAAAAAAACAACGTTTCTATGAAAAAAATGTTGGCGCAGATATCGCCATTAAACAGATTACTCTTAACCCACCAACTGTTAACTCAAAAGGTATAAGATTTGGTAATTTACCGCAAATTCGTTCCATTCTTGACCAAGAACTAGAGGCTGTCCTTAGTGGCTCTAAAACACCTAAAAATGGATTAGATGAAACTGTTAAACGTGGTAATAAACTTTTACGTGAATTTGAGAAAGCCAATCATTAAGGTTTTATTATTGTCTTCAAAGATTAAAAACTCAACTAAACAGTTGAGTTTTTTCAGTGATTTTTTTATCTTTTTAAGTCTCTGTATTTTAAAGAACCCTACAAATGCAAGAAAAGCACGCATATTTCAAAAATAGTTTACTCTCCTACTGGCTGCTTTTTCCTCAGCTCATCGTAACTTTTTTGTTTTTCTTTTGGCCTGCTGCTCAGGCAATAAAGTCATCCTTTGAGCGTGAAGACCCTTTTGGATTCACAACAACCTTTATCGGTTTTGAAAATTATGTGACAATTCTCTCTGATCCTGATTATTTGAAATCGCTTCTCACAACCGCAGTATTTTCCATTTCGGTTACTGTCACTTCAATGACGATAGCGCTTCTTTTTGCTGTCTGTGTTGATCGTGTCATCCGTGCTAAAAAAGCCTATACAACGTTTTTGCTCTGGCCCTATGCCGTTGCTCCAGTACTGGCTGGAATATTATGGTTGTTTATCTTCCATCCAACTATTGGAATTATCCCTTTCCTTCTAGAGAAAATAGGAATTATCTGGAACTATCGGATTAATGGCACTCAGGCAATGATCCTTATTGTCATTGCGGCCAGTTGGAAACAAATCTCCTACAATTTTCTTTTTTTTCTTGCGGGGCTTCAATCTGTTCCACGTTCTCAAATAGAAGCAGCAGCAATTGATGGTGCAGGTCCTTTTAAACGATTTTGGACCGTAGTTTTTCCACAAATTTCACCTACTACATTTTTTCTTCTTATCGTCAATATCCATTATGTTATGTTTGATACATTTGGTATCATTGATAACATAACTTCTGGAGGCCCTGCACGTGCAACAAACACTCTCGTATACAAAGTGTATGACGATGGCTTTAAAAATCAAATAATCGGTGCATCAGCGGCGCAATCAACAATATTGATGTTGATGGTTATTATCTTAACATTTATTCAGTTCCGCTGGATTGAACGACGCGTACAGTATTAGGAAACAAATTATGGTTGAAAATCGCCCTATTTTGAAATTTCTAACCCATATAATCCTCATCGTTGGCATTATCATTATTTGCTTTCCAGTTTATATCGCTATCATTGCATCAACTCATAGTTCTGCAACATTCAGCTCAGGAACGTTGCCTCTTTTACCGGGGAATTATGCTCTAGAAAACTATAAAACTATCTTTGGTGATGGGCTTAAACAACTCGGTTTGCCCAATCTCTGGCCACTCTTAATGAATTCACTCATTATGGCACTTGGTATTAGTATTGGAAAAATTATTATTTCACTTTTTTCTGCTTATGCAATTGTTTACATGCGCTTTCCTTTCCGAAAAATTGCTTTTGCTCTCATCTTTGTCACATTGATGCTCCCAGTGGAAGTTCGTATTATTCCAACATATACAATTGTTGCACAGTTAAACATGATCAATACTTATGGCGGAATGATTATTCCACTTATTGCATCTGCAACTGCTACATTTTTATTTCGTCAGTTTTTTTTGACTGTTCCAGATGAACTCTTAGAAGCAGCTCGTGTTGATGGCGCAGGACCATTTAAATTTTTTAAAGATATCCTTCTTCCTCTTAGCAAAAGTAATATCGCTGCTTTATTTATTATTATGTTTATTTATGGATGGGTACAGTACCTTTGGCCTCTTATTGTTACGACTGATCAAAACCATCAAACTATTCTTATCATTTTAAAACAACTTATTGTTGAATCAATTCAACATGATCCTCAATGGAATATACTCATGGCAGTATCAGTTGTTGCCATGGTGCCGCCTATTCTTGTTGTTATTTGTATGCAGCGGCTTTTTGTCAAAGGTCTTATTGAAACGGAGAAGTGATTGTGGCCATAATCCAGTTATCGCATATAAAAAAACAGTATGACAACGGCATTCTGGTCATCGACGATTTAAACCTCACTGTTGCCGATAAGGAACTTCTTGTCCTTGTTGGTCCCTCAGGATGTGGAAAATCAACTTTGTTACGCATTATTGCAGGACTTGAGCAAATCACCTCAGGTGAACTCTATATTGATAACGAACGTATCAATAATCGTGAACCAGCCGATCGTGATATCGCTATGGTTTTTCAAAATTATGCACTTTATCCCCATATGACAGTGCGTGGAAATTTAGAATATGGTCTCAAAAATCGTAAAACTCCCAAAGATGAAATAAATAGGCGGATCACACAAGCTGCAAAGCTTTTACAAATAGAACCATTTCTTGATCGTAAACCACGACAATTGTCCGGAGGTCAACGTCAACGTGTTGCTATGGGGCGAGTCATCGTGCGTCAACCACGTGTCTTTCTCTTTGATGAGCCCCTCTCAAATCTTGATGCAAAATTGCGTGCGCAGATGTGTATTGAGATTAAGACTCTTCAGCGCTCATTGGGTACAACAAGCCTCTATGTTACCCACGACCAACTAGAAGCCATGACATTAGCTGATAGAATAGTTGTCATGAATAAAGGGGCTATCGAGCAAACTGGAACACCAATGGAAATTTATGATTATCCAGCAACAACATTTGTTGCTGATTTTATTGGTTCTCCTCCTATGAATTTTCTTGATCGCCAAATTTTAGAACAACACTTAGGTCGTTCATTTTCTTGTAGTAAAGAAACTGATCTTTTAGCATTTAGACCAGAAGTAATCTTGTTGGGAGAATATCCAGATAAAGGACCGACTTTCCACACACAAATTGAGCTTATCAAACCTATCGGAACAGGGTGTCATGTTTTAACACGTTGGAATAACGTCATCTTTACCATTGAAATCAAAGAACGCCTCACAAACGACTATGGTCAAGCATTAAGTTTTACTGTTCCTCATCAAAATTTCCATACTTTTAACAAAACCACAGGAAAACGCACAAGTAATAATTAAATCAAGTAAAAATGTAGATTGTAAACGGGATTTTATGTCTCTCAAAAACCTTGAAATAAATACGGATAAGCCTTCATTTTAAAATAATTCAATACATTATCATGAAAAAGTCCTATACCGATAATAAAGGATTTACAGAAAACTTACCGGTTTATTGAGAAATGATTTCTGGAGTTTTCTTGATAACTAAAAGTCTTACTCATTGTTTTATTAAGAGAATCTTTTTGTTGTGAATAAAAGTAGCTTAATATCCCCCTTTTCTTTAAGAAAGTAACATGACACCCCCACTATCATATATCTTGGTATGAAATGAAGATTCTTATATCGAATTTTTGAAAAACTTACTAAGAATTATGATGGTGAAGACTCTTTTGTTTTGTGTTTATCTCTGCACAGAAAAATATAAATAAAACCAGTATAAGAAGTAAAATTTGAAAAAACAGAAATGATTTACCATACAAGTTAATTCTGTATCAACATATTGATTTATAACAACAATTCACCTTTTTCTTCTTAAATGTGCAATACTAAAAATAGTAAGATCCTTTTATTTTAAATCCTTTTCATGATGAATCAATCAAAACTATTCACACGTCACTGTGGAATTTGTGTATGCATAAAATCACTTGAGAAAAGACTAAAAACATCTCTTGTGAACTATCTCAGTGCAAGAGCTATCATATCAATACATGAAAAGTAAGCAAATAAATTAGAAGCTAATAAATAAAATGATAGTGCCCAACTTATATTATAATATTGTAAGAAAAATCTTGCTTTTTTTCTCACATATAGGCATTGAAATGTGATTGTAAACATCTATGCTTCTTTAAGTCTTTTTAAAAATATAAGCTGTTTTTGATAAAGATTATGTCTAGATACATTCCCCCAAAATATGAAGAGCAAAAACAGCATCTTTATCTTTCTTTCTTACCCAAAAAGGAAAAGACTGCATAACTATGATCAACATCTTTACAATAAATGCTACATAATTGAAAGATTTCTTCTTTTATGGAACTTAAGCACTTCAAATTCAAGCTTTCTCTAATTTAAAATATTAAACACATGATGCCTACAGAAGAAAATACTTTTCATCAATCTTACTTTTATTAAGGAATGTTGCTTTACTCTTATAGATGAATTTTATCTTTGTTCCCGTAATTGTAAAGCAAGATCAGGTTGATCTGTTGTAATATAATGTACAGGCATATCAAGCCAATGTGATAACCGCGCCCTCCCATTGATTGTCCATACTCCTACAGTAAAACCAGCGTCAAGTGCAGCGTCAATAAAGTTTCGTGTGACAATGGAACCATCTAAACTCAGATCAGAATAGCCCAATTTCTTCCATTCACAAAAATGATGGTACATATCACCTTCAAAACTATCAATACATGGACCAGATGCTATTCCCGCTTCAATAAAAGGATGAAGACTCACAGGATCAAAACTAATTGCAGAAACCCGTTCTGCCAAATTTCGACTTTTTATTAACTCAAGTGCTTTTTGGGATAAAATTTTCTCACGCTCAACTTCACCACATGTTTTAATTTCAAGATGCAGTGCAACATTGGTTGGTCCCAAAAGATCAAGAACTTCTTCTAGTAAAGGAGGAGCTTCAGCACTTCCTCTTACACAGAGTTGTTTGCGTGTTTCATTATCAATATCATGAATATATCCTGTTTTTCCAACCAATTGTTCTAAACCGAAATCATGAAATACTACCACTTCACCGCTTTTAAGGAGATGCACATCACATTCAATTTCATCAACTCCCAATGCAATCGCATGACGAAATGCCGAAAGTGTATTTTCAGGATGAAGATGAGCTCCACCACGATGTGCAACAATTTTTTTCTCGGACATGCAAAACTCCAAACTTCTTCATTTCCAACGATATTAGATAACACATAATCAGGTTATGATTTTGAGACATCATAACCTGATAAATAATAATCTTTTTAAGAAACTGTCTTCTCCTGTTTACCGGCTCAAATATCCAATTTTGAATAAGACTCTCTTCTTAAAAGATTTTTATTCCATTTAAATTATTCCCACTCAATGGTACCTGGAGGTTTTGAAGTTACATCATACACAACACGATTAATCCCCCTGACTTCGTTAATAATGCGTGCTGCTGTTTTGCTTAAAAAATCCATATTATAAGGATAAAAATCAGCGGTCATTCCATCTACAGATGTCACTGCACGAAGAGCACATACAAACTCATAAGTGCGTCCATCACCCATCACACCGACAGTTTGAACAGGAAGAAGAACAGTAAAAGCCTGCCAAATTTCATCATAAAGACCAGCTTTACGAATTTCATCAAGGTAAATAGCATCTGCTTCACGTAAAATTTCTAATTTTTCACGTGTAACTGCTCCTGGACACCGAATTGCAAGACCTGGACCCGGAAAAGGATGGCGACCAATAAACTTCTCAGGCAATCCTAACTCTCGCCCTAGCGAGCGAACCTCATCCTTAAACAACTCACGCAGCGGCTCTACAAGTTTCATTTTCATCCGCTCCGGTAACCCCCCTACATTATGATGGCTTTTAATTGTTACCCCGTCACCAATGGCTGAAACACTTTCAATAACATCTGGATAAAGCGTGCCCTGTGCTAAAAATTCCGCACCTCCGATTTTTTTAGTTTCTTCTTCAAAAACCTCAATAAAAAGGCGACCTATCGTTTTGCGCTTTTTCTCTGGATCTGTTTCACCTTTTAAGGCATTAAGAAACATATTGGCAGCATTAACGTGAATAAGTTTAATATTATAATGGTCACGGAATAGTGTAAGAACTTCTTCAGCTTCATTCTTGCGCATAAACCCATGATCTACCAAAATACATGTCAGTTGGTCTCCTATTGCTTCATGGAGAAGCACAGCCACAACTGATGAATCCACACCACCTGAAAGACCACAAATAACACGACTGTTCCCAACTCGTTGTCGTATCGTAGCAATTGCCTGCTCACGATAAGAAGCCATTGACCAACTGCTTTTAAGACCAGAAATTTTATGAACAAAATTCTGCAAAAGTTTTGCACCATCCGGTGTATGCACAACTTCAGGATGAAACTGCAATGCGTAAAAGCGCCTTTTCTCATCAGCAATAACAGCATAGGGAGCACCTTTTGACGTTCCTATGACACGAAACCCCTCTGGTAAAGCCGTCACACGATCACCGTGGCTCATCCAGACTTGATAACAAGAACCTTTTTCCCATACATCATCAAAAAGGGCACTCTCTTCTTGCACCTCCAAAAAAGTGCGTCCAAATTCACGTTCATGTCCTGCTTCAACTTTCCCTCCAAGCTGAACACACATAACTTGTTCACCATAACAAATACCAAGAACAGGAACACCAATTTCAAAAACTTCCATCGGGGCACGCGGCGAATCATTATCAAGAACTGAATAAGAACTTCCTGATAAAATAATAGCTTTAGGTCTTATTCGCTTGATGCTTTCTAAAGCGATTTGAAAAGGAATAATTTCACAATAAACACCCATTGCCCGCACCCGCCGAGCAATAAGTTGTGTCACTTGTGAACCAAAATCAATAATAAGGACAGTGTCTGGATGTGATATGCTCATAAAAAACCAATCAATCATTATAAAAAGCGAACCAATAAGACTTATTATTCAATCTTTCTCTTTTCACAAGTCTGTTTATCTGAGAAAAAGGTTCTCATTGCAAAATTTAAGATAAAAAATGTGAAAATATGTATCAATGCTTTTTTTGCAACACAGACAAAAAGAAACCATCGGTTTTTGTTGTTGCTGGTGATAAAGTAAGTCCATAATTTGAAAAAATTGGTTGCACAGATGCACAACTAAAATGTTTCTGCCAAAGTGCGCGCATATTTATTGGATGAAAATGAGAATGTTTTTGAAGAAAATGAGAAATTTGTGCCTCATTTTCATCCACAAAAAGAGAGCATGTAATATAAACTAAACGCCCGTTCGGTTTAAGATAATCTATAGCTTTGTTCAAAATATCCCTCTGTTCTGTTTGGCGTTGTTTTACCTGCTCTAATGTTAAACGCCATTTCGTATCTGGACGCCTACGCCATGTACCTGTTCCACTACATGGTGCATCCAACAAAACTATATCCATCTGACCTACTAACGGCTTTAATTCCTCCCCATGCTCCCGTATCTGTACATTACGAACACCAGCACGTCGAAGACGATCAAAAATGGGAAACAAACGGAATTTATTTGAATCATAAGCATATATTTGTCCTTGATTCTTCATACTAGCAGCTAAAGCTAAAGTTTTTCCACCAGATCCAGCACAATAATCTAATATCTGCATACTTGCTTTTGCTTCTACAAGATAGGCAACAATCTGAGATCCTAAATCTTGTATTTCAAAGTGTCCCATTTGAAAAGCACGTTCCATTTGAACGTTGGGATGACGATCAAACTTTTCAATCGGTGCAATTCTTAAAGCTTGCGGAAACCAATTTAACAGTTGGGCTTTGGTTTTTACTAACTCTTGAAGTACCTTCTCTGGTATTGCTTTCAAGCTATTCACGCGTAAATCTAAAGAGGGACGTGTTGCTAATGCAGCGGTTTCAATAACCAAATTATCGGCAAATAAAGGACCTAGATGTGTTTTACACCATTGAGGAATATCACCACGAATATAATCTGGAGCATTAACCAATTGCTGTTTTTGCCATGATTGACGCTGCCTAGCTTCTAATAGCTGTGGTGCAAATCGATCTCCTTCTAATTCATGATCGATTTTCTCAATTGTCATTTTCCCTGTATCTAATAAAGCACCGAAAGCGATATCCCTGATATCATCACTCTCCATACGCCATTGTAAAGAATAATATCGTCTTAAAACATCATAAACGATTGTACCAATTGCTGCACGATCACTGGCTCCCGCAAAACGATGAGCCACCCCCCAAGCTTTTAAAGCTTCACCTGCAGGAGTATGATGCATTTCTATTTCTTTTAGAATATCTATTGCTGCACGCAAACGCCCACCTAAGCGCATTCATTTCTCCCATTCGAATTTTAACAAAAACAAAATTATCTTTCTTTACGTCAATAGATTTTTTTGAAACTATACAAAAATTTATATTGGAAGCTGAATGTTTCTGATCACACTTTTATAGCATTTTAAACGCTTCATCTCACGCGCTACCTGTTTGCATTCCTATTATTTAAAAACATATACCCAATCTTAATACTGAAAAACAGGCTATATATTTAAAATCTCTCTTTCAAAATATATGCAAAAATCATCAAACTTTGAAATACTCTCTTTCTGAAAAGTAGCAAAAAGTTTCTACCAAAGTTAGACACAACTCTTCTTAATTATTCTTAACAAAATATTAACTTTTTAAAAAACACTTGGAACCACTATCTGATATGTCCGTTTTTGCTATACTGGCTGTAAGCCAGATAATTTAAAAGGAGAATATAATGAATACTCACAATAATGGCAAAACAACTTCACCTAAAAGCCGTCATAATACAACACCCTCAAACAATGGAAAGAAATCCATCTCAAGTGATCAAGCTAACACTCGCCAACGCGCGTCAAAATCAGAGCGGAAGACGACAAAAAGTTAATTCTTTTAACTTCATATAACCCATGGGAAGAATTGGAATATCAACCTCCAATTCTTTCTATTTTAGAACTTTAAATTACAAAGAGTAAAAAATACTAACCTTCTTACACTTTCTCAAAAGATTTTTACGCTACGGAATGTAGCTCTCAGATCTTATATGTCAAACAGGCCCTCGATAATTTGGACTCTCTCGTGTGATAGCAACATCATGTGTATGGCTTTCATGGAGTCCAGCATTAGTGATACGAACGAATGTCGCTTTTTCACGAAATTCTGCTAAATCCCTCGCACCAACATATCCCATCGAAGCACGCAATCCACCAGCGAGCTGGTGTAAAACTGATGCTATAGGCCCTTTATAAGCCACTTGACCTTCCACACCTTCAGGAACCAATTTAAGCTCATCACGCACTTCATCCTGAAAATAGCGATCTGCCGACCCCCTTGCCATAGCACCAACGGATCCCATACCGCGATAAGCTTTAAAAGACCGCCCTTGATAAAGATAAACTTCACCAGGGCTCTCATCTGTACCTGCTAAAAGAGAACCGATCATAGCAGCACAAGCCCCACCTGCTAGAGCTTTAGCAAAATCACCCGAAGCTTTGATCCCACCATCAGCAATAACAGGAATACCTGCCTTTTCAGCAGCTTCTGCAGCACTCATAATAGCTGCAAGTTGAGGGACACCAACACCTGCTACAATCCGTGTTGTACAAATAGAACCAGGACCAATACCAACCTTTACTGCATCTGCACCACTATCAATGAGCGCCTGTGTTGCCTGAGAAGTTGCTACATTACCAGCAATAACAGCCGGAGAACACGCCATTTTCTTAATTCGCTCAACAGTTTCTAATACACGTTGAGAATGCCCATGCGCTGTATCAATCACCAGTACATCAACACCTGCTTCAATGAGTCGTTCAGCCCGCTCAATCCCATCATTGCCCACACTACTGGCAGCTGCAACACGCAAGCGACCTTGAGAATCCTTGGCAGCATTTGGATTTAATTGTGCCTTTTCAATATCCTTAACTGTTATCAAGCCAACACAGCGATTTTGTTCATCCACAACCAATAATTTTTCAATACGATGATGATGTAACAAATACTTCGCTTCGCTAAGTTGAACATTTTCATGCACCGTAATCAAATTTTCATGCGTCATTAATTCATAAATTTTTTGTTTTGGATCCGAAGCAAAACGCACATCCCTATTCGTCAAAATACCTACAAGCCGCCCAGCAGTCTTACTTTTATCACCATTTTCAACAACCGGAATACCCGAAATACCATATGAACGCATCAAAGCTTTTGCTTCTTCAAGTGTTGCATCTGGTCCAATTGTAACTGGATTAACAACCATGCCAGATTCAAATTTTTTCACCTGACGAACTTCTTCGGCCTGCTCTGTAGGAGACATATTACGATGAATAACACCAAGACCACCAGCTTGCGCCATAGCAATAGCTAAACGCGACTCTGTCACAGTATCCATTGCAGCAGAAAGCAACGGCAAATTGAGCTTAATATCAGCTGCAATACGCGTTCTAAGATCTACTTGGCCAGGCATAACAAGAGAATGACCAGGCTGTAAAAGCACATCATCAAAAGTCAATGCCAATGCACCTGTCCCCGTTTCAACAATTTTTGCCATAGCCAAATTCCTTTACAACAAAACACCGCAAGGTTCTTTCGATAAAATTGCGGTTCTCATACCTTTGTGGATTGGCAAAAAATTATGCCACGCTACAAAAAAAATGAAAAGAAAAATTAAAATAATTTTTTGATTATAGTTTATAAAATCTATAATTGTGTTTCAATGGGTAACCAACTTATTATTTTTGCAAATGCACGACGCCAAAAATTGCTTTCTGGTTCATAGTCAATACTATGCTGTTTTTCATTTTCAATAAAATCCCAATAAATACGGTTGTTATCACCAAGACGAAGATGATAACTCATTTCACCTGTTGTTTCTTCAGAAAAAAGCAGATCTAATCTTGCTGCAATTGGTGCACATTCAAAAAGAATACCCATTTCCGTATTGAGTGCTGCTGATCTAGGATCAAAGTTTAAAGACCCAATAAAAGCAGTTTTATGATCAACTAAAAAAGCTTTAGCATGTAAACTTGCCTTACTTGATCGAAATAATCGCAACCCATGCATATTTCCATCTGGTTTTAATTCATAAAGCTTAACACCGCTTTTCAGTAATGCCTTGCGATACGGCACATAACCACCATGCACAAGCGCTACATCGGTAGCAGCTAAAGAGTTCGTAAGAATTTTGACATCAACACCTTTTGAAACCAAATTACTAAAATTTTGAGTACCTACCTTACCAGGGACAAAATAAGGAGATATAATTTGAACAGTTTTTTGAGCATCCTCAATAACCTTAGCGAGTGCTTTCATAAGCCAATTTTCTGCTCTTTTGCGTAATGCTTTTTCCGGTGGATCAGAAAGAATAGTAACTTTGTCTGCTAAAAATAATCGCTTTCCTGTCTGAATAAAGTAATCAAAATTAATATGCTCTTTGATATATTTTAAATAAACTTTTGCAACCTCGGAATTACGAAATTTTTGTAACTTATCCTTCCAATATCCAAGGTCGCTTACATTTTTAGAAACAACCAAAGTATGAATCGGTAAAACGACAGCACTATTCCAAAAGTCATCAAAGACGGTTTCTACCTTTTTAACTGAGGGACCAATTAACATCAAATCTAAATCTCGAAAATGCGATTCTTCACCGGCATCAAAATAAGAATCTGCAAGATTGCGTCCTCCTACAAAAGCTACACGGCCATCCACAATAAAAGCTTTATTATGCATTCTACGCGTTACAGTAATTGCCCGCAATATAATTTCTAAACCACGACGTAAACCACCTTTACGGGACCAACTTGGGTTAAACATTCTTACCTCAATATGAGGATGTTTATCCAACGCAATGTAAGCTGGATCACGCGCTTGGGCATTAATATCATCTAAAAGAAGGCGAACCCGAACACCACGATCAGCTGCTTCTACTATTTCACTTAATAATAAACGTCCCGTTAAATCATCATCCCAAATATAATACATAAGATCAAGGCTGCGCCCAGCCTCTGCTGCTCCTATCGCGCGAACATAAAACGCATCCAAATTGCTGATGATAAGTGAAAGAGCATCCTTATCAACCCCTAATCCATTTGCTTTCTCTGCTAACTGACTCACTATACGATCAAGCTTTGTTTCATCTTTCTTAACAGTTAACGCATAAGAACACTCTCCCCTAGCACTTTTAATGAAGCGTCCATATGTATAAATCGCCAATATAGACGCAACCCAAAACAATATGATAAAATAGATAACAGCTTGGAACAGAGACAAAGAGGAACAACTTTCTATTTTTTAATCACCATACAAACATTGATACGAATGACAGCATTCAAATCAGGCATGTTATATTCATCATGCTACAGACAGAATGCCATTTCTTGCTTAAAAGAATATAAACTCAATATTTGATGCTTCTAGAACTTTAGTTTAAGTATTCAAAAGTGTAAAAACTATCCTCTCACTTTACACGTGAAGTGCACTAAAATCATAAAAATCAAAATGAAATAAATAAAGTTCAAAAGGATTACACACAATAAAATCTAAACCCATTGTGTTTACAAAGTCACTCTCAATATTTAAATTCTACGATAAGTAACATTAATTTTTTAAAAACCAAAACCCCTCCCTTAATTTTCAAAAAAGCTATTATGCTTTTTTTGAAAATGAGATCTCTAGAAGAAAGAAACTTATCATAGACTTTATTTACGTTCTTGACTCTTTATGGCTCTCAACTCTTCCATTTTGCGATAAAGTGTAGAGCGCCCTATATGAAGACGCCGAGCAATCTCACTCATATGTCCCTTATAATGTTTAACCGCTTTCTCAATAATATCACGTTCCATCTCTGCAAAAGTACGCACATGCCCATCACCATCCAAAAATTGTATTAATTCTTGTTCATGGTTTTCTTGTATATTACTCTCAATGATACTTGGAACACTCTTCAATGAATTTCCCATTAATTGAGGAAAATCTCGGACAGTTAACAATGGCCCCTCACTGAGTAAAATTGCACGAAATAAAAAATTTTCAAGTTCATGCCGGTTACCAGGCCAATCATACTGCATAAGCAATGAAAGCGCCGACCCTGCTAATCCATGGACATGCGATCTCCCTGTTTCCGTAATAATGCGGTCAATCAAATTTTGCGTAAGTTCTGGAAAATCATCTCTCAATTCTCGCAAAGCAGGAACACTGATAGATAATTGGGAAAACTTTTCAAACAAACTACGCAGAAATAATCCTTCTGCAACCAAATCTTTCAACCGAGAAGTTGAGATAGCAATGATGCGAAAAGAAAAAAGGTTATCCCTTGTATGTTTTTCTCTTTCTTTAAGATAATAGGCTAAGCGCTTTTGCTGGATAGACTCGAGTCGATCAACATCACAAAGGCAAAGCGTTCCTTTTTCAAGAGAAGAAACCAGTGGTAAAAACTCTTGAAACCAATGGTGACTTTCTTGTTCTGGATCGTCAATAGCTGAACATTGGAAACGAATAAAAGCTCCCTCAGATAACAAACCCTCATGATGAATAATGCGAGCTAATGTTTCGCGACCAGTCCCAGTTTCACCTTCTATCAAAAGATTCTGTAAAGAAGCTGCTGCTTTTCTCGATTGCTCTATAACCACCTGCATTGCTCGGCTTTTTGTGCAAAGGTCAGAAAATCGCAAATGATTCTCATTTCTTCGCCGAATATAACGAACCTCACGCTCCAATGCAGAAATGAGAGCAAGCGTATCCAACGTAACTCTCAACCGCAGTAAAGTAACAGGATGAATCCAGTAATCAATAGCTCCAGCTGTTAAAGCTTTCTGCAGTAAATCTTGATTCTCTTGTTGTGCTATCACAACAATAGGAACAACAACACCAGCGACTCTAATCATTTTAATCAAATCACTCACACTCAAATCACTCATGATGACATCAAGGAGTGCAAGCACAATATTTTTACGCCTGTGTAAAAGATCAATCGTCCGGAGACCATTTTCTGCTTCAATGACACGGTAACCAAAACCTCGAAGCATGGCAGAAAGCTCTACGCGCTTTCCATAGTCTTCACTTGCAACAAGAATGGGACCAACCATAATCTTAATAATCTCCTCTGAGACTACTAAATGGCTTAATGTAAAAATCGTTGTAAAGCATAAGAAATATTTTACCTCTTGTGTTTCACTTACAAACTTCATCAAGCTGTTTATTAAATAAAAATTAAGGCATTTTTTTCCATTTTTTTTGCTTTTTCATTGATTTTTATTAAATTTTTCATATTGACTCATAGAGCAATTTAATAATGTTATAGAAACCAGAGAGTAAATCAACATAAATTAGAGTGACAAAATGAAGCATCCCTACCGTATTTTATATCTCACAATCACCACTTTGGTACTATGTGCTTGTGGCTTTTCGCAATATTATGGACAAAATATGCCAAATGGAATTGATGGTAAATGGGTGGATGAGAACGGTATTATCTCCTCTTTTCACGAAGGCGTTTTTGAAACACGCGCAGCAGATACACAAGAAAAACTCTCAGAAGGTACATATAATTATGTCAGTGCTCAACAGATAGAAATGGAAATACGCTCTATCCTCCGTGGAACAATATCTAGAGTTAATTGCATACTCTCACGTCAAGCAACGCAGCTTTTCTGTACATCATATACAGGGACACAATTTTCTCTTAAGCGACAATTTTAAATAAAATAAAAACCACAGCGTCTTGGTAGAGACATGAAAGACTCATATGTGGGAGATTCATATAGGGATTCATATAATGACTAGAAATAATAAATTGTTGTTTTCATACTGAATGAGAATTCTCAATATCATAAAATTTTACCATTTCAACTTCTTTGCATGAAACAATCAATCAAAACCATTGTTTTGCACGTTACAAATGGAGTTTGCATATAAGTAAAATCACTTTGGAAAATGTATAAAATGCTTCTTATAAACCATTTCAATGCACAAAACTGTTATAGCATGAAAGGCTGTCTTAAAAGCTAACAAATATGATGATAGAATAAACTTGTGATGCCATAAGAATCAGGAAAAATAAATTTTTCCTAAAAAACTCAAAATAGGCGAATATATTGATATAATCCTCTGCTTATAGAACTCACAAACACTGTAAAATGGACAAACAATCATTTTTTTAAAAAGGCATCAACCACACTGCTGCATTGAAATTTTCTATTGTTAGACTTGCCTTATACTACAATAAATATTTTATATGAAGACTCAATTTACACAGCACCAATGCGCAAAAGATCGTGGAAATGAACAATCCCCACTGGTCTCTTATCCTCAACCACAAAAAAAGCACCAATATGGTGATCATTAATAAAAGCTGTGGCCGCACCAACCAACATATTTGGCTCAACAATTTTGGGATCTTTTGTCATTACCTCATCAACATTAAATTTTGATAAGTTAAAGTGAATGTTGCGTGCAAGATCACCGTCAGTCACAATCCCAATTAATTCACCTTTTTGATTGACAACACCAACACAACCAAAATGTTTTTCAACCAAAACATTCATCGCTTCAGTCATTGTTGTCCCCTGTTCAACTAAAGGAATACGGTCGCCACCATGCATAATATCACGCACGTATTTAAGACTTGCGCCAAGAGAACCACCAGGATGATAAATTTTAAAATCCCTTGCAGTAAAGCCATGCATTTCTAAAAGAGCAACGGCTAATGCATCTCCCATCGCCAGCTGCATAACTGTTGAAGTTGTAGGAGCAAGCCCATGGGGACAAGCTTCTTCACTCTTTGGCAATAAAAGTACAATATCAGCCTGTCGTCCTAATACAGAATTCTCACCCGATGTCATGGCAATAAGTGGAATACGAAAACGCGCGGCATGATTGATAATACCACTTAGCTCCAAGGTTTCACCTGACCATGATAAAGCCAAAATAACATCATTAGGTCCAATCATACCAAGATCGCCGTGATTGGCTTCTGCAGCATGAACAAAAAAAGCAGGTGTCCCCGTCGACGCTAAAGTTGCAGCAATTTTCGTACCTATATGACCACTCTTTCCAAGACCAGTAATCACCACATGACCATGAGCATTTCTGATCGTTTGAACAGCAGCTTCAAAAGAAGAAGAAAGACTTCCAAGAAGAGAATTTTCAAGGGCTTCAAGTCCTTGTTTCTCACTCGCAAGTGTTTTAAGTGCCGATATAACGGCACCCTGTAAAACTATATGAGAAGACTGTGTTGTCATAAACAAATTGATAAATGAAATTAAATGAGAGATCTATATTATTTTTCAACTTTAATGGTTTCTAGTAAATTTTTCAATAATGTAGAAACTTGGCTATACATATCAGAACGTGCTAAGGAAAATGCAACATTAGCTTCAATAAAGCCAACTTTAGAGCCACAATCAAAAGTGATCCCCTCTAACTGGAAACCAAAAAAATCCTGCTCCTTTGAGAGCCGTACCATCGCATCTGTTAACTGAATTTCATTTCCTGCACCTTGTTTTTGATTAGAGAGAATATTAAAAATTTCTGGTTGCAAAATATAACGTCCATTGATGTATAGATTTGACGGAGCGGTTCCTTTTGTTGGCTTTTCTACCATTTTTGTAATTTTAAAACCGTTTGCAATCTGCTGGCCTTTTCCAACAATACCATATTTGTGTGCTTCTCTAGGATCGCACTCTTGGACCGAGATAATATTCCCTCCACCGGTTTTCTCATAAAGATTCATCATCTCAGAAAGACACCCCTTTTGGGCTTGTATCAGCATATCAGGTAATAACAACGCAAAAGGCTCATCTCCAACTAATTCACGTGCACACCAAATAGCATGTCCTAGACCTAAAGGCCTCTGTTGCCGTGTAAAAGATGTTGTACCTGGTGGAGGCTGCAAACCGTGTAAATGCTCAAGCTCTTCTCTTTTCCCACGCTCAGAAAGGGTGGTATATAACTCAACTTGCGTATCAAAATAATCCTCAATGACTGCCTTATTGCGTCCCGTAACAAAAATAAAATGCTCAATACCAGCTTCACGCGCCTCATCTACAACATATTGAATAACGGGCTTGTCAACAATCGTCAGCATTTCCTTAGGAATTGTCTTTGTTGCAGGCAGAAAACGTGTACCAAGACCAGCCACGGGAAATACTGCTTTTCGAATCTTACGCACTCTCATACTCCTGATTAATTGTATAACTTTCTGATTTTATTTCACATATGTTTTTACAAAAAGATAAAAAAGATATCTTATTGTTTTGAATGCTCTTATAATGGATAGGAAAGAGATACAAATAATATGATGATTTATTGAGAATATTTCTGCACAACAAATAATTAGTTTCAATATTCATTATTTTCTTGATAACATTATTGCTAATACCAAATACAATATAAAATTCTTGCACATCATAATATTTTGAGGGGAATTTAAAAATGCAAAAAGCAGAATCTAAAAATTTTCTTTCTTCAAAGAAATCAATAAATCAAAAAACGCTTATCGTAGGTTTAACTGTTCTTCTTTCTACTTTTTTAATGTTTTTTGCATCATCTTTATATGCTGATAACAGTTTTAAACACTGGATTAAAGAATTTAGGAAAATAGCTCTTGCCAACAATATTTTACCCTCTACATTTGACATAGCTTTTAAAACCATTCATTCAATAGATCCTGAAGTTTTAAAAAAAGCTGCATACCAACCAGAATTTATTAGTCCTTCGTGGAGCTATTTCGATAATCGTATTCATGATATTGCGATTGTGGAAGGACAGCGTCAAGCTAAAAAGTGGGATAATTGGCTTCCTTTAATCGAAAAACGTTTTGGTGTTGACCGCAACATCTTACTCGCTATTTGGTCAATGGAAAGCAATTATGGACAAATTTTAACAAATAACAATGTGATGCGTGACACTATTCGCTCACTTGCAACTTTAGCTTATGCTGATCCAAAACGTGCAAAATACGCGCAGGAGCAACTCATTGCTGCCATGAAAATTCTTCAAAGTGGTGAAATTACACGTACACAACTGACTGGATCTTGGGCTGGAGCAATGGGGCATACGCAATTCATTCCAAGCAGTTATCTTGCTTATGCCATTGACATGGATGGAAATGGAAAAAGTGATATTTGGAACTCTGTTCCAGATGCCCTTGCAACTGCTGCTAATCTTCTCCACATGAATGGTTGGAAATCTGATCGACCTTGGGGTGTAGAAGTTAAACTGCCGCAAAAGAAAAACCTTCCCAGTGATTGGCGTTCTTTTGAACAATGGGCAAAGCTGGGTGTAACAAATGCGAATGGTCACCCTCTTCCTGCATCATCTGAACAAGCCATATTGAAATATCCAGATGAACCCAAAGGACCTATATTCCTAGTAACAAAAAATTTCTTTGTTCTTAAGCGTTATAATAATGCAGATCGATATGCTTTTGCTGTTGCTCTTCTTGCTAACCGCATTGCTGGACATCCTGGATTGGTTCAAGATTGGCAACGACCATTTCAACCTCTTACTTTCCATGAATACAAAGAACTGCAATCTCGTTTAATTGCACTTGGCTATTATGAAGGAGAAGTTGATGGCAAAATCGGTACAGCCTCTCAAAACGCTATTAAAGCTTTTCAAAAGCACCATCATTTAAAGGTCGATGGATATCCAAGTTCTGAACTTCTCTTTCTTCTTCGAAAACAATAATGAGGAGTTAAAGTGTTTGTTCTACTTCCGCTCAATATACTCCATTTTCCTGCTTGTCTCTATATCTGCATTAAGTGTTATACAACCATCTTCAAGTGAAGCAACAAACTTTTTTAAATGGTTGTCGCAACATAACAAGCAGCCACGACAGCTACAAATTATAGAACAAAAAATAGACAAAGCACAGAAAAAGACTGTCCCACAAAAACCTGCACAAAAATTAAAAGAAGAAAATGCAAAACGCATTCTTATCTTAGGGGATTTTGTCGCTTCTGCTGTTGCCGATGCACTGAACAGGCTTTTTATTGATAATAGAAATATTATCATCATAAATAATACGATGCCAAATTCTGGCTTGGTAAGAACTGACTACTATTCTTGGAAAAGTAATATTTCTACACTCATTGATAAAAATAAGCCCGATATTATTGTCATGGTGATAGGTGCCAATGATAATCAACCAATTCAAATGTCTCATGGTATATTTAATACAAATGAACCAGAATGGATGAACATCTACAAACAAAGAATTACTGAAATTGCTGAAAGTCTTCATGCTTCAGAAAAACCATGGATATGGATGGGGCAACCTGCTTTTGGAAATGATAATTTAACACAAAAAGTAAAAATTTTTAACAAACTCTACAAACAAGAAATAGAAAGTGCCAAAGGACATTTCATCGATATCTGGGATGGTTTCATCGACGAACAAAATCAATTTTCTTTTTCAGGTTATGATACAAATGGGAAGGTCGTTAAATTACGTACCCCTGATGGTCTTAACTTTACCTCTGAAGGAAAAAGAAAACTTGCCTCTTATTTAGAAAAAAAATTGCAAGATATTTTAAATTTTCACATATTTTCCAATGAAACCATACTCTTGAACACTGTTAATTCTATAGAACTTATGCAAAAATTACAAAAAATTGAATACCAATCTCCAATGAGTCTTGATGACATAGCACAACAAAATATTGGCTTACTCAACAGAAGAAATCAAAACTTTATAAAAAGACCATGGTTTCCACTGAATGGTTATCAGAAAGACCGAGCTGATGACTTTTCTTTCCCATAATCTTCTTTCAAAACGCAAAATCTTATTCTCTTCACAAATGAAAAGCCAATAAAATAAAAAATCTTTTTTCATAAAGTCGTGATAAGATTTATACTTAAATAAATCTTGACAACAGAAACAAGATAATACGGTATGGCTTACACCATACCGTATTATCTTTACAGTCCACGTTTTTGAATCATCGCTTCTGATGAAGGCAACCGCCCACGAAAAGCTTTATAGAGCTCCTCTGGGTCACGGCTCCCTCCAGCAGAATAGATAAAACGTTTTAAGCGATCAGCAAGTTCTGGATTAAAGACATCATCTGTTTCTTCAAAAGCCTGAAAAGCGTCAGCATCCAGCACCTCTGACCACATATAGGAATAATAACCAGCAGCATAACCGTCTCCTGAAAATACATGCGTGAAATGTGGAGGACGGTGACGCATAATGATTGCATCAGGCATCTGCAATTTTTCCAATTCTTGGGTTTCAAATATTGTTGGATCAGTTATAGGTTTTCCTTGGTGAAAAGCCATGTCTACCAACGCCGATGAGATAAATTCAACCGCAGAAAAGCCCGCATTAAATGTCTGTGCCAATAAAACCTTATCTATCAATTCTTGTGGCATAGGAAGTCCTGTTTTTTTGTGTGTAGCATAAGATTTTAAGACTTCTGGCACAGTTAACCAATGTTCGTAAAGTTGTGAAGGAAGTTCAACAAAATCACGCGAAACAGATGTTCCTGCTACAGATGTCCATTTTACATCAGAAAGCAAACCATGCAATGCATGCCCAAACTCGTGAAAAAGTGTACGCGCATCATCAAGTGACAAAAGTGCAACTTCCCCTTTAGATGGTTTAGCAAAATTACAAATATTGTAGATAATAGGTTTTTGTCCACCATCTAATTTATGTTGTGATTGCAACCTACTCATCCATGCACCAGATCGTTTTGAAGAGCGTGCAAAATAATCACCAATAAAATGCCCAAGCAGACTTCCATCGGCTTTCTTTACTTCCCATAAACGTGCATCAGGATGCCAAAGTGCAATAGATTTTTTTTCTTCAAATGAGATTCCAAAGAGTTTACCTGCAACTCCAAAAGCCGCTTCAATCATACGATCAAGTTGCAAATAATATTTAATTTCAGCGCTGTCGAAAGAAAATTTTTCAGCGCGAAGTTTTTCAGTATAATAGCGCCAATCCCAAGCTGCTAAAGCTTCATTACTCCCTTGATTATTTGCAAAATTTTGTAATTCGATCTGTTCACTCATAGCTTTCGCTCTTGCCCTCTCCCATACAGGAGCCAGCAAATCCATAACGGCATCAACAGTTTTCGCCATAGTATTATCAAGTTTCAAATCTGCAAAGGACTTATATCCTAGTAACTTTGCTTGCTCATCTCGAAGTGCAATAATCTCTACAATAATCGCTCGATTATCATTGTCATTGCTATTTTCACCGCGCTTGGACCAAGCCTGAAATGCAATCTCACGCAAATCACGACGATGAGAGAATTTCAAAAAGGGCTCAATAATTGAGCGTGCCAATGTTAATGCATAAGCTCCCTCATTTCCTCTTTCACATGCAATTTCCTTCATTGATGCAATAAGATCATCAGGCAAACCAGATAAATCTGTTTGTTCTAATAATAAAATCCATTCCGCTTCATCTTTTAAAACATTCTGACCAAAAGTAGCATTTAAAAAAGCAAGCTTTTCATTAATTTCTACAAGCCGCTTTTTCCCTTTTTCATCAAGTTTTGCACCATTACAAACGAATTTCTTCCACCATAATTCAAGTACACGTGTTGTTTCACTGTCATATATGCCCTGCTGCGACTGTTTATAGAGCATATCCATTTTTGCAAATATCCGTGCATCCATCATAATTTTCGAAGAATAATGAGAAAGTTTTATGACAAACTCTTGTTCTAATTTCTGAATCAAAGCATTACTATGCGCACTTGAACGCAAGAAGAATATGGAACAAACACGATCAAGTGCTTTGCCGGAAAGCTCAAAAGGTTGCAAAAAATTTTCAAGTGTTGGGGACTCATGCCCTTTCGCAATCATCTCTAATTCTTCTTCTGCTTCTTGCAGAGCATGCTCAAAAGCGGGTTTAAAATCTTCATCATTTATTGAAGAAAAATCAGGAAGCCCTGCATATCCGTTCCAGTCCAGCACTGATGATTTTGCCATAATATTCTCTGTCTCCTTGATATAAACTTGAAATCTCACAATCACATTTACGATACAAATTGATCATATACTAAAATCATTTGGTATAATTTAAAAATATCATTTAATCTCTCTTCCAGTAGAAAAAATAAAAAATGTCTTTATCATAAGGTGATAAATAAAAATAAGAACCTATGTGTTTGATTTAGAAAGTTGTTTATAACCTAGAAGTTATCGTTAATTTTATTTTAAATATAAACAGTTGTAAGTACAGTTAAGATGGGCTTTTTTTTAAATCTTCTATAATTTTTTGTTATCTTATCCATCAATATGAACCTATAATTTCCCAACCTTGTAGAAGGTATTTTGTCATGACTGAAATTAAAACAACCTTCGACTTCAAAAATTCTTCTCCTGAAGTACTCGCTGAAGAATTAAAAAATCACCATTTTGCAGACTCCATTGATATCATCAATGATCTTGATATTATGGAACGCGTAGCTATTCTTAGCCTTCTACCTCTTGATTATGCTATTGAGCTCTTTGATAAACCAGAACTTGAGCAACCAGCGGCTATTCTCGAACTTCTTCCTGTAACGCGTTCAGTTGAAATTCTTGATGGCATGTCTGCTGATGCCGCAGCTGACGTCTTTCAGGAAATGGATAAAGAAACCCGCACGCGGCTTTATGCATTGCTCAAACCCTTAACGCGTGCTGAAATAAAAAAACTCACGAGTTATCCTGATCACACAGCTGGCGCACTCATGACAACAGAGTTTATAGTAGTCCCAGCAAACTGGACTGTAAAAAGAACTCTTGATTACATCCGCGATGTCGAACGAACACGTGAAACAGTTTACACTAGCTACGTTATTGAACCGAAAACAGGCACCCTTCTCAAAGCTGTTTCACTGCGTAACCTTATCCTTGCTTCACCTGATGAACCAATTCTAAACGTCTCTACACATGACACTCCTATTACAATATCTCCTTTTACACATCATGAAGATATTGCTCGTCTTTTTCAACGCCATGACCTGCTCTCTGTGCCTGTTATTGATGAAGGGAATCATGTCATTGGTATTGTAACAGTTGATGACGTGCTTGATACAATGGTTGATGAAATGAGTGAAGATGCCTACAAATTCGGAGGTATGGAAGCTCTTGATAAACCCTACATGCAAATAAACTTTCTCGGAATGATGAAAAAACGTGGGGGGTGGCTTGCTCTCCTTTTTCTTGGCGAAATGTTGACAGCAAGTGCTATGCAATATTTTGAAACAGAGCTTGAAAAAGTCATCACTCTTACATTGTTTATTCCTCTTATTATGAGTTCAGGAGGAAACTCCGGATCGCAAGCAACATCACTTATTATCCGTGCTTTAGCGTTACGTGAACTCACCCTAAAAGACTGGTGGAAAATTATCCTACGTGAAATCCCAACAGGGATATCTCTTGGCGTTTTACTCGGAGTTATTGGAGTGATGCGTATTGCTCTTTGGCAAGAACTCGGTATCTACAACTATGGTGAACACTGGATTTTCATTGCTATGACAGTGGGAACAGCTCTCATTGGTATTGTCACCTTTGGTTCTTTATTCGGATCCATGTTGCCCTTTATCCTTAAAGGCTTCGGTTTTGACCCCGCAAGTGCTTCAGCTCCCCTTGTCGCAACCTTAGTAGATGTTATGGGAATTGTGATCTACTTTTCTGTTGCTTCCCTTATCTTATCTGGAACTTTACTCTAGCATGAAAAATAAAAACGTACCTCATGTAACTTCAATTTTTTCTATTAGCTAATTACTAGAAAGTATATTGATTGTTTTAAAATATAAAACAACATTATGAATCCTAAATAAAATCCCTTGATGCTATTGTCATTCATTATTTGAAATGCTCTCATTAAAATAATAAAAAACATTCAATAACAAAACGAAATGAATGTATTTATGAAGCAATTTTCAAGGGATCTTATGTTACATTAATGCACCCTTCAAATACAATAACATATGCAGTTATATGGGAAATAAGTAAGCTCCAACGTCATACTTACACTCTCCCAAAAACAAAAAAGCTTTCCTATTTGGACAGAAGAGAATGTTGAATAATATTATCAAAAATGATCTTTAGAAATTCATGAGTGCATTTGAATTGATCTCCTTTATATACAGGCTTATGCTGTGGTGATGCCATTTGCATTAGCTAGAAAAACGTAAAGAACAATACCATTCATCTCAAACTAAAAAAGTAAATTTAAAATAAATGTCTTTCTTCCTATTTTACCGGAATTAATCGTAATACTTGAAATTAAACCGTCTAAAAATAAAGCACTTATTTGTGGTAAACGCGAAAACAATACCTAAAGAAAGTTTTAATATAATATTTCATCAAGCATATAACTAAGAAGATATCCTCAAATCAGAACATAATTTGAGAAAGTTAGCAGCAACATAAAATGTTAATTCTGAAATAACAGTATTACAATTGAAAACACCTTTTTGACTAAGATAATAAATAATAAAATGGCATCTCTTCGCATAAAGAGACTACAGATCGTAAAAAAAATCTCACTCTTGAAGGGATAAAAAAGCTTCCAAAAATTAGGGATACGAGAAAAAATGTAATAAAATCAGAACTCATCCTCCCCTTATTATTACAACAATTTATTGGTTTAATTATTCAATATTTCTCCTCTTCCAAAATTATAAAAAAACATGTAAAAGATTTTTTGATCGTAAGGTAAGGGATGTAAAAGTTTTACCTCAAATGAAATTTCACAAAAGAAAAGAAGAAAATTTATGCAATTGCGTAATATCGCCATTATTGCTCACGTAGACCATGGCAAAACAACACTTGTAGACGAACTTCTCAAACAATCAGGAAACTTCCGCGATAATCAGCGCACCAGCGAGCGTATGATGGATTCAAATGATATTGAAAAAGAACGTGGAATTACAATTTTAGCAAAAGTAACATCCGTTGTTTGGAAAGATACCCGTATTAACATTGTTGATACACCAGGTCACGCTGACTTTGGTGGAGAAGTTGAACGTATTTTAAATATGGTAGATGGAGCAATTGTCCTTGTTGATGCTGCTGAAGGTCCAATGCCGCAAACAAAATTTGTTGTTGGGAAAGCATTAAAAGTAGGATTACGCCCTATCGTTGCTATCAATAAAATTGATCGTACTGATGCACGTGCCGATGAAGTTATCAATGAAGTCTTTGACCTCTTTGCTGCTCTTGATGCAACCGATGAACAACTTGACTTTCCTATTCTTTACGGATCAGGTCGCGATGGATGGATGGCTGAGTCCCCAGAAGGACCAAAAGATCAGGGACTTGGTCCTTTGTTTGATCTTATAACCCGACATGTCCCTTCTCCTAGTGTAGCAGAAGGACCATTTCGTATGATTGGAACTATTCTTGAAGCCGATCCATTTTTGGGACGAATTATTACAGGTCGTATTCATTCGGGCTCTATAAAATCCAATCAAAATGTTAAGGTTCTCGGACAAGATGGAAAACTTTTGGAAACTGGACGCATCTCAAAAATTTTGGCATTTCGTGGGCTGGAACGTCAACCTATTGAAGAAAGTGTTGCTGGTGATATTGTAGCAATTGCCGGTCTACAAAAAGGTACTGTTGCTGATACTTTTTGTGATCTTGCCGTCAATGAACCTCTCGCTGCTCAACCAATTGATCCGCCCACTGTTACAATGAGCTTTCTCGTCAATGATAGCCCCCTTGCAGGAACTGAAGGAGATAAAGTAACAAGCCGTGTTATTCGTGATCGTTTGTTTAAAGAAGCAGAAGGTAATGTAGCCCTAAAAATTGAAGAATCAGAAGATAAGGATTCTTTCTACGTTTCAGGACGGGGAGAATTACAACTTGCTGTTCTCATTGAAAATATGCGCCGTGAAGGATTTGAACTTAGTGTTTCACGTCCACGTGTTGTGATGCAAAAAGATGAAAATGGAGTAACTCTTGAACCAATCGAGGAAGTTGTCATCGATGTTGATGAAGAGTATTCTGGAACTGTCGTGCAAAAAATGTCTGAGCGTAAAGGTGAAATGGTTGAATTGCGCCCTTCTGGAGGCAACCGTGTTCGTCTCGTCTTTTACGCTCCAACGCGAGGACTTATTGGCTACCAATCCGAGCTTTTAACCGATACGCGTGGTACAGCCATTATGAATCGTCTTTTTCATAGCTATGAACCTTACAAAGGGGATATTAATGGTCGTGTCAATGGTGTTATGATCTCAAATGATAGTGGTGAAGCTGTCGCCTATGCTCTTTTTAATCTTGAAGATCGTGGACCTATGGTGATCGATGCTGGTGTTAAAGTCTATCAGGGTATGATTATTGGTATCCACTCACGTGATAATGACTTAGAAGTTAATGTTTTAAAAGGGAAAAAACTTACTAATATGCGCGCTGCTGGAAAAGATGAAGCCGTAAAGCTAACCCCTCCCATTAAAATGACCTTAGAGCGTGCCTTATCGTGGATACAAGATGATGAACTTGTAGAAGTAACTCCTAAAAATATTCGTCTACGCAAACTTTATCTAGATCCCAATGAACGCAAGCGTTTTGAAAAAACACGTTCATCAATTTCAACCTAGTTCCATGACTTTCCGCAGTTCAATATTTTATTGAATCCAGCTTCATTATATTCGCGAAAGGACCTTTATATGAATATTAAAGAAATACCCGTTGGTAAAAATCCACCAGAAGATATTAATGTTATTGTAGAAGTCTCTCTTGGTGGACAACCAATAAAGTATGAGATGGATAAAAAATCAGAAGCCTTATTTGTTGATCGTTTTCTTCATACCTCAATGGTTTATCCTGGAAATTACGGTTTTGTACCACATACTCTTTCAGATGATGGAGATCCCATTGATGTTCTTATCTGCAATACGCGCCCACTTATTCCTGGCTGTGTTATCAATGTTTGCCCTATCGGCGCTCTTGTTATGGAAGATGACGGTGGTAAAGATGAAAAAATTATTGCCATCCCTGCTCCCAAATTAACGAAACGCTATATTAATATTCATAATTATACGGATCTTCCCGAAATTACATTAAAGCAAATTGAGCATTTCTTCGAACATTATAAAGATCTTGAACCTGGAAAATGGGCTAAAATTGAAGGTTGGCAGGATAAAGATTTTGCACGTGAGTTGATTAAGCAGGCTATTGAACGTAATCAAGCAGTATAGTTATTTTAGAAAAATAAAGCCTGTTTTTTAATAGGCTTTTATTATATTTGCCAGCCCCCAATGTGCGATAGCCCTTACATTAAGGCGGTTCATAAGTGCTATTTTAGTCCTTTCTTATAAAAATTTTATCTACACATTCATCCAGCTTATAACGTGTAAGGATTTATTTGATTCAATATAAACAGGTTTGAAATGAGAGAATCTTACGTTATTCAGGTCTCTCATTTAACATACAAAACAGTAAATTATATTTATAACTCAATGTATTGCAATTATTTTATAGAGAAATACAATCTCCTAATAATTGCCATATCTCTTTTAACTCTTCCAAATGTGTTGAAAAGTAAACTTGTTTATAGCGAGATGTAGCACCACTTTTCAAAGAAATACAAGAAGATGGAATTTTCCATTGCTTCGCTAAAAATTTAATGAGAGCTTTGTTTGCCTTTCCATCTTCAGGAACAGCACGAAGACGTACAACAAGATACTGCTTTCCATCATCCCTATATTCAACCCCTATGATTTGATCAACTGAAGACTTTGGAATAAGTCGTACAAACAGGATCAAACCATCCGTATAAACTTGGTAAAACATCTTCACTCATCTCATACAATATCTCATAGATACATGCTTTCATAAGCACGCCACATGAAAACACGAATGAAATAAATAATGATGAATACGACAACAGGAGAAATATCAATTGCTCCCAAATTTGGCAAAATCTGCCGAATACGACTGAGAACTGGCTCCGTAAGGCGATACAAAAAGCCCCCAATTAAAACAACAAAGCGATTGCGTGTATTTATGATATTAAAGGTATAAAGCCAAGAAAAAATGACATTTGCGATTAAAATATCAATATAAATATTGAAAATCAGATCAATCGCTTGAAATAATGTATAAACCACGCTTTATCTCTCTTCCAATTAATAAAGACATAAATATCGTATATAGAGCATTTATCAAAATAAGCCTCTTTATTCAAAAATGGCTTAATTTTATAGATATAGCTAAATGTCTCTTTTTGAATGAATAGAAAATACAAACATCTAAGTTTACTATCTCAATATTACAATGATAATAAAACCTGACAAACAAATATCGGAATGAAAATACTTAGCCAACCCAGATAATAATAAATACCTTCAAAAAACTTTGAATACTCTCTCTGATGACCTAACCATTTTAATCATTAAGAGTGTTATAAGAATGCTTAAACTAAAAACGGCCTTAAAAGGCCGCCTTTATTATAGTTTTCAGATTATTTTTGTAAAACTGCCAAACGATTAAGCGCATTGCTAAAACCACTTAGCTGAATGAATAAATCATTCAAAGCTGGCTCACCTGGAGCAGCAATTGTCATAGCCAACTTCAAATTCTTTCCAGAACGTAAAGCTGCGACATGAGTTTTATCAAAAATAACTGGAACAATGCAACCTGCGGGAACACAAGTCCGAATACCCGTTTCAATAACAGCTTTTCCCTCATCAACCTGCAAACGAACAGGCTTAGAAACCAAAATACCAAAAGGAACGATGAGATTACCAGACACAACACCATCAGCCTTGAGATCAACATTCATAGCTACAACCATACGGCCCTGATCATTCACCTCTTGACGATGTATCAAACAAACTTTTTTTCCTTCTTGTAGCGAGCAGTTAAGACTCCACAAATCATACGTTTCAGACAAAGAAGAAGCACCATTTGGCAAAGTAGCTGCTGTTGATTTTGCCTCATCAGCCTTTGAAGCTGATACAAATGCTACAGAAGAAACACTCAAAAAAGTAAAAAATACAATTAAATTAAATAACTTTTTCATTTTATATCCTAGTTCTTTACATAAAAGAGAAATACGCTTACTATCTTTTAAATTATACATAATACAAAGCATCTTAAATAGAAAAAGAGCCCTCTATATAAATTATATAGCCTTTATGATTGTTTAAGGCTACCTCGAAATTCACTCACAACTTTCATATAAACATGCTTTTTAAAAGAAATAACAATCGAAGGAAGTATTTCTAGATCAACCCATTTCCACTGATCAAACTCTGCTTCATTACCATCCGGCGGCGGATTAGTAGTAATTTCAGAAATATCTCCCGTAAACTGAAAAGCAAACCATTTCTGTATTTGTCCACGATATTTACTGCTTAACATATGCCCAACAAATTCTTGTGGAAAATCATAATGGAACCAATCTTGTGTTTCCTTAATCAACTTTACAGACCGGATACCTGTTTCTTCGTAAAGTTCACGACGAGCCGCCTCTAATGGTTCTTCATTTTCATTGATTCCCCCTTGAGGGAGCTGCCAACGCTGCGAAGTTTCAGCATTGGCATGAATGTTTGTCATCAAACGACGCCCAACCCAAACTTTACCGTCATGATTAAAGACAACAATCCCAACACATTTCCGATAAGGAAGATCCTTCAAATTAACCACCGCATCGTCCATTCAATTATCCTTAAAAGCATGAGTTTTACACACACGCCTTTTTACTTTTTTAGAATATCCTTATTGGGATCCGGTGGAAATGCTGAATTTGCCGTTTCACCTCGTAGTAACTTATAAGCCTTATTCAATTGAACATCATCCTTAGGATCTTTCGGAACAAAAGCTGCTGAACCAGATCCTTTATTGTTTTCCCGCTTACCTTTAATATGCCCTTTCAATGCAGATTCACCAACCTTGACATCATAACCTTTATATTTATCAGGCAATGGTTGCTCTACAAGGATATCAGGCGTAATCCCTGTTCCTTGAATTGAAGTACCTGATGGTGTGTAATAGAGTGCTGTCGTTAAACGTAAAGCACCATTTTCACCCAAGGGGATAATTGTTTGAACAGATCCCTTCCCAAAAGACTGTGTTCCTAAAATTGTCGCACGACGATGATCTTGTAGCGCACCAGCAACAATTTCAGAAGCGCTTGCAGAACCACCATTAATGAGCACAATGAGAGGCTTTCCATTGATAATATCACCTGGTTTAGCATCAAATCTCGTCACGTCACTCTTTTTACGCCCGCGGGTCGATACGATCTCACCTTTATTCAGGAAAGCACTCGAAACACTCACTGCCTGATCTAAAAGACCACCAGGATTAAGCCGTAAATCAAGAACATATCCCTTCAACTTACCTTGAGGAATTTGAGACTGAATATCTTTAATAGCAGCCTGAAGATTGCCAAAAGTCTGTTCAGAAAACTGAATAACTCTTAAGTAACCGATATCACCGTCAACACGATATTTCACCGCCTTCACCTTGATGATATCACGAACAACTTTAATTTCGAGTGGCTTATCAACACCAGAACGAATAATTGTTAACATAATTGGTGTCCCAGGAGCGCCACGCATCTTACTAACAGATTCGTTCAATGTATGACCATTCGTCTGTACACCATCAATTTTTGAAATAAGATCCCCAGCCAAAATACCTGCTTTTGAAGCAGGTGTATCATCCATAGGAGAAACAACTTTAATTAAGCCTTTCTCCATAGTAACCTCAATACCAAGACCTCCAAACTCTCCCTTTGTAGAATCTTTCATCTCCTTAGCTTCTTCAGCATTCATATAAGAAGAATGCGGATCAAGTGATGTAAGCATTCCATTGACAGCATTTTCAATGAGCTTTCTATCATCTGGAACCGTCACGTATTGCATACGTATGCGCTCAAAGATATCGCCAAATAGGGCAAGCTCTTTATACGCATCGCCTTCATTATTAGCAGCAACAGAGTGCACCATAATCATTGAACTGGCGCCGAGCAATACCCCAGCGACCAAAAGAATAACTTTACGAATCATTTTGGTTCCTTTTTGTTTTTTCAGTCCGCCACCAAGGAGTTGGATTTACAGGCTTCCCCTGCTTTCTAAACTCAATGTAAAGCATTGGAGCACTTTTTCCTATATCCAATGCAATGCTATTCGCAACAAATTGCATCCCCATCATACCAAGAGGCTCACCTGCAAGGACAAACTGCCCTTGAGTCACATTAATCCTCGACATCCCAATGAGAATAATATGATAACCATTTCCAACATTGAGAATAATGATCTGCCCATAAGAACGAAATGGTCCAGCAAAAGCAACCAGAGCATCAGCAGGTGATATAATAACAGCTTCTGTTTCTGTTTCAATCATTTCACCAAAACGTATAAGGTGTGAACCATTATGAGAATGTTGAATTCTTTTCCCCAAAACAGGAAAAAGTAAAGAGCCTTTTTGACTTTCAAAATGCGATTTTTTCAATAATTGTAAATTTTTTTGCATCTGTATTGATCCATCAGAACTCTGTTCTGATGGACGATCAAGTTCTAAAATTAACTCTTCCAACGATTGCACTTTTTGAGCAAGAATACTATTTTTTTGTTTCTGTTCTGTAAGTTCTTCTTCCGATTTTTTTTGTAATTTAGCTTTCTGATCTAATAAAAGCTCTAAATGCTTTCTCTGCTCTGCTTGATTTTGTATTTTAATCTTTAGTGCCCTGTATTCCGCAGCAATTGAATTGCTCAAATTTGTCAATGCCTTTAAGCTTTTTGCTAAAGCATGTGTTTTTTCTTGCATCTGAGGAATAACAGCCCCTAATAAAATAGAACTGCGTATAGAAGCCAATGCATCCTCAGGCCGCACCATAAGAGCAGGAGGAGGATTTAACCCCATGCGTTCTAAAATGGCAAGAACCTCCGCAAACTCAGCGCGACGATCTTTCAAATTTTGATGAACTTGTGCACGCTTTTCTATCATTTTTTTTAGTTTTTCTCCCCTCTCAACAATATCATTTGCTACTGCACGCTCCTCTTTAGCTGCCTTTATAAGTGCATCACTCAAAACACGCTGATCTTTTTTTAAACGCTCAACTTGGCGCATAAGAAAAGCAACGCGCTCACGCGAGATAGAAATATTTTGGCGAATTTCTACCAACGCTTTTTGTGCTTCTGCCGTACTACTTACTGTATCTTCAGCATGCGATATTGAAAAGCAAAAAATTATACTGAAGAACAACACGACAAATAGCACAAATTCCTCATATAAACATCGCATCTTTCTATGAAGAAGCTTTCTCACTTGCTTAACCATTCAGCATTATCGCATAAACTAGAAATGCTTTAAATGGTGTCAACTAAAACAATATTAACAAATTACCTAAATAAGTGCTAAAATTTACACAAAAATATCAAAAACGATGATAGGGGTGATGACTTGCTATCATCACTGCCCGATAAAGTTGTTCTGTAAGTAATATACGCGCAATTTGATGCGGCCACGTCATAAAACCAAACGACAAAAGAAAATCAGCGCGATTTCTTACTCGGTCATTATGACCATCAGGCCCCCCCAAAGCAATGATAAGATCACGGACACCTTCATCACGATAAAATCCTAACTTTTCAGCAAAAGCAAATGATGAAATCGACCTTCCACGCTCATCCAAAACAATTAACCGACATTTTTCAGGTAAAAAATCGATGAGCTTTTTTCCTTCTTCTTCCATGCGCTGACATGCTGTTTGAGCCCGACTTTCTGATATTTCCTGTAGTGTTTTAAAATAAAATCCAACAGAGCCAGAACTTTTAGAAAAACGATCCAAATAATGATCAACTAATTTATGCTCTGCCCCTTTCTTCATGCGACCAACAGCAAAAATAGAAATTTGCATATTAATGATCTCCAAAAAGAACTGGCTTTGTATTGTTTAAATCCGGCGTAAGCCACATTTTTTCTAAATTGTAAAAGAGACGAATTTCCGGACGAAAAAGATGAATGATAATATCACCTGTATCAATCAATACCCAATCGCCCACAGGAAGCCCTTCTACACTTGCTCTACCACACCGGTTGTCTTTCAAAGTACATAGTAAATGATCAGCAATAGCAGATACATGTCTCTGTGAATGTCCGGAAGCTATAACCATATAATCAGCTAAAGATGATTTAACCTGAATATCAATAGAGACAATATCTTCTGCTTTTGTATCTTCTAAACTATCGAGAATAATTTTAAGATGATCCGTTACAGAAAAGACTTTTTTTTCTGTAGAAGATGCAAGATTATAAGAATGTTTTTGTAAAATATTTTTCAGACTCATACCCTTTCTTATCATTTAGAATATAAAATAAAAAGAGAAACAGAAACTTATAAAATATTCAAGAAAAATCATTCTCCTCTAAACGAAGATCCGTTGAAGACTGAAAAGATAAAGCCCCATGCAAATAAGTCCAAGCCGGTGGTTTCATAAAAGGTAACCTTATACTTTCTCTTTCATCTAAACGAAAAGCACGGTAAATTTGCGCCATAGGAGAAGAAAGCGCTGGCACCTGCGCAAGAGGACGGTCAATAACGGCAATAGGAAGCATAGATATAATATCATGCCATCGGAACCAATGATGAATTGTTGCAAGACTATCTGCACCTATAACCCATACAAAACGCACTCCACGACAATGTGCAAGGATATAAGAAATCGTATCGACAGACATTGTACTGCCTAACGCCTGCTCGAAACCCGTTATGCGAATCTTTGGATGATCAATAAGCTCAAAACTTAATCGCATTCTCTCATCTAAAGATGGAAGATTCGTATGGTCTTTTAAAGGGTTTCCAGGTGTTACCATCCACCATAGCTGATCAAGACGTAAACGCTGAATGGCAATCTTTGCAACAAGAAGGTGACCATCGTGCGGAGGATTAAAAGACCCACCAAAAAGACCCACAACATTGGACTTTTCCACATATGGCATACGATCTTTCCATGGAAAAAATGGCTTCATCAAGGCCTAACCTGTCCATTTCCCCTAATGTGATACTGAAATGATGTTAGCTGTTCAACACCTATAGGACCACGCGCATGCATTTTTCCTGTTGCAATACCAATTTCTGCTCCAAAACCAAACTCACCTCCATCAGCAAATTGTGTAGACGCATTATGAAGCAAAATAGCTGAATCTAAACGACTAAAAAACGTTCTTACCACATTCATATCCTCAGCAATAATCGATTCTGTATGTCCTGATGAATAACGTTGAACATGCGCAATAGCTCCTTCAATACCCTCAACCGTTTTTACAGAAAGAATTGCATCGAGATATTCATGTGACCAATCCTCTTCAGAAGCTAATTTGATATTTGGCATAAGAAAAACAATATCTTCTGTTGCACGAATTTCACACCCCTTCTCCTGTAAAGCCATTAAGATAGGAAGAAATCTTTTTAATGCTTGGCGGTCAATGAGAACAGTCTCTACAGCACCACATATACCTGTACGCCGCAATTTGGCATTTAAGACAATATCACGCGCCATCTCTAAATTTGCCGATTGATCAATATAAATATGACAGAGTCCCTCCAAATGTGCAAAAATCGGAACGCGAGCATCAGACTGAACGCGCGCAACAAGACTTTTCCCACCACGAGGTATAATAACATCAATCATACCATCCAATCCCTTAAGCATTTCTCCAACAGCAGCGCGATCTATCGTTCCAACCATTTGAACAGCATCTTGAGGAAAACCCGCTTTTTCTAATCCCTTCACCAACGCAAAATGAAGCGCATATGCAGAATAAAAACTGTCCGAACCACCACGTAAAATTGCAGCATTTCCAGCCTTCAAGCACAAAGCACTTGCATCAATTGTAACATTTGGTCGACTTTCATAAATAATGCCAATAACACCAAGGGGTGTACGGACACGGCTAATATGGAGTCCATTGGGACGCGTCCACTCACTCATCACTTGTCCAACAGGATCAGGTAAACAAGCAATTTGACGGACGCTGTCTATAATTGCACGCAAACGTTGTTTATCCAACTTGAGTCGATCAATCATCGCAGCTTTCAAATTATTACGCGTAGCATTTTCTAAATCCTGACAATTAGCCCGTAAGATTTCAGCCGATTGATCCTCTAGACTCAAGGCTATCATTTCTAATGCTTTGTTCTTTTGTTCAGAAGACATAACTGCCAATACTGTAGCGGCATAACGCGCTTTTCTTCCCATATCCTTCATTTGTTCTTTTAAAGCCATAAAACCATTCATTCTATCAAAACAATAAACAAAGATAACTTTTTAAGCAGAATCAGTTAAGCTGCATAAAACCATATCATTACGATGCACCATAGCAGAACGTGCTTCATACCCAAGAATAGATGCAATTTCTTCGCTTTTACACCCTATAATGCGAACAGCTTCATCCTTATCATAATTGACAAGTCCGCGAGCAATCTCAACTCCATTTGCATCAACAATTGCAACGGTATCTCCACGATGAAACTTTCCTTCAACCGCTACAATCCCTGCTGCCAATAATGATTTTCCAGCTCCAAGAGCCTTGACAGCTCCTTGATCAATCATCAAAATACCAGAAGGATCGAGATGACCAGAAATCCACGTTTTCCAAGCATTGACAGGCTTTTCACTAGCAGCAAAAAAACTTCTGCGCCCTCCCCTATCGATTGCCGCAAGAGGATTCATGCATTTACCTGAAGCAATAATCATCGCCGTTCCAGCGGAATTCGCTATTTTCCCAGCATCAAGCTTGGTCTTCATTCCTCCACGAGAAAATTCCGAAGCTGCAACATCAGCCATTTTTTCAATATCACTCGTGATTGATGCAATAAAAGGAATAAATTCAGCCGTTGGATCACGATGAGGAGACTTCGTATAAAGTCCATCAATATCTGATAGAAGAATTAAAAGATCTGCCCCCATCATGGTTGCCACCCGTGCCGCTAAACGATCGTTATCACCATAACGAATTTCACTTGTTGCAACGGTATCATTTTCATTAATAACAGGCACCGCTCCAAAATGTAACAGCACATTAATCGTCGCACGTGCATTGAGATAACGTCGTCGCTCTTCCGTATCAAATAGAGTGAGCAAAATTTGACCCGTTTTTAATCCATATTGTGCAAGCGCATCACCATATGTCTTTGCTAATTCAATTTGCCCCAAAGCAGCACATGCTTGACTCTCTTCTAATTTCAAAGCTCTCTTGGGAAGCTGTAACAATGTCCTTCCTAAAGCGATAGCACCCGAAGATACTAATAAAATCTCAACACCGCTTTGATGCAATTTAGCAACATCACTTACCAAACTGTTAAGCCATTTAGAACGCAAACCTGTCTGAGGATCAACCAAAAGTGCAGATCCAACTTTGACTACAATACGTTTATAATGCGTGAGTTTTTGTAATCCGACTGCCATCTTCATTAACCCTGATATTCGTCACCCTCGTCCTCTTTGCGTGCCTTTTCAATAATATGTGCAACAGCACGTAGAACATTTTCTAAACCTTCACGACTGACTGCAGAAAATAGCATAACAGATTTCCCTGTTACTCTTTGCAAAATTTCTTGTTTGGCTTTACGCTCTTCAATAGTGAGAGTATCTATCTGACTTAAAGCTACAATTTCAGTCTTATCACTGAGATCATTTCCGTATGCCCCTAATTCATGACGGACAACTTGGTATGCTTTTGCAACATCTTCTTCTTGAGCAGAAATCAAATGAAGTAAAACGCGACAGCGTTCTACATGCCCTAAAAAACGATCCCCAATCCCTACACCTTCATGCGCCCCTTCAATTAAGCCTGGAATATCAGCCAAAACAAACTCACGAGCATCAATGCGTGCAACACCAAGATGAGGATGCAAAGTGGTAAAAGGATAATCTGCAATTTTTGGTTTTGCAGCCGTCACGGAAGCTAAAAAAGTTGACTTTCCAGCATTTGGCAAACCAATAAGTCCGCCATCAGCAATTAATTTCAAACGAAGCCACAATGTGCGCTCTTCTCCAGACAATCCCGGATTTGCACGGCGAGGAGCTCGATTCGTAGATGTAGTAAAATGAAGATTTCCAAAACCACCATTCCCTCCTTTTGCAAGACGATAACGCTGCCCAACGACTGTTAAATCACAGATTAATGTCTTATTATCCTCTTCAAAAATTTGTGTGCCAACCGGTACCTTAAGGATGATATCATCACCCTTTTCACCAGTCATATTGCGTCCCTTACCATGCCCCCCTGTTTTTGCCCTAAAATGCTGCTGATAACGATAATCGATCAGCGTATTGAGCCCATCAACAACAAGAGCCCAAACATCACCCCCCCGTCCTCCATTACCTCCATCAGGTCCTCCAAATTCAATAAATTTTTCACGGCGGAATGATACAGCACCTGCTCCCCCATTACCAGAACGAATATAAACTTTAGCTTGATCAAGAAATTTCATTGGAAGTGCTCACTGAGGAATCAATCTCTTTACCTCTATAGGCAATGTATTAATTTTACTAGTTTTTCATTAATTAATAATGAGAAAAATTCTTGACAATATCATTGCAAACCGTTTGGGAATACTTTTACATTATAAATAAGTGAACTTAAACCTTTAAAGAAAGAGCTCTTTATTGCACTTCTGTTTTTTTCTTAAATCCAAGTGCTAGAAGATAAAGCTCCACCGATTCTGATCTACTTGCAGGCGGCTTAACATGATGAACCGTTTTAAAATTCTGTTTCAATGTTGTAAGAAGAGAATTTTCTGCCCCACCTTGAAATGCCTTTGCTAAAAAATGTCCCCCAGGCTTAAGAACTGAAAGAGCAAAATCAGCAGCAACTTCACATAAATGAATTGTTCTTAAATGATCCGTCTGACGGTGACCTGTGGTTGGCGCAGCCATATCAGAAAGAACCACATCCGGTTTTGTCCCTAAAGCATCAATTAATTTTTGTGGTGCGTCTGCATGCAAGAAATCCATTTCCAGCATTACAACCCCAGACAATGGGACAACATGCAAATAATCAATACCAACTACGCTAGGCTTTTGATCACTTGATCCTACTATACTTACAGCAACCTGACACCACCCTCCTGGTGCTGCTCCTAAATCAATGATCTTTTGACCTTTTTTGAGGAATTTATAGCGTTCATTCATTTCGATTAGCTTATAAGCTGAACGCGAACGATAACCATCTATTTTCGACTGATGAACGTATGGATCATTCAGATGCCTCTCTAACCATCGGCGTGACGACGCTTTAATGGTTCCTGCTTTCTTCTTTACACGCTGATATAATTCGTGCGATCCTGAACCTCCATATCCGCCAGTCGGTGTTTTTGTCGTTTTTTTCATCGTTATTCACTGTCTCCGTACTCTAATAACTTATAGCACTTGAAATTTTTCCTTTTCTATATCGCTCCCATACGCCATCGCGTAACATCAGATCTATCAAAATTCCTTCTTTTAACCCACGATCAGCAACTCTTAATCGTTGACTTGGCCAAAACTCTCGAATAACATCTAAAATTGCACAACCCGCCAAAATTAAATCTGCTCTTCCTCGCCCAATACAAGGGTTATTTACGCGTTTTTTTATATCCCATGACAATAAGCGTTTCATCAGAAGAGTAATGTCTGCATCATTCATCCAAATGCCATCAACTTGTCTTCGATCATAACGCTCTAAATTAAGGTGTATTCCTGCTAAAGTCGTAATTGTTCCAGAAGTTCCCAAAAGATGAAACTTCGAACCCCGAGCCAAAGTACCTAATTTATGACGACCTGAAAAATTATTTAAAAAGCTCCGTACATAGTTTTTCATTTTTTCAAAATCACCAAAACTAATATTATCTCCCCCAAAACGTTCGGCAAGCGTAACAACACCAACGGGAAGAGAAGTCCAAGCCGTAATTTGTTCAGTTAAACGTAAAGAACGCTTCTTAGAAACATCAAGCAAAACAATTTCTGATGACCCTCCTCCAATATCAAAAAGTACAATGGCATTAGTATTCGGTTCAACAAGCGTACCACATCCTGAAACAGCAAAACGCGCTTCTGTTTTTTTATCAACAATTTCCAATTCAAGACCAGTTTCATCCAAAACGCGTTGAATAAAATGTTGACTATTTTTCGATGAACGGCAAGCTTCCGTTGCAACTAAGCGATAACGCTTAATATGCCTTTGTCTTAGCTTTGAATGACAAATCTTTAATGCTTCAATTGCACGATCCATAGCTTGTGTATTCAGAAAACCGTTATTTACTAAGCCTTCTCCCAATCGTATAATACGTGAAAAAGCATCAACAACTCGAAAACACCCAGGTGTACTAGGAGATGCTATAAGAAGACGACAACTGTTCGTTCCCAAATCAAGTGCTGCATAAAGAGGCGGGAACTTTGATTGAGATAACCGTGGAAGAAAAGGTATTTTATTTTTTTTTGCTTTTTTAACACCTACAGTTGTCCGATCACGGAATTCAAAAGCTGTATCTAATTGAATGAGCTGTGACTTCTGTTTCAACCGTCTTTTTTTTTGTTTTTTCTTTATTTCAATAGAAAGAGAGCACCTCTCTGTCTTTAATAATGCAGAACGATTATTTTGATTGTTGCTACGAGCACGTAATTTCTCTGCTCTAATATCAAAGATTCTTCCTCGCTTTGTCTCTTCTGAACAACAACTTAACGGAGCCATTTTTCTTATCCTTTAAGCATTTTCCCGAATAAAAAACACGAGAATTCTTTATGTTTGTTACTAAAACTAAAGTAACAATGTGGCATTAAATTACAATTATCAAGCAAACATTCCCTATTTTTCTATCATAAAAATTTACTACACTCTTATCATTCAGTTTTTTTGATAGTTTTTTGACTGTTTCTATAAAATCACACCTCTCTTTATGAACTTGAAATTATAAATTAATTGTTTACATTTGCATTCACTTTTGTAACTTACTAGCTACTCTTACTGTAATTCATATGGTATATCTCATTGCAAAATGATACATTTATACTTCTAACTCATTGAAAACTATCATCTTTAATTTGCATTCATGAGATAACAGTATTGTAATTATTACTTTGCAGTAAAAACTAAGATCTTATATATAAACTAACATAAAATTGCTATAATATCTCAATTTGAAGTTATTGATGACAAATAAAATTACTTTAAAAATTTGTAAGAAGCTTTTACAGAAATGTATTATCACCCCTCTTGTTCAATAAGGCTTTATTTCTCTTTGCTGTAATCTTTTTCAAACTAGCTATTTCTTATGATTTTTTGCTGTTAGTAACAAACGTAATTCACTCTATAAGCTTTACAAAATTCTCATCTAATTTTTTATCTATAACCGTTTTCTATGATTTTTTTATTTATAAAATGCATCATATCCTGAAGCAATCATTCCGATAATTATGTCATTCAGAACTTCTTACTCATGACTCTTCATTTAAATCTAAATATGCAACTGAATCTGAAATATAACACAAACAATTATGGAAAATTTCCACGCAAAGCACTCTATACAGTCTATCTTTGTAAAGAATAAATTGCCGCACTCAATCCTTTAAATGGCGCTGTAAAAGAAAATATCTTTCCTTCTTTAACCTTATAGGAAATACGTACTTCTTTGTTCTGTTCTATTTGTTTATTTAAAACGGGTCCTACAGATAACTGTGCCAAACAGATCGTTTCATTACATTGCGTATAATGAATCAGGAGAGGCTTTTGAACACCTTCCAAAAACATTTGAATAGGAACATTTGTATCAGCATTTGGCAATGTTCGAAAAAGCATTACTGCTTGACCGTTTTTCGTAGAAACAAGAGACCAACTGAAAATATTATTATCCTCCTGATCATGAACACTCTGCGTCACATTACAGACGCCTTGCTTAAGTTTCTGTTTTTTATCCTGTTTCTCATCACAAATTAAAGTCCAATTATAAAATTGCATAATAATTCGACGCGTTTCACCGGGTTCTCCCTTGGGAATAGATAATTGTGGCGGATGTATCGTATAAACACTATCGTCTTGCCCAGCCAGACTCTCACCCTTACCTATTAAAGTAAGGATGAATAAGATACTTATTAAAAGACTTTGTTTTTTTATAATAATATCAGTTTTTTTTATTATCATCGCAACCTCATAGTAATTCCAGCACTTACACTAAAGTAACCTCCAGCATTCATCGCAGATATATTAGAGCAGATATTTCCATCTTCAAATATATAACCAGCACCAATAGCAAATGCGGATTAACTACGCTATATACCAATACCAAATGAAAAACTTCACTTTCAAGGGGTTTCATCATAACTCAAATTAGCCACCGCCAAACTAATAGACTCTGCTTGTCTTGCTTCCTTTTGGATATTCTTAAAGCATAATTCAATGTTTCAAACTTCATATCTGTGTAGGATTTTGCTTCATCAATACCATTTTTACAATGCCATTAAGGTAATCATCAGTAATATTACTTCGCATCGTCAAGAACTATCTTCAGTAATTTAAATTTTCACGAAGAGTGAACATTATCTTAAGTCTCAATAAATTCAGAATTTAAATTAATCTTTCTTGAAAATATTAGCATTGTATTTTTTGTATCTGCAGTAAGTACGCTTTTTATTATCATGAAATCTAGATACGAAAATACATTAAATTGCTAATAGAAAACAGATACTGTTTACGGTTAATTTATAAGTTTAAGAGTTGGTTGTTTTCTATTGTCTTATATATTGAAAATGCTCCATTTAATAAGTCTTAAATTGTTTAACAAAAGTTTTAAAAGTTAAAAGTAGAATATTTTCAATATAGTGGTAATATTTCTTTGAGAAAAAACATCCTTCTTAAAAAACAAAGAGAGTTACTTTCATAATATAAGGGAATTTTCCACTTCTGTTTCTTTCAGTTATAATGTCCTTCTGCTAAAAGTAACTGATGTTATAAATGTATTTTTTTCAGGTATAATTGATTTAAAGCGCACTTTTTCTCCCCCGTTTGACTTTTTACTACTATGTTTCTTTCAACCGAAATGAGTCTTGCATGTATACCTTTCATACTTTTATAAGGCCTCAAATAAAATAACAAAAAACAGCCTTTTTAGAAATCTTTAGAAAAACACAGCATTATTGATCTTGGCGTACTTTTTTACAAAAAAAACTGTAGCATATTTCTAAGTTTATAGTGGGGTTAGAGACTACACTAATCTCTATGAAATACTATTTTATCTGTAAAACTTTCGCCCTTATCAAATAAGGGCGAAAGAAGCTTTTATTAAAAGATTTATTTTCTATCATCAATTCAGCGTTATTCTAAATCCAGCACCTATACCAAAGTGACCGCCAGCACTCGTTGCAGATATATTAGAGAAGATATTTCCATCTTCAGATCTATAACCAGCACCAATAGCAAATGCAGACTGACTACGCCATAGACCACTACCAAATGAAAGACTTAATTTTCCAGGAGTATCATCATAACTCAAATTAGCTACCGCTAAACCAATAGCTGCTGCCTGTCTTGCCTCCTTACGGACATCCTCAACTGCATAATTTAACGCTTCAAACTTCAGATCTGTGTAAAACTTAGCATTATCAAGAACACCCTCAATGGCGTTATCCGTGTACTTCTTCGCATCATCAAGAACAATATCCATCTGCTCTTTCGTGTAGGCATGTAACTGACCACCATTAATCGCTTGCTTAGAACCTTCTTCAATCTTTCCATCCGCTACATTCTCTATCAATACAGGATCGCTTTCACTGCCACCTTTCAAAGTGATTGTATTCGTCTTGTCCCCATTAGCATCCTTGTCATAACTAACAGCTCCATCTGGAGAAGATAATTCTAAATCCTTTATCTTATTCTCAACATCGGTAACCCTCTCATTCGTCTCCCAAAGCTGTCCTCCATTCACAACATCCTTTGAGCCTGATTCTATCTTACCATCCGCTACATGCGTAATCTTACTCTCTTCACCATCATGACGAGCATCATACGCTCCTTCCGAAGAATTCCAATTTAAACCATCACCATTAGGCGTACCCGAATTAACTTTTTCTTCAACCTCATTAATACGATCATTCATATTTGTCATATTGTCATTAATGCCTTTAAATGCATCCGCAACATTATCATAGCTTTGTTTCTTATCTACTGTTCCATCAGCCTTAAATTGAGTAATTTGGAATTCTGGCGCTGTCCAGAGACCATTATTATAGCCAGCTCCACCTCCAAAATAAACTGCA
>NZ_JBEPLT010000007.1:0-97461 GCF_040545385.1 Bartonella japonica
GGTACGCTTTGGGTAGCAGGTCATGTTAAAAAAACACCCCGAAAAGAACTTTTGATTCGAAATAATTAAGAGGCATGTTGCAAAATCCTATTCCCTGATTTTTATTTGGGAGTCCCTCATAGTGAAAAAAATGTATAAATACAGTAGTTTATTTTTTACATAAAACTACATACTATTCAGTCACAGTATGAAATATGAAGGGTGTACTGTAAAATTCATTGAGCACCTCCATCTTTACGCTTATGGAGTAACAAGTCGGCACCATCATTATATTTGCTAGCCCCCAATGTTGCGACAGACCTTGCATTAAGACGGTTTATAAGAGCCATTTTTACTCCTTTCTTGTATAGTTTTTATCCACACACTCATCCCGCTTGTGACGTGCAAGGGAATGGTTTTGATTGATTCAAGATAAGCAGGTTTGAAATGAGAGAATCTTACGATATTCGAGACTCTCATTCAACATATAAAACAGTGAATTATCATTATAAATCAATGTGTTGTGTGAATCGTGAGAGTGTTAAAAAACGCTCAATTAAAGAGGGATCAGGATACGGGCTATGAACCATTTGAATTCAAGAGTAGTAGCGACGTTAGGTAAAGAATGATGGAGTTGGCTTTTGTCTGTGTAAGCGTGGGAATGGAGGGAGGATAATGGTGTGTGTTATCAAATTTCATGCAAATTAATAAGAAACGGAGTTTGAGGAAAAAGATAACTCTAAAGAAAATATGTCAGTTAATTACACAGGAGAGCATTATGCAGATCATTTTAATATGCCTTCATCCACTTTGATAGAAGGAAGTATTTATATAGCTAGAAGCTGTAGGCAATTTTATTCATTGAATATACGGCAAGATGCTGATGAAAAGAAGGTTTCACTTTCTTTTTTTGCAAGTAGCGAGGGAGTAAAAATCCGTAAGACTGCAAAACCTTCATTTAAATTTTGAGCTACTAAAATAGAATTGGTATTTCTTTTAGGTTTTGATTGTTTGAGCTCTATGATTTGTATTGGTTTTCCAATAATAAGATCGAGAGTTGTATCGGGGGTTGTCCGGTCATTGAAGCTGTAAAAAATAATCCCGTCATGCGTGTAGGTTGCCAGAGACCAAAATTGTGTTGTCTTTAGAGCTTTTAAATGAACAGGACCATTTTCAAGATTAAATCTGCAAACTTTAAGAAGAAAGAATGGATCAGTAGACTGCTGAATGGGGTTATTAGGATCTAAGTCAACAAATTGGTAAGGAGCTCCTGATTTTTTAAGAGCTTTCCATATATTATTTTGTGTCCAATAGGGAGTTAAAAATAAAACGCAAATATGAACAATGATGGCACCAATACTTGCAAGAAGTGCGGCGTGAAAGAGTCTAATCACAGTTTTGTTGTCCTGATGAAATTTGTTCTACAGAAGGCATTGTGAGCTTTTGTAATGCCGTTGCAGAAATGATTGAGGTATCATATAAAGTAAGAATAAGCCCAAATTCTTTTGGGCTGATGGTTGCAAGCCAATTGCCGCTTTGTGGTATAGGTGAAATGTTGATGCGTAATGCGCCATCTCTTTCGTAGGTAATATTGTCAGTGTAGAGTTCGAAAGGTATATCCTTAGATGAAGTGTATGGTTTCAGGAATCTGTCGGCCGTATAGAGGGTAAAGAAACGGGCGTTGGGAATATGACCTTTGAGCAAATAATGGCAATGAGGGAGCAAGGGACGCCCACGGCTGTCTTTCCAAAGTTGAAAAATGAGTCCTTCTGTGCGTCCGAGTGAGATATCACCTCGTTTGGCTGTGCGTGCACGGGTATAGGGATCGGTGTTGGTTGTGCCCACTTCTGGATAAGTACTCCATTTGCCAATTGTAAAACGTCCGAAATTATTGAAGAAATTGAGCATATAATTGACGCTAGATATTCCACACAAAATAGTAAAGGCAAAAATAAAAAAGGCAGTGGTAATATGAATAAACATTATAGAATATCTCAGATTTAAAGTTTTGAAGAACCAATAGTTTTTGTTTTCAAAGTGATTGATAGATTCCTCAGATCGTTGTTGATTAGCCGTATAATATTCAATGTTTCATGTGATGGCATGTAGGCTATTGAGGTTGCATTTTCAGAATCGTTGTAAGAAGGAATTGTTGGTGGCTGATAAGGGAGGAGAGAATCTTCAACACCATAGAGTTGTTTGAGCATGATATTTTGATGTGCAGAAGACATAATACGATGCCATATCATAGCAGGAACGCCGCCACCAAAAGCACGATTCATTGGTGAAAAATCATCATTTCCCATCCATACAGCTCCAGTATAATTACCAGTAAAACCAACAAACCATGCATCGCGATAGGATTGTGATGTTCCCGTTTTTCCAGCAACAAGGGTCATGGGGAGAGCAGCACGTTTACCAGATCCTCGTGTTGTGACACCAATCATCATCTGGTTCATATAAGCTGCTGATTGTTTGCTGAGAACCCGATATGGTTTATTTCCATTATGCTCTAAGTCCCATACCACAAGTCCATCAGTTGTTCTGATTTGTGTAAAACTATGGCGATTTCCAGCCATGCCTCCATTAGCAAAGACATTAAAACCGGTTGCTTGATCCATGGGGGTCATATTGGACGTGCCAAGAACCATCGTTTTGTGTGATGAGATATGCGCATTGATTCCCATATTTTTGATGAGATCTATGATGGGTTGTGTATCACGGTTAAGATATTGATAGGTAAGATAGACAGGAACTGTATTGATAGAAAAAGCTAAAGCAGTTGCTAAGTCAATTTTACCAACATAACGTCCAGAATTGTTTTTAGGTGACCAGCCACCCCAATTGATGGGGGCATCCAGAACTATTGTTGAGGGAGACAAACCGTGTTCCATTGCGGCGGCATAAACATACGGTTTAAATGCAGAGCCAGGTTGCCGTCCGCCTTGTGTTGCTCTATTAAATTGGCTTTTTTGATAATCTAGCCCTCCGACAATTGCACATACAGCACCGTTATTGTTGAGTATGACGGTAGCTGCTTGTCTTGCGCGATATTGTTGACCATATTGCTGTAAATGGTAGGTAATTGATTCCTCTGCTGCTTTTTGAATATTGGGATCAAGAGTCGTTTGAACAATTAAGGTATGGCTTGGAAGTTGGTCACTTATTTTTTTGACTTCTTCGAAGACCCAATCAAGAAAATAGTCAGGTTGATTATTTTCTATTTTTGGAATAGCACTGGCAGGATGGCGATGGGCACTGATAACTTGGCTCTCAGTCATGAATTCACTATTGACAAGATTAGAAAGCACGACATTAGCACGTGTTTGGGCAGCAAATAGGTGACTATGCGGAGCATATTTAGATGGAGCTTTGAAGAGTCCTGCTAACATAGCGGATTCGCTAAGGGATACGTTGCGTATATTTTTACCAAAGTAGAATTTTGCAGCTGATGCAATACCAAAGTTATTTCCTCCCATGTATGCACGGTCAAGATAAAGTTGCAAAATTTGCTTTTTGCTAAAGTTTGCTTCTAACCAAAGGGCGAGATAGGCTTCTTTGATTTTGCGTGTTATGGTTCGTTCGCTTGTTAAAAACAAATTTTTAGCCAGTTGTTGTGTGAGAGTCGAACCGCCTTGAACGACACTTTTAGCCTGCATATTTTGTGAGATCGCCCGTATGAGCCCGTACAGATCAATACCCCAGTGATCAAAAAAACGGCGATCCTCTGTCGCAAGTACTGCCTTAATAACATAATCAGGCATTTCCTCAACTGGGACAGAGGTTGCCGGCAATGCACCGCGGTGACCAATAGGATTTCCATATTTATCTAGAAAAAGAATGGAAAAATTTTTAGGAGAATACCAATCTTTTTTGGTTAACTCAAAAACAGAAATGCCCACAACGGTGAAAAGAGTAAAAACAATCAATCCTAATGTCAGTGCTTCATCGAGAATTTCTACGATAAAGCGTTTCCATCCTCGGATATGAAAATATTGTGAAATGACTTTTGTCTTATTCCAAAAGAAACTGTTGGCAGAGCGGATGCGATAAAGTGCTGTATCAAACAGTGCATCTAATTCAATAAGCGCTGGGCTTTGGAAGGGCTTATTATGCTGCGTTTTCTTTTTTTTAAAAAAATCAAACATTTTAAAAAGCCTACGGCAAAGTCATACAACCAAAAAAAATCTATGATGATTATATGGAGCACAAGTAATTTTTTGCTATAGCGCTCACAAATAAAGAGTTTTATCGAGGGGAAGGGAAATTTGTTTATGTTTATCATCGTTAAACATATTTTATTTTGAAATTGCTAAATTTTAGGATAATATCCATTTGTTTTTCTGAAAGAGGGTGTATCATTTTTGAAGAGACAAGAGAGCATTATTTGTTTTGTTTTCAAAAATGGACTGTGAGATATCTGTGATGAAAAAATTTTTCTTATTTATAATGATATCAATTTTTTTGGGGGCGGATTTTGTTGTCGCGGCTGGTTGTGTCGAAGTGGGTAAGAAGATTGCTACTCAAGAAAATGGCGTATTAGTACGTTTGAAACCAGTTGTTCAGGATGGGAAAAATATGTGTATGGTTGTGATTGTTGTGCCAGCTCGTGACGGTGAGAAGCTGCGTCGTGTTGAGGTTTTTGTTCCCAATAATTAAGTTTGGGAGATGTTGTAATGCGTATTTTAATTGTTGAAGATGATCGAAATCTTCACCGTCAATTAGTAGAAGCTGTAAAAAATGCGGGATATATTTCAGATAGTGCTTTTGATGGTGAAGAAGCTTATTTTTTAGGAAGCACAGAGCCTTATGATGCTGTCATTCTTGATATCGGTCTGCCTCATATAGATGGAATTCGTGTTGTTGAAAAATGGCGTCAAGAAGGGCATTCTATGCCTGTTTTAATGCTAACAGCGCGAGATCGTTGGTCTGATAAAGTGCTTGGCATTGATGCAGGTGCTGATGATTATGTTGTTAAACCATTTCATTTAGAGGAAATAATAGCGCGGTTGAGGGCGTTAATTCGTAGAGCTGCTGGGCATGCCACAAGTATGATACGCTGCGGTAAAGTTTTATTAGACACCAAGACTTCTCGTGTTTTTGCTGATGGTCAGCTGATTAAATTGACTTCTTATGAATTCAGACTTCTTTCATATCTCATGCATCATTGTGATAGAGTGGTTTCAAGGACAAATATTATCGAACATCTTTATGACCAAGATTTTGACAAGGATTCAAATACGGTTGAAGTTTTTGTAGGCAGGTTACGTAAAAAGCTTGGAGTAGATTTTATTGAGACAGTTCGAGGAATAGGCTATAGCGTGAGAACACTAGGTGGCCAATGAGTGTTTGCAAAAACGACAATTGGCTTAAAAAATTGTTTTTTTTCGTTAGTAGATCTCTCAGTTTACGAGTGATGATTTTATCGACATTATGGGTTGTTATTTCGCTTTCATCAATTTCTGCAGTGAGTATTTTATTTTATAGGCGCTTAAGTGAACAAAACTTAGAGCGTATTCTTTCAGCTCAGCTTTATAGTCTTGTTGCAACAGTAACTGTGTCACCCGAGGGAAGTTTGAGAGGAAGTGTTGGAATTGATGATATTCGTTATTCAGATCCAACAACAGGATGGTATTGGGAAGTTGTTGCTATATCACCTAATCTAAAAGGAAGGTTAACATCCCCATCCTTGGGAACAGAGAAAATATTTTCACCAAGCGATATTGATAGACCTTTTGACAATAAGTTTTTTCGCTCTTATCGGATAAAGGGGGATAGAGGTCAGACGCTACAGGTCATTGAAAATGATGTTGTCCTTGATAATCAAAATCACATTGCGCGTTTTCGCTTTGTTGGGAATATAGATGAGGCACATGCACAAGTGCAGGAGTTTAAGCGCACTTTGCAAATTTTTCTTTGGAGTTTTGGTATAGGCAGTGTTTTTATCAACATTGCTATTGTTTTCTTTAGTTTTCAGCCGTTGAAGCTTATCCGGCGAGCATTGAATGATATTCGCGAAGGCAAAGCTCATTACGTAAATACGGATTTAGTAAGTGAAGTTATGCCACTAGCACAAGAGATGAATGCTCTTATCAATAATAATCAGCGGATCATTGAAAGATTTCGCACGCAGGTTGGTAATCTTGCTCATTCATTAAAGACACCTCTGTCAGTGATTATAAATGAGACTGATAAGATGCATGGGAAACGGGCTCTTTTCTTGCAAGAGCAAACCGAAATGATGCAGGCACAAATAAATCATTATCTTCAGCGAGCACGGATTGCAGCGCAATGCGATAGTGTTGTTTATCACACATTTGTTCGCAGTGTGATTGAGCGTTTGGTGCGTCTTATGAAAAAGCTTAATCCTGAAAAACAGTTTCAGTTTGTTATGAATGTGGATGATATTATTTTTTCTGGTGAGAAAGAAGATTTAGAGGAAATTGTAGGGAATTTGATTGATAATGCTTCTCAGTGGTCTCGTACAAAAGTTATGATTTCCTGTCATTTAGAAGAAAATGTTGAAGAAACAGGATATTTTAGTATCCTTGTAGAAGATGATGGTCCTGGTGTAACAGAAAACAAAATGGATGAAGCGCTAAAAAGGGGGCGTCGGCTTGATGAAAGTAAACCGGGGACAGGTTTAGGATTAGCGATTGTTTCAGATATGGCCAATGAATATGGCGGGAATCTTTCTTTATCACGTTCTGTCTTGGGCGGGTTATGTACAAAGGTTTTATTACCAAGGCGGTAGATAATAAAATTTAGGGCATCATATTACGCATTGAATCTTGTGAGTTAGAAATATTTTAGATAAGATAGGGAGCAGGAGGCATTTCAGAATTATGAAGGGTGTATCTGTTTTTAATCGAAAATGGTCGATAGTATCATTTTTATATTCTTGATACCTATAAGAAGCATAAATGATAAGTTTTGTCATTCTGTCAATAAAGAAAATGTTGTTTTATCGTTTTATATTAGTATTTTTGTGAAATAAGAAGGAAGGATAAATTAGCTAGTTTTTTTATTTTCGTATCGGTATCACAATGATATGTTATTATTAGTTTTGACAGCACTTTTTCTCATTTTTCTGGCAGGTGTTCTTTTTATTTCATTGCACGTCAATGATAAGACAAACAAGGAATGGCGGGATCAAACCATTGATAATTATAAGAGTTTTATGTATCAGGTTGAATCTGACAAGATTTGCACGCATAATAAAAACAGACATACGCTTAAAATTTTGAGTATTTTTTTTGTTCTTCTTATGACGTGGAGCATATACGGTCTAACAGGTAATCCAGAAGTTAAAAGTTATTTTTTTAGCACGTTAATGGATAAGAATCCAAATCTCCTTAGTAAGAGTGAACAGCTTGTTCGTCTACAAGTGCTTTTTCTTCGTTCACCAAACGATGGTAAATTAGCAGATGCATTAGCAATAGGATATCTTGAGGAAGGTTATTTCCAGAATGCAGTGAACATTTATTTAGATGCGTTGCGTTTGAATGGAGAAACGGCTCCAAGACTTGTTGGGTATGGATTGGCCTTGGTTGGTTATGAGGGGGGAATAATTACGCAAGAAGCACAAAATGCTTTTCAGAAAGCAGCAGATTTAGCACCAAATGATTTTTATCCTCGTTTATTATTAGCTGAAGCATTTTATCAGTCAGGGAAGTCTCTGCAGGCAATACAATTTTTACAAAATTTTCTTGATACAATGCCTGAGAATTTTACAGGAAGATCACGTATTGAAGCTATGATCATTCAGTTACGTGATGCACACAATTGAATGCGTAGAAAGTAATTATCGTGGATTTAAATTTGACCATCAAGGAGAATATGAAAAGCTGTTTAACAAGCGAAATGGTTGCAATACGAGAAGTAGAAGTTAAGGTATTTCGTGAGGAAGGGATTAACAGATCTAAACCTAAGGAATGGAGAAGTGCAACAAAGTAGTTGAGGGTGAGCTAAATGACAGTTTGTAGAAAAAGTACCTTTTTATAAAGAAGTTCAGAAAGGCACTAGATTTTTGAAGAGAAGGATTGGATAAAAGTTGCACTCATATATGAGATGTGCGAAGCTCTTGATAATATATCTATCAAAAAAATCGTAGAGTGTTCATGAACAGCCAATCTTTTAATAATGCTCCTTCATTGAAAATTATTTCAAAGCAGCGAGAAAAAAAGCGATTGCTGGTAATCCTGTTTTATTGTTTGATGATAGTCATTGCAATAAGCCTCATTATGTATGCAATGCGTAACACGGTGAGTTTTTTTCGAACACCATCTGAAATTACAAGAGAAGATATTTTAACAGGACGCCCTTTGCGTTTAGGTGGTTTTGTCGAAAAGGGGACGCTTGAATATGTTGGAGAGAAAGGGATTGTTTTTTTTGTAACGGATTATACAAGACGTGAAAAAGTAATTTTCGGTGGGGTTCTTCCGGATCTTTTTCGTGAAGGTCAAGGTATTATTGTAGAAGGATATTTTGATAAACAGGGGCTTTTTATAGGTACGCGCATTTTAGCAAAACATGATGAGACTTACATGTCTAGAGAAACAGCTAATCGTTTGAACAAACATCATGGTGTGGAGAAATAATTAGATTGTGCTTGTCGAACTGGGTCATATATTTTTATCTGCATCTTTTGCAGTTAGTCTATTGCAGGCAATTTTACCAACTTTAGGTTTTTTGTGGGGGGAGCGTGCGTTAATGCGAACAGCTATTCCTCTAACATATATTACTTTTATATTATTGCTCTTATCTTTTTTGGTTATCATTCACGCCCATATTGTATCTGATTTTTCTGTTTTAAATGTTGTGAATAATTCTCATTCAGAAAAACCGATGTTATATAAAGTTACTGGTGTTTGGGGAAACCATGAAGGATCTATGTTGTTATGGGTTTTAAGCCTTACTTTTTTTAGTACATTAATGGCGTTGTCTAGGCAACATTTGCCAGAACAGTTTAAGGCATTAATTCTGATATGCCAAAGTTGGATTGTAAGCGCTTTTCTTTTGTTTATTCTTTTTGTCTCAAACCCATTTTTACGTGTTAATCCACCAGCATTGCAGGGAAATGATCTCAATCCTCTTTTACAGGATCTTGCGTTAGCAATTCATCCGCCACTTCTTTATTTAGGCTATGTTGGTTTTTCACTTTGTTTTTCTTTTGCTATAGCTGCATTGATTACAGGACAGGTTGATAGAGTTTGGGCACGGTGTCTTCGTCCTTGGGTTCTTCTTTCCTGGATTTTTTTAACATTGGGTATCATGGTTGGATCTTATTGGGCTTATTATGAGCTGGGGTGGGGTGGGTATTGGTTTTGGGATCCAGTTGAAAATGTTTCATTTATGCCATGGCTTTCAGGAACTGCTCTTTTACATTCTATCATTATTTTTGAAAAGCGAGATACATTGAAAAGTTGGACTTTATTTTTAGCAATTCTTACTTTTTCTCTTTCTCTTATGGGGGCTTTTCTTGTCCGTTCTGGTCTTTTGATTTCCGTTCATAGTTTTGCCGTTGACCCAGCACGAGGACAAGCAATTCTTGCACTTTTATTTTTTTTCACAGGAGGAGCTCTTCTTCTTTTTGTTTTGCGCGTACCCGTGTTTCAAACAGATAGATTATTTCAACCAATTTCGCGTGAAGGTTTTATTATTTTAAATAATTTATTACTCACAACAATAACAGCGACGGTATTGATTGGTACGCTCTATCCTTATTTTATTGAAGTCTTAACTGGACAGAAAATTTCTGTAGGTGCGGCCTTTTTTAATCTTACCTGCGGGCCTTTAATGGTTTTATTGTTATTGTTTATTCCATTTGGGTCAATGATGGCGTGGAAACATGGTGATTTTTTTATAGTTTTTGAACGGCTATGGTTTGTTTTTGCATTAGCTTGTATGGCTTGTTTCATAGTATTTTTTGCCACATCTTTGCGTGATATTTTTGCTGCTTTAGGCATTGGGCTTTCAGTTTTTGTTTTTGGAGGTAGTTTAGCTGATCTTTGGTGGAAGAGTGGGTATAGCAAAACAACTTTATGGGTGCGAATTAAGAGGCTTATAGGATTGCCATGGTCTGTTTTTGGTGCAGCGATGGCACATATGGGATTAGGTGTTACATTGTTTGGTATTGTCTGTGTTGCGTTCTTCACGCAAGAACATATTCTCACTATGCATAGGGGAGATATGGTAACGATAGCAGGTAAAACTCTTCATCTGAGCGAAGTGCGTGATGGCGATGGTCCAAATTATTCTGCAATGGAATTTAACTTTACGATATATGAAAATAAAGACGCTATAGGTAGCGTAATAGCATCAAAGCGGTTTTATTCAAGTCAAAATACGTCAACAACAGAGGTTGGTATTCAAAATTATGGATTATCTCAGTTATATATTGTGCCAAGACGTATAGATGATAAAGGCGTGATTTTACATATATGGTGGAAACCTTATGTAATATGTATTTGGTTAGGTGCATTTATGATGGCGATGGGCGGATGCCTTTCTCTTTTAGGTTTTTGGTTGCGCATGAGGATACACAGTAGGTGGATTTTTACTTTAAATTTTTTGAAAAGACATTGAGATGAAAAATCTATTGCTTTGGGTTTTATTTTTTTTAATCGTAATTTTTCCAATGCAGTTAGTAATAGCAGTAGAACCGGACGAAGTTTTAAAAGATACGGTTCTTGAATCGCGTGCACGAGATATTGAATCACATTTGCGTTGTCCAGTTTGTCAAAATCAATCACTTGATGATTCAGATGCTCCTCTAGCACGTGATTTACGGTTTTTGATTCGGGAAAAGTTAGAAATGGGCTATACGAATCAGCAAGTTATTGACTTTCTTGTTGAACGATATGGTGAGTTTATTCTCTTAAAACCGCCATTTAATCAAACAACTTGGTTTTTATGGTTATCACCGTTGATCATTCTTATTATTGGTATAAGCGCAATATTTTTTCGGGTGATACGATATAAGCCAAAATAATGATTTTAAATGCTCAGAAAGAAAAAATGCCATTACCGTTAAAAGAAGAATTGTATGAAGAAAAGTGTACTACATATAAATTGGTTATTCAGCTTTATTGATAATGAAGGGCAGCCGTGTATTTCAACCTTACAAAACTTTAATAATTTGGACAGAAAATGGTAAGGTCTGCTGTTTTATAAGTGATTGCAACCTGGATGAAAATATAATTGAATAGGAGCGTATACTAGATGCTTAAAAAAACTTTCTTTAAAACATTGGCTGCAATAAGTTTCTCCACTGCACTGGAAAGTGCACTGTTTTTTAGTGGAAGTGGATCAAGTTTGTGGACAACAGAAGCCCATGCAAATTCTGTATTTACTTCATTAGTACAGCAGCAGGGATTTGCAGATATTGTTTCTAAAGTAAAACCAGCTGTTGTTTCAGTTCAGGTGAAGAGCAATAAAAAGAAAGAAGACTGGTTCTTTAGCAATTTTTTTAGTAGTCCAAGTATTGATCAATTACCAGATCAACATCCTTTGAAAAGGTTTTTTAGAGAATTTTATGATCGTGGTAGGTCTAACAACAAGTTCCCGCAACATTCGCATAAACTTCGTCCTATAGCTTTTGGATCAGGTTTTTTTATTTCGTCTGATGGTTATGTTGTGACCAATAATCATGTGATTTCTGATGGTACAAGTTATACTGTTGTTCTTGAAGACGGTACAGAATTAAATGCAAAGCTCATTGGATCGGATCCACGAACTGACCTTGCAGTGTTGAAAGTCAATGAAGAAAAAAAATTTTCATATGTTGATTTTGGTGATGATTTAAAGCTCCGCGTTGGTGATTGGGTTGTTGCTATCGGTAATCCATTTGGTCTTGGTGGAACTGTGACAGCGGGTATTGTTTCGGCACGTGGACGCGATATTGGTACTGGCAGTTATGATGATTTTATTCAGATTGATGCTGCTGTTAATAGAGGCAATTCTGGTGGTCCTACTTTTGATCTTGAGGGAAAGGTTGTTGGAGTGAATACTGCGATTTTTTCTCCTTCTGGAGGAAATGTGGGGATTGCTTTTGCTATTCCAGCAGCAACAGCAAAACAGGTTGTACAACAGCTTATTGAAAAAGGTTCAGTTCAGCGTGGCTGGCTTGGAGTTATGATTCAGCCTATAACGAAGGAGATTTCTGACTCAATTGGTTTAAAAGAGGCTAAAGGTGCTTTAATTACTGATGCATCAAAGGGACCAGCAGAAAAGGCGGGTATCAAGACAGGTGATGTGATTATTTCAGTGAACAGAGAAAAAATTAATGATACTCGTGATCTGGCAAAACGTATCGCAAATATTAAGCCTGGAGAAACAGTGACGTTGGGTGTTTGGAGATCTGGTAAAGAGACTAATATTAAGGTTAAGCTCGATTCAATGCCTGAAGATGAAAGTAAGAAAGAAGGGCAAAAATATTTAAATGGGCGCAGTAGTTCAGATGAAACATTGGAAGATTATGGTTTGATTGTTGCTTCTTCTGATGATGGTGTAGGATTGGTTGTAACGGATGTAGATCCAGATTCCGATGCTGCAGATAGGGGAATACGCCCTGGCGATGTAATTGTGACAGTTAATAATAAATCTATTAAAAAGGTATCGGATGTTATTGAGACAATCAAGAATGCTCAAAAACTAGGACGAAAATTTGTACTTCTACAAGTGCAAACAAATGATCAAAATCGTTTTGTTTCTCTTCCAATTTTAAAAAAATAATACTTTGTTAACAGTAGAGCAGAGGTTTTACAAACTTCTGTTCTACGATGCGATTGAATAAAATAACGGAGATGCGTTTTATGAAGATACTCGTTATAGAAGATGATCATGAAACGGGGCGTTATCTCGAAAAAGCTTTTCTGGAGGTTGGACATTCTGTTGATGTTGCGTATGATGGAGATACGGGATACGCTTTAGCTGAAAAAGAAAATTATGATGTTATGGTTGTTGATCGGATGCTTTTGCATCGTGATGGTCTTTCTATTATTTCTGAATTGCGTGCTAAAGGCAATGAAACACCAGTTCTCATCCTTTCGGCTTTAGGGCAAGTGAATGATCGTGTGACGGGATTACGTGCGGGGGGTGATGATTATTTGACCAAGCCTTATGCTTTTTCTGAGCTTCTTGCTCGTGTTGAGGTTTTGCAACGGAGGAAAAATCCTAAAGGAGCAGAAACTGTTTATTGCGTAGGAAATCTTGAGCTTGATCGGTTAGCACATACGGTAAAACGGGGTGATAGAAATATCATATTGCAACCGCGAGAGTTTCGTTTACTTGAATATTTGATGCGATATGCTGGTCAGGTTGTGACACGCACGATGCTTTTGGAAAATGTTTGGGATTACCATTTTGATCCACAAACAAATGTTATCGATGTTCATATATCTCGTTTGAGAGCAAAAATTGAAAAAGATTTTGATGTCTCACTTCTCCATACTGTGCGTGGAGCTGGATATATGCTGAAAGCGCCAGATAATAAAACATGAATCGTTTAATTAATATAATGCGCACAACTGCGTTAAGACTTTCAGCACTATATATTTTATTATTTGGATTGGTTGCAATAGGGCTTTCTATTTATATGACAGCATTTTCTGCTTCGTTATTAACCGAGCAAACAGAGCAAGCTTTACATGAAGAGTTAAGATATATCGAAAATGCTTATAATTATGGAGGTCTTACTTTATTAATGCGTGCTATCGATTATCGTTCACGACAACCAGGCGCTTTTCTTTATCTTGTTACGGATCCTATGGGACGCATTTTAGCAGGCAATGTTGCGCGTATTGAATTTGGTATTTTGAATAAAAATGGTTTTATTTCAAATTCTTTTTTATATTCACGTTTTGGAGAACATGGCAAAACAAGTGAACATCGTGCTTTAGCAATTGTTGTTGATTTACCTAATGCTATGAAGGTTCTTATAGGGCGAGATTTGGATGAACCAGAACGTTTTGCTGCGGTTGTTCGTAAAGCAGTAATGATTGCTCTTGCTGCAATGGTTGGTGGGGCTTTACTCATATGGTTCTTTGTTGGCCGGCGAGCATTACAGAGGATTGATCATGTGACAGCTGCATCGCAGCGTTTGATGGATGGTGATTTCAGTAGGCGCTTGCCTGTTTCTGGGGTAGGTGATGAGTTTGATCGTTTGTCGGCCAATCTTAATGTTATGTTAGACCGTATTGAAGAATTAAATATTGGTTTGCGTCAAGTATCAGATAATATCGCTCACGATTTGAAAACACCGCTTACACGTCTTAGAAATCGTGCTGAAGAAGCACTTTCAGGGCAAAAGACAAAACTTGAATATCGTCAGGCACTTGATGGTATCATTGCTGAATCAGATCAACTCATTCGTACTTTTAATGCTATTTTAATGATTTCACGTATTGAAGCCAGCAGTGCAATTGAGCATCTTGAGCTTATGAACATGAAGCTAATCCTTGAAGATGCTGTTGAAATTTATGAGCCTTTTGCTGAAGAATCAGGTGTTTTACTTCAGTTAGGGGATATATTTGATAAAGAGCTTAAATTGAATCGTGAGCTCGTTGCACAATCGATTTTTAATCTGATTGATAATGCCATCAAATATAGGGCTCAAGATGGAAGGAAAGCGAAAGTTTGCTTATCTATGGAATATCGCGATGAACATTTATTGGTCGTTGTTAGCGATAATGGTCCAGGAATTGCAGAAGATAAACGTGAAAAAGTCACAGAACGATTTGTTCGCCTTGAGGAAAGCCGTACACAACCCGGTTTTGGTATTGGTTTAAGTATAGCAAAAGCCGTTATGAAACTTCATGGAGGAGAATTATTATTGGAAAGTGCAAATCCAGGTCTTAGAGCTGTTTTATTATTTCCTTAAAAGTGTTTTTCCTCATTCTCTTTTTTTTTGCACGTAACAACGATGCTTTTTAAATATAATGTAATGGTATAGAAAGGTAAAATACTCTTCAAGAAGGTGAAGATGAAAAATGCTTTTTTAAAAACACAACTCCTCCCTTTATGTCCCCTTGATGAGAGTGGTTCTCAATGGCTGAAAGATCTTGAAGAACAAGCAAGAAAAGAAAATTTAGAACTGCTTGTTTCTTGTATTTTAGACAGGGGAAAGCAGATCGATTTTATAAGCGCAGTTATGACATTGTCTCCTTTTTTGCGTGAGGTTTTAATTACTCATCCATCGTATCTCAGTCCTCTTTTAAATGTTGATATAGAGACGAGGCTAAGCGAAATTATAGCTGATATTACAGCTCTTGATAGAGAGGAATCTTTACATGAAACTATATTGATGGCTGCTTTAAGGCGTAAAAAACAGGAAGCACACGTTCTCATTGCTTTAGCTGATTTAAGTGGTGTTTTTACTTATGAAATTTCATGTGCTTGGTTGACGCGTTTAGGCGAAGCAGCATTAGGTGTAGCTCTGCGTTTTCTTTTAAGAGAAGCGCATGATCATGGTAAAATAAGTTTGTCAAGCCGTGATGATCCAGAAAAAGACTGTGGTTTAATCATTTTAGGGATGGGTAAATTGGGAGCGGAAGAACTTAATTATTCTTCTGATATTGACCTTATTGTTTTCATTGACGAAATGTCACCTCACATTGCTAGTCTTTCTGAGAGTGTTGATATATTCTCTAAAATGGTACGCAGATTAATTCGTATTATTCAAGAACGAACTGCAGAAGGATATGTTTTCCGTCTTGATTTTCGGCTTCGACCAGATCCGTCCTCAACTCCTTTGGCTTTACCGGTAAGGACAGCGTTGCGTTATTATGAGGGGCGCGGACAAAATTGGGAACGGGCAGCTATGATTAAAGCGCGTCCAGTCGCTGGTGATAAAAAAGCTGGCTTTAACTTTCTTAAAGAGCTTTTCCCTTATGTGTGGAGAAAATACTTAGATTATGCTGCTATCGCGGATATTCATTCGATCAAACGTCAAATTCATGTGTATAAAAATTATGGTCAAATTGCTGCTTATGGTCATAATGTAAAATTAGGGCGTGGTGGTATTCGTGAGATTGAGTTTTTTGTTCAGACACAACAACTCATTGCTGGTGGGCGTTTTTCTCAATTACGCGGGCGTCAGACAGTTGCAATGTTAGCAGAACTTTGCACGCTTGGGTGGATTAGTGAAAAAACAAAAGATAGCCTTGTAAAAAGCTATGCTTTTTTACGAAATGTAGAACATCGTATTCAGATGCTTGCAGATGAACAAACACATCTTCTTCCAAATAACATTTCTCAGTTCACAAGTGTTGCATATTTGATGGGTTATCAAGAGAGTAGCAGCTTTATGGAAGATTTACTAAAAGTACTTCAGGTTGTTGAAAAACATTATGCTGCACTATTTGAAAATGAGCAAGAACTTGGTTTAGAAATTGGCAATCTAGTTTTTACTGGTGAAGAAGATGATCCAGAGACACTCATAACGTTAAGCTGTTTAGGTTTTGAACGAACGAGTGATATTTGTCGTATTATGCGTACGCTTCATTGTGGGCGTTATAAAGCAACACAATCTGCAGAAGCACGCGAAAAATTGACAGAATTGACGCCAGCGCTTTTGAAAGCTTTCGGTGCAACAAAACGGGCTGATGAAGTCATGTTGTGTTTTGATAGTTTTTTGCAGGGTCTTCCTTCAGGAATTCAGCTTTTTAGTCTTTTGCAATCTAACCCTTCTCTTTTAAATATGTTGGTCCTTATCATGGGAGCTGCTCCACGTCTTGCGGAAATTATTACACGCAAACCACATGTTTTTGATGGAATGTTAGATCCAAGCATTTTTTCAGAGTTTCCAACCAAAAATTATCTAGAAAAACGGCTTGAATGTTTTCTTGAGGAAGCTCTCTCTTATGAAGAAATTCTTGATCATTTAAGAGTTTTTGCTGATGAGCAACGTTTTTTGATTGGCATTCGGATTTTGAATGGTGCAATTGTGGGCGAGTGGGCTGGTTTTGCATTTACAGCGCTTGCTGATCTTATGATAGCAAAAACGTTTTCGGCTGTTCAAAAAGAGTTTTCTCGTCTTCATGGAAATATTAAAGGGGGACGTGTTGGAATACTGGGTATGGGTAAGCTTGGAAGCCGTGAATTAACTGCTGGTTCGGATGTTGATCTTATTTTTCTGTATGAACATGATGAGGATGCAGAAATATCTGATGGAGAAAAACCTCTTTATATTTCTCAATATTATACCCGTTTGACACAGCGTTTGGTTGCAGCTTTATCAGCTCTTACAAGTCAAGGAGTTTTGTATGCGGTTGATTTAAGATTGAGGCCATTAGGAAATAAAGGGCCTGTTGCTGTTTCTTTTCAATTTTTTAAAAACTATTATCGCAAGGAAGCATGGATATGGGAACACCTTGCTTTAACACGGGCACGGGGTATTGCAGGGGATCATGATTTTTTACAAAAATTGGAGAATGAAGTTTGTACCATTATTTCTTTTTCTCGTAATAAGCAGGAGGTCGCAAAAGCAGTATATGAAATGCGTACTTTGATCGAAAAAGAAAAACCACCAGAAAGTCTATGGGATTTTAAAACAATGCCTGGTGGTATTATGGATCTGGAGTTTATAGCTCAATTTGCTCTTATTACGCATGTGGTTGAATTTAAAATTGGAGAAACGACAGCAGATATTTTATCTCATTTACCAAATAGTTTTCTTCATCAGTCATTTATTTCTGACTTACATCATTCTTATAGCCTTTATACAAATTTGAGCCAAATCATACGGCTTTGTTTAAATGACTCTCTTAATCCTCATGATATGCCACCCAGTTTAAGCGATCTTTTGTTAACAAGTGTTGGGGAGCCTGATCTGCCTCGTGTTGAAAAATTAATTGAGGAAACTAGGCAATCGGTATGCTCAATTTTTACACATGTTATTAATATTGCAATAAAATCAATCTATTAATAAATAGAGAGGGCGTTTATGGTTATTAATTATGAAACTGTCACGTGTAGTCTTGCATCGATATTGCAAAAGATGGTTGTAGTTATCTTTTTGGTGAGAATTTTTCCACTCATACAGTGATGAAATTAGGATAAAGATCATTGATAAAATATATGCATATATTGGTAGGCTGAGGAAAACAGATTCATGATAGAGATAGTACATATTTTGTGTGAGAGGGTGTCATTTTAATATTCCAATGGAGGATTAATTTAGAGAGCGTGGAGGTAGCTGGTTTGTACAGCCTTGTTGAGAGAAGATGACCGTTATCTAGAAAATTTGAAATCACAAGCAAGATTATCTGAATAAGCTTGAATCTGCTAAGGATAAAAATTGGAAAAACAGAACAGTTGTTACACACGCAGTTTGACTTGGTTTATATAAAAATTTTTGTGAAGAGAGGAGGGGAATAAAAAATAAAGCGTATATAAGTTTGTGTAGAAGAAGAAAGACTATAGCTCTTGATGGAATTTTTTCAGAAAAAACGTATCAGATAAATTACTGGAAAATAAATAAGAACATATTTTAAGAGCTTGATTATAAATTTTGAAGAAGCTGAGGAATTTTTCGAAAAAAACAAAATAAGATTAAAAAGAAAAATAAATGAAAGCATTTTAGATAGAGTTAGAAAATTAAAATACACTTTTTTATTTTTTAGTAAACGATGTTATTTATAAGATTTTTTAGTGAATATATATATAATTATATCATGTAACATATATAATTATGAATTATAATTATTCTATGAAAGTTATTAAAAATAAATTTAGTAATAGTATTTTAAAATAAAATGTTTATTAGTAATTTATATTTTATAATGTTAAATTAAATATATTAAAATGTAAACATTCATGTAATATTTTTCTTTGTTAAAAACAATTATTATATTATTTATAGCATAAAGTAAGTTATAATTAAAAATATTGATAATATATAGTTATTAAATGTATAATAATATTTTAAAATATATAACAATTATATAATTTATATTTTATTTAATCTTTTATTACTACAAAATAGTTAATAGCAGCATCTATTTTTTACTGTAGTTTCTAAAATACAGAAAGCGTATGTTATTCTACTAGGATCGCCAGTGCTTGTTTTTTCTTCTTTTCTTGGACAGGATTTTATCTCGGTGGCTAAATTGATAGCTTTTCCAGTAAAATGTGTGCGAATTATTTAGCAGATGAGAATACATGTAAATAGAGTCTAGTTAAAAAAGAATTTTACCTAAACTTTCTGGTTTTATTAACGGTATTTATGCAGGTTCCAATATTAATACCGACAATAGTTTGATTGTAGGTATTGAGACAGATATGATGGGGCTGACCGAAAAATATATCAATTCGTTAGATGTCAATTTATTGGGAATGAAATTGAACGGAATGTCTTTAAACAGTTTTGAAGAAATGAGCTACTCCTTCGGAGCCCAAGAGAATTTTGTGGTGGCAGCTTTTAAAAATATGAATCATAATTTATTTTCATATACTTTAAGAGAATTATCATTAGATTTTTATAATCATAAGGATTTCAATATACAATATAAGAGATAGATCGATTTCTTATTATTCTCTTCATTATTTCATAAAATGGTGAGAGTGCAGTTTTGAGTTAATGATTAAGAAGATAATTTTAAGGTAATTTTGCTTTGTCTTGTAAAGAGTGTAATGTAAAATTTTTTTCTTTATATTTTATTGTAGGATACAAAAATCTTTAAGGAATGTAAAAAAGTTAAAATGCTGGAAGTTTCTCAAAAGAAAATATTCTGTCTAAAAAACGTCTCGATAGGAGCGCTTTTGGTGGCAAAATCTCACAAAGGGATTTGTAATATAGCATTGGGGGATACGACAGAACAATTATTACAAGAATTTAAAAGACGCTTTGATAATGTACAACAAGCAGCTGATGACGACATATTGAAGAGAGAAGTTGCTTATATTGTTGCAATGATAGAAATTCCCAAATTGGTAGAAAAATGTGATTTCCCCTTAGATATAAATGGCACAGCCTTTCAGCAAAAAGTGTGGGCGCTTTTACGTGAAGTGCTATGTGGTCAAACAATTTCATATAAAGCATTAGCACAACGTATTGGTATGCCTAATGCTTTTCGTGCTGTTGCTCATGCATGTGCACACAATGAATTAGCACTAATGATTCCTTGCCATCGTGTCGTGTGCAAGAATGGTTTTATTTCTGGATATCGTTGGGGGGTTAAGCGAAAACAGATTTTGCTAGAACGGGAACAAAATAGGGGAATCTAAAAGGGCTTTAACTTTGTTTAATTGGCATTGTAATGGTTACAGTCGTCCCTTTCATTTCTTTAGAAATAATTTCAAGTTTCCCTTTGTGTAGTTCTAGTAAAGAGCATGAAATAGCTAATCCAAGACCTGATCCAGTATGGGTTTTAGTGAGTTGATTTTCCACTTGTTCAAAAGGTTGTCCAAGTTTTTTAATGGCTGATTGAGGAATACCAACCCCTGTATCTTTAATTTTACAAATAAGGTTACTTTTTTTCTTAAAAGCACAGATATCAATACTTCCGCCAGAAGGTGTGAATTTAACAGCATTGGAGATAAGATTAAGGAAAATCTGCTTCATAGCACGTTCATCAACTTCTGCATGCAGTTCTGGAGCAATATTTGTTGTAACAGAAATATTTTTTTCTTGAGCTTGTGGCGTAAGCGTGCGTACTGCTTCACTCATGATAGGTTCAAGATCGGTATTTTTACAATCGAGGGTAAATCTTCCGGCTTCAATTTTTGACATATCAAGGATATCATTGATAAGGGTGAGAAGGTGGGTTCCTGAATTGTAAATATCTTGCATATATTCTTTATAGCGCTGCGAACCAAGGGGACCAAAAGTAGATTGCAACATAATATCTGAAAAGCCGAGAATGGCATTTAGAGGAGTCCGCAATTCATGCGACATATTGGCTAAAAATTCTGATTTAGCTTTGTTAGCACTTTCGGCTCTCTCTTTTTCCGCTTTCAGACTTTTATTAAGCTTTTCAACTTCTGTTGCACGTTGTTGCGCATTTCCTCGAGCACGCTTAAGCTCTTGAATAAAAGAAAAAAGCCGTCTTTCACTGTCTTCAAATTTTTCTTGTTGTTGTTTCAACTCAGAAATATCAGTACCAATACAGACAAGCCCTCCATCTTGGGTTCGCCGTTCATTAATTTTTAGCCAAGAACCATCTGCAGTTTGGCGAACACTGGTTAAGTTACCGGTGCCATCATCCTTGAGAAGATATTCATTGATTGCAGGACGTGCCATAGCTTCGACGGTTGCACGTTGGATACCTGATTGTAGAATCGGTTTAGGGATAGCTGCATATTCACAGAATTTGCTGTTGGACATAACTAAGCGTCCTTCTGAATCCCATAATACAAAAGATTCTGAAATATTTTCAATTGCGTCGCGGATTCGAAGATCGGCTTGTGCTGTTTCTTCAGCGAGTTGACGTTGTTCACTAATATCGAAAGCAATACCAACCAAATGGGGTTCTTCTTCATCCGTTACTTCGGCACGAATACGCATCCATACATAATGACCATCGGCATGACGCATAGGGACATTAATATCGATATGCTTTTTTTCGCCACTCATCAATTCTTGGGCAAGATCAAAAAAATTAGCATCTTCTGGGCTAATAATAGCTGTGATTTGTGAAATTGAGAGCAGGGCATCTTGAGGGACATAACCAAGCATTTCATAAATTGCTTGCGACCAATAAACACGTCCGCTTGCCATATTCCAATCCCACAGTCCACAGCGTCCACGCATCATTGCCATATCAATGCGGTTTTGAATTTTTTCTGAGATGAGATCTGTGTTGCGTGCTCGTACAATTTGACTGTAATAAGCGTAGAGGAGAGCTAGAATAGCACCGGCAGTTCCTATGAATAGGGTTATATCTAACGAGGAAATTTTTTGCCATTCCGTATAGGTATGTTGCGTTTTTTCACTGATGAAGATACCATATTGCTTATTTTGTGTTTGCTGAAATGAAGCAAGAGCAGGGGTGTTCTTGCCTATTATAATCTTTATGATTCCAGCATGTTGTTCAAGAAATTGCAAAGAAAAGTTCTCAGAGGTATAGTCTTGTAAGGAATTTCCTAGAGTAATTTCTGGACTGGATGATGCTAGAACATTTCCTTTCTGATCCACTATAGCAATGACGGTGTTGAGTTTTATAAGCCCTTGATTGCGAAAATTGGTAAGGATATCTTGTAACTGATTATGAGAAAGAGCAGCGGCTTTCCCTTTTTGAGCAGCAGAAAGTAAATTCTGATCTATTGTATTAGTAAGATGAGCAGCTAAAAGGGTGATGGTAGAGCGTGTATTTTTATCAATCACATTTCGCCAATCATAGATTGATATGAAACGAATTGCTGCCAAAACGATAAGAAGTGTGATGATTACCAATGGAACAGAACGTCGTAACCAAGGTTCGATAAATAAAAGCTTTTGATAGGTTGAACCAGAAAGAAGATTGATATACTTCACTCGCGCTTTATGATTTTGAGCGCTTGATTTTGGATTGGCATATATATCTGTCGGCGCACTATCTGTTGGCGCATTACATGCGTCCAATTTAGCCATTTCTAAACCCTTTAGTTATGGAATAGTGTATTTTTAAACTTGCTTCGATATTCATAGTAACCTCATAGAGTGCAATGAATCAAAACAGGAGTCTTCTGTCCAGTCTTTTTTTAGAAAAAATAATTTCATTTTTATGAGAGTGGAGTGTGGAAATAAAAAGGAAGCATCATATGGTCTATAAACATGCTTAATGACCTGTTTATAGACCAATTATTATTGAGTAGCTTGTGGTATAGGTGATATTATAACATATTGATTTAAAATGTTTTTTATCTTTAAGAAAGGAGGCGATTGATAATATCAGTTATATCTTTTGACAATTTTGGTGTCGCTGCGATTGTTTTTAATGCAGTTTTAAATTTTTGTTGACGAATAGGTTCTAATTGTCGCCAAGAGCGTGTCATTGTTAATAACCGTGAGGCAAGCTGTGGATTTTTTTTGTCAATTTCCAAAATGATTTGGCAAAGGAAATCATAGGATGCGCCGTCAACTCTATTAAAACCAGTTAGATTGTTAGAGGCAAAGACACCAATCAAGGATCGTACACGATTAGGGTTATCTTTTGAAAAAAGCGGATGTTGTGTGAGTTTTTGAACTTGATCAAGTGTTGATGATCCAGCAACCATTGCTTGAATGGAGAACCATTTATCCATAACTAAAGGATCGTGTTGATACCGGTTTTCAAAATCATTTAAAGCATTTTGCGCTTGCTCACTTTTGTTAAAGCGCCGCACTAAAACAGTGATACTGGCCATACGATCAGTCATATTATCAGCTGTTGCATATTGTATGGCAGCACGGTTTGGTTGAGCTTCGGCAAGTGAAAGGTAGTCTAGTATCATATTCCGTAATGCCCGTTTTCCAGCTTGTTTAGTATCTGGAGAATAAGGATCTGTGATTTGCATTTGCGCATAAACTTTCGTGAAGAATTCTTGATGCTTACGTGCAATAGAGACTAAAAACTGATTGCGCACATGGTGGATCCGATCTGGATCAATATTTTCACCGATTGTATGTGCAAGCTCAATCTCACTCGGTAAACTTAAACAAAAAGCACGAAATTCTGGTTCAAGATTTTCATCTTTAATGATGTTTTCAATAAGTTTTAGCAAAGGAGATGGCATCTCTTTTTTTGCTTGCGTTTTATCTTGAATAGCTTGAATCAAAGCTTGTGTTATTAAATGGTTAAGAGACTGCCAACGATTGACTTGGTTGCTATCATTTTGTGCAAGAAAGATTAGTTCATCTTCATTGAATGGTGTTTTGAGAACAATAGGTGCAGAAAAGTCTCGGAGTAACGATAGAACAGGCTTTTCGCGTAATCCCTTTAATGTAAAAGTTTGATTTTCCTTATATAGAAGCATAACATCTGATTGAATATCTGTATCAGATTCATACGTGAGAGATTCTCCTTTATTCCCTATGAGACCAAAAGCGATAGGGATAAGCATAGGCTTTTTTGTGCTTTGTTGTGGTGTTGCCGGAATATGTTGTTTTGCATGAATCGTTAAAACACTATCACTATAATGGTGGTCAATTTCCACATTGGGTGTGCCAGCTTGTTCATACCACAGCATAAATTGTGAAAAATCTTTATGAGAAACTTCAGCAAAACAGGCAATAAAATCTTCAATTGTGCAAGCTTGTCCATCATAGCGTTGAAAATAGAGATCCATCCCTTTGCGGAAAAGAGTGGGGCCTAAAATAGTATGCACCATGCGAACAACTTCTGCACCTTTTTCATAAACGGTTGCGGTATAAAAGTTGTTGATCTCGTTATATTGACGAGGGCGGACAGGATGAGCCAAAGGACCAGAATCTTCAGTAAATTGCATAGCTTTTAATGTTTTTATATTTTCAATTCGCTGTAGGCTACGTATATTTTGATCAGAGGAGAACTCCTGATCACGGTAAACTGTTAGTCCTTCTTTTAAACAGAGTTGAAACCAATCACGGCAAGTAATACGATTTCCGGTCCAATTATGGAAATATTCATGAGCAATGACACGTTCGACGTTTCTGTGATCATGATCGGTTGCTGTTTCAGGATCTGCAAGAACATATTTATCATTAAAGATATTAAGCCCTTTGTTTTCCATTGCACCCATATTAAAATCGGAAACAGCGACAATATTAAAAACATCAAGATCATACTCACGACCGAAGTGTTGCTCATCCCAACGCATGGAACGTTTGAGAGCATCCATTGCATAGGTTGCACGTTTGGTTTTTCCTTTTTCCACATAGATAGCAAGTTTGACACGTCGGCCAGATACAGTGGTAAAATGATCTTCTAACTTCTCAAGATTTCCACCAACCAAAGCAAAGAGATAAGATGGTTTAGGATAAGGATCTTCCCAAACAGCAAAGTGGCGATGATTTTCAAGAGTTCCTGTTTCTACAAGATTGCCATTAGAAAGTAAGATAGGAATTGTTCGAGAATCTGCTTCAATTTTGACTGTATAGGTAGAAAGAATATCTGGGCGATCGTAAAAATATGTAATACGACGAAAACCTTCTGATTCACATTGCGTGCAATAAATACCATTTGAAAGATAAAGCCCCATGAGTTGGCGGTTACTTTCAGGGTTCACTTCTGTAACCAATTGTAAGGTAAAAGGAGCTGCTGGTGGTGTTGTAATTTCTAAACGTGAAGGAGTTGCTTTATAAGCGTTCTCGGACAATACTTCGCCATTAATAGCAACAGAAATTAATGTAAGATCATCACCAGAAAGCACAAGAGGTGTTAAGTCTTTTGTTCCTTGACGAGGTTCAATAGACAATATTGCTGTAACAGAGGTTTTTGTTGGAGATAAACAGAAGTAGAGTTGTGTTTTTGGTATAGTATAAGGGGTTGGTTGATAGTCTTCTAGACGATAAACGGGTGTCGTTGATTGTTGCATAATTTTTCCTATTCGTATTTTAAGAATTAAAGAATTGAAAGAGTTTTTATATTTTAAAGGAAAGGATGTGAAATGAAGAAGTTACAGTAGGTTCTCTAAGCGGTTTTTTACTTCTAAAAAATCTATCCATGTAAGTTTTTTTTGACTAGGAGTTCGGAGAAGGTAAGCGGGGTGAAAGGTTGGCATGACAGGTATTTTTATATTGTCCTCTCTTTCATAAGTGAGCCATTTTCCTCTTGTTCGGACAATACCATTTTGAGCTCCTGTAAGAAATTGTGTAGCAATGCCACCCAGCGCTATTAAAATACGAGGGCGTGCTAAATAGATTTGTCGTTCAATAAAAGGGCGGCATAATGCGACTTCTCTTGGCGTTGGTGTACGATTTCCTGGAGGGCGCCAAGGAATAGTGTTGGCTATGTAAACATCATTTCTTGTCAAACCAATTGATTCGAGAATTTTATTAAGTAACCTACCTGCTTTTCCTACAAACGGAGTTCCTTGTATATCTTCCTCTCGTCCTGGCGCTTCTCCTATAATCATGAGCGGGCTACCCGCTGTTCCATCTGAAAAACAAGTATTTTTTGCTGTCAATTTTAATGAGCAACCATTAAATTCGAGAAGAGCAGATTTTAATTCATCCAAGGTATTTGCACTTTTTGCTATTTCTCTCGCTGAAGATTCATGTTGTACTGTACCGGAGTTCGGCAGTGGATGATTATGGAAATTTACAGGTGGCGTTGGTTGATTATGAGAAATGTGAACAGCTTTTATTGGTTTTTTCTCTAAGAGTGCAGACTGATGAAAGCGGTCAATGGGCAAGTCTGTTAGAACAGCATCTACCCCACTTTCTTTATAAAAGTTTAAGAGTTCTTCATATGATATTACGTGTGGTGTTTGATTTAACATCTTATTTTTTCTACTGATCTATTTTACTATGAATAGACCAGACAATATTATCTTTCAAGTTTTATGCTACATTTGTAAGCCATTTCGTATACGAGACAATTATAACTTCTTTATCTTTTGATCAGGAAGAAAAACTGTAAATAATCACTTTAAGTTTTTTGGGTGTTATTTTTTGTAGATATATTAAAATATTTCATAATAAAAAACTAAATATACGCATTATAAGATATGCTTATATTTTATTTTATAAATTTATATTATTATAAATATATTTAATAAAAACATTTATATATTTGAATATTCAATAAAAGTAATATTTTTTTACAAACATTACTTTTATTAAAAAAATATTTTTCTATAATTTTTAGATATACTTTTCAAGATAAATGATAATAGAGAAATAGTTTTTTATAAAATTTTGACATAATTTCATGTTTTCAGAGAAAATTTTGATTATAGTTTAGAAGCAATGTGTGAATATATTTTTTTGCATTTTTTATGGCTTGAAGCGTAGATTGATTGAGTGCCAAATGTGCAGCAATAGTGCTTGAAAGAATACAGCCAGTTCCACGCATTGTTTCTTTTAAACGTGGAGTAGAAATATTTGTGATCCCAGTTTTATCAATGAAGCTATCAGTTGCGAGAGGTCCATCTGCATGCCCACCTTTTATTAAGATAGATCGTAGACCAAATGAAAGAAGTTTTTGTGCTTGTTCTATTGCTTCTTCATGATGAGACGCTAATGGATTTTGGCTGAGAATAGCAAGTTCTTCTCTATTTGGTGTTAAAAGATCAACAAGAGGAAGAAGTTTGTGGATTATAATTTCTATGGTTTCTTCCGTTGTTAGTTTTCCTCCTGAGGAGGCAACAAGGACGGGGTCAAAAATAACAGGGATGTGGGGATATTCTTCTAATACATGGCAAATTGCTGTTATAATTTCTTGATTGCCTGTCATGCCGATTTTTATTGCACTTATCAGATTTGCTTCTAGAGCTATACGCATTTGTGCAGCGATAAGTTTTTCACTCATTGGAAAAATTTCAGCAACGTGGTTATCATCTTGTACGTTAACGCAAGTGATGGCTAAATTTACTTTTATTTGAAAATGTGCTGCTGTTTCTATATCGCGAACAATACCAGCTCCCCCAGTTGGATCAGTTCCTGCAACAATCAGAATAGAAGGCATCAACGCCATGTTTGTGTCACCTTTATCCACTGTTGGATACGCTGTTCAGGTTTTTTATGGAGAATAATATCGGTTACAACAGCTGCACTATTTGCACCTGCTTGTAAAACATCAATGGCGCGTTCTGGGGTTAAACCACCGATACCCACTAAGGGTAAGGTGCCAATTCTCTTTTTCCATTGTTTTATTTTTTCAAGCCCTTGTGGCTCCCATTTCATTTTTTTTAAGATTGTTGGATAAATAGGACCAAGCGCAATATAGTCAGGGTTTACAGATAACGCGATATCTAATTCATGTTCATCATGTGTACTAAGACCAATTTTTATACCATTTTGACGAATTATGGGAAGATCAGCATTGCTTAAATCTTCTTGTCCAAGATGAATAAAGTTACATTTTTCATCAATTGCTATGGTCCAATGATCATTAATAATTAATTGTGTTCCCCATTTATCGCAGATACTTTTTGCGCGCTTAATATGGTGACGAGTCGTTTTTGAATTTTCATTTTTTATACGCAATTGTATAAGTTTTATTCCAAGAGGCACTAAACGTTCAACCCAATCAGCATTATCAACAATAAGGTAAAATGGATCCAGTTTCATGAGAATACTGCTTTTCCAATAACTGGTGTTGAAGGAACTGCAATATTACGTGCTTCGAGCATTCCTGCTTTATATCCCATACGCCCTGCCTGAACAGCTTTAGAAAATGCTTCCGCCATTAAGACAGGATCACCTGCTTTGGCAACTGCAGTATTGAGAAGGACTGCATCATAACCAAGTTCCATAGCAACAGCAGCGTGTGATGGGCGACCAATTCCAGCGTCAATAACAAGAGTAGCATCAGGAAAGTAAGCGCGAATAGAACGCAATCCATCGGTATTATGAGGTCCCTTGGCAGATCCAATTGGAGCACACCAAGGCATAATAACTTGGCACCCAACATCCAAGAGTTTTTCAGCAACAATGAGGTCATCTGTTGTATAGGCAAAAATTTTAAAATCTTCATTGTTTAAAATTTGCGCTGCTTCAATTAAAGAAAAAACATTTGGTTGCAAGGTATCGGGATTACCGATAATTTCGAGTTTAATCCAAGAGGTTTTAAAAAGATCTCTTGCGAGTTTTGCTGTTGTAATGGCTTCTTTAACAGTATAACAACCAGCGGTATTTGGTAGCAATGTGATATTAAGTTCTTTAAGGAACTGCCAAAATTGTCCACCTTGTTTTCCACCTGCGGTTTCTCGGCGCAATGAAACTGTTACAATTTCTGCTTTTGATTTACAAATAGCATCACGAAGGATTGCTGGTGAAGGATATTGAGCTGTACCTAACATGAGGCGAGAAGAGAATTGATGTCCATAAAGATTCAGCATAATTTCAGCCTCCTTGCATTGGACTTAGAATTTCAATCTTATCTCCTTCATGCAAGCTAAATTGACTCCGTGCATCTAGAGGAACGACTTCTGCATTAACAGCAGTTGCAAGCCAATTTCCTTCATAACCCAATTCTTTAAGCAATAGACTGAGAGTGATGGCTTCAGTTTGGATTGTTTCGCCATTGACAAATATTTGCATGCTTTACTCCAATGCCAATTTTATTGCTCGTTTTGCCATTTCTGGAGATAAAAGAAAACCATGTCTATAAAATCCGTTCACAAAAATATGATTATCATGTTTGTACACAGAAGGGAAGTTATCAGGATAGCATGGTCGAATACCAACACCAGATTCAATAATTTCTGCTTCAGAAAAAGCTGGATGCAAGGTATAAGCAGCATTGAGTAACTCCATCATAGACCTTACAGAAATAGCGCCATCAAAATCACTTTCAATCATTGTTGCACCAATCATAAAAATATTATCTTGTCGAGGGACAATGTAGAGAGGAAACCGTGGATGGAGAAGACGGACAGGACGAGAAATTTTAATATCTGTACTGCGTACAAGAAGCATTTCGCCGCGTACGCCTCGTATATTTTTGTCTTTTCCTAAACGTGCTATTCCTGTTGCATCAATAATAATATCAAAATTTGTTTCAGATATTCCTACATCGACAAAACATGCGCCATTTTTTATAAGAATTTCTTTTAAAGTGATAAGCGCTTTGCGTGGATCAATATGCATTTCATTTTCGTAAAAGAGTGCATAGTTAAACCGATCGGCAAGATCTGATTCAAGATGCGCTATTTCTGCACCATTTACAGTTTTGTGGTTATGTGTACGCATTGCAAATCGTTCAAGTTCTACTCTATCGCGCATAGGGGCGACAACTAAAGTTCCTTTTTGTATAACAAGATTGGGAAGTGTTTTGCGCCACCACTGTATGGCTTTTATTCCAAGATCTTCAACAATTTGTTCAGCATTTTCTCTTTCACAATAGGGTGCTAGCATGCCTCCTGCATACCAGCTGGCTGTTCCTATAGGAGAATGAGGGGGAGATGATACAGTAACAGGAATGCCTTTTTGTTGTAGCATAAAGGCAACCGTTAATCCCCCTACACCTGCACCTTTGACAAGAATACTCTTCAATTGTTTGCTTTCTTTCTTTGAGTAGGAGTAACTTCTATATAAAGATCACCATTTTCTTGATATTTCTCAGACATGGCAATCATTCCTTCATCTTTCATTTTTTGCATTGCTGCTGTTTCACGAATATCATGGGAAATTCGCATGGAACAGAATTTTGGTCCACACATGGAACAAAAATGCATTAATTTATGGGCTTCTTTAGGCAATGTTTCATCATGAAGGGTACGAGCTGTTTCTGGGTCGAGAGAAAGGTTAAATTGATCATGCCATCGGAAATCAAATCGTGCACGTGAGAGGGCATTATCACGCAATTGTGCTCTGGGTAAACCTTTCGCAAGATCAGCGGCATGGGCAGCAATTTTATAAGCAATAACACCAGTTTTAACATCATTTTTATCAGGGAGCCCTAAGTGTTCTTTAGGCGTTACATAACATAGCATAGCAGTTCCAAACCATCCAATCATAGCAGCGCCAATTGCTGAGGTAATATGGTCATAGCCAGGAGCAATGTCAGTGGTAAGAGGTCCCAAAGTATAAAAAGGTGCTTCATGACAGAGATCTAATTGTTGGTCTATATTTTCTTTAATTTTGTGCATTGGTACATGTCCAGGTCCTTCAATCATAACTTGTACATCTTTTTCCCAAGCAGTTTTTGTTAACTCTCCTAAAGTTTTGAGTTCAGAAAATTGAGCTTTATCATTGGCATCGGCAATAGACCCAGGACGCAGTCCATCCCCTAATGAAAGAGAGATGTCATATGTACGTGCAATATCACAAATTTCATCGAAATGTTCATAGAGAAAACTTTCTTTGTGGTGATGCAAACACCACTTTGCCATAATTGAACCGCCTCGTGAGACGATACCTGTTACTCGATCAATAGTGAGAGGAATAAATGGTAATCTTAATCCGGCATGAATGGTAAAATAATCAACACCTTGTTCTGCTTGTTCTATAAGGGTATCACGGAAAATATCCCATGTTAAATTTTCAGCAATGCCTTGTACTTTTTCGAGTGCTTGATAAAGAGGAACAGTCCCGATTGGAACCGGAGAGTTTCTAATAATCCACTCACGAATATTGTGAATATTTCGTCCTGTTGAGAGGTCCATAACTGTATCAGCTCCCCAACGAATAGCCCAAACCATTTTATCAACTTCTTCTGCCATAGATGAAGCAACTGCTGAATTGCCAATATTGGCATTAATTTTAACACGGAAATTGCGACCAATAATCATTGGTTCGCATTCTGGATGATTAATATTTTGGGGAATAATGGCGCGTCCACAAGCAATTTCATTGCGTACAAATTCTGCAGTGTAAATTTCTGGTATTGATCCATCAAATGTTTTACTTAATTGTATTCTTTTTGGGTCTTTTGTTGTTAAGCCTTCATTTTCTCGTATAGCTACATATTCCATTTCTTCGGTAATAATACCTGCACGTGCATATGCCATTTGTGTAATTGCTTTGCCCTTTTTGGCACGCAAAACAGGGTGTTTTTTTGCGAAAGTTGGTGCAGAATCTTTGTCGTAGGTCAAGCCATTATCTTCAGGTTTGATTGGTCGTGCTGGATAAGGTTCCGTGTCAGCACGTTTTGAAAGCCAAGGTGAGCTAATTTCTGGTAATCCTTTTGTAATATCAATAACTATATCTTTATCGGTATAGGGACCAGAAGTATCATAGACATTTAAAGTTTTTTCGTTGATGCTATCTGTCAATGAAATTTCACGTAATGGTACGCGCACATCAGAAAAAAAAGGGCTTTGTTGATAAATTTTTCGTGAGGCGGGAAGGGGATTGCAACTGATTGATGGAGTATTTTTTTGCACAAACTTTTTCCTTATAAACACATAGTTCAAAAACAGATTGTTATGTTAACGAGGATGTATTCAAATTATCAATCATGGGCACTTTAATGAAAGAATGCAATATGACTATTACAGTTATAGCAAGAAGCTCTCTAACAAAGCGCAAGAAGTTTCATTTTGAAAAAGTCAATGCAATATCTCTTATCATATTTGCACGACACCCCCACTTAAAACATTTTTGTTGGTGCGAATATGGTTGGCATAAATATCTCTATTGTCAATCACAAAGATATGTTTTTAACGATTTTGTATATCTCGTTAGAAATAAAATAGGCCTCATCTGATAAGATAATAACGACAATATTAAAGAGATATTTATAAAAATAAAGCAAAGTCAATAAAATATTACTATTTTGAAAACTTTTTTATAGCTTTTAAGAATAATTATTCTCTATTTTTATACAGCTCTCTAGTTGATCCAAAATCTCATTTTTAGCGATTAGCACTCTTTGCAAAAAATGCCATGCTATTTTCTGTTTAGCTAAAAATTTTTGAAGTTTAATATGATGAAATCCGAAAAAAGATACTTATCATTACTCAATTTTGCTACATTTCTTAAATTGATACCATATAAAATATGTACATAAACTTCTTTTTGTGAGTATCTTACCGCTTTTATCAAAAGTTTTTATTACTCTTGCAAAAGAACTCTACATATAATAAAATATAGAGAGGAAGTGTCTGCGCTAAATATAGAGGAGCAGATGGGTGGGGGAATTATCTCTTAATGCCAATTGTATGAGCTTTGTTTAGGGTGAGGACGTTGGGGGTGTATTTTTCAGCGTATAAAATGGGTATGTCCTTTAAATTTGATGAAAATGTGTGAGTATGTCTTAGGTTGTTTGAGGTACTTGCTCCAAATTTAAGTCAAAGTGCGGGAAATTTGCGTGCTGAGCCTATTCTTTGCGGTATTCTATAAATCGTAAATGAAGAATGTTTGAAAAGGGGCGTTGATGTTGATCTTGTGAAAACATTTTCAGAAACAAATTTCGTGAAATAAGATATGTTTGAAAAGATATTTGTGTGCGAATAAAACACGGTAGATTGTGTAAAGAACTCAAAGTAAATCTTTTAGTTTCCCTTATAAAGCTTTAATATAGCAATTGTAGAAAATAAAGATCAAACACAAAAACAATTTACAAAAATTTTGCGACCAAAAGTTAGAAAATCGAAGTGATTTTGTAGAGAGATGAAACATAGTATTGATAATACAAAATATGGCTTATGAGGAAGCTTAAAGTTTTAAAATATCTAAAAAATAGAGGTTTTCACGAAGTAATCAAAGTACATTATTAATCTCTTAGGTTAGATAAATTCACATTTAACAGTACACATATTAAAGCTATAAGATAGCTTCATGATCAATATTGATGAAATTTTCAACAAGACGAATTTCTCAATAGAAATGCAACCACTACAGAGCAATAATGGGCAAGTAATGCAAGATGAGATAGTTCCCTTATCAATGAAGGCATTGATGCTGATGTTATGAAAAGAAGATATGATGATTTTAGTTTGCTGAATAGGAGGAATGAAGAAAAATAAAATAAGTAAGTATAGGGTACAGAAGCAAATGATGTATCGACCAATGATAGTGGTGGGGAAACACTCTGGCACATAGAAGACAAATTGTTAAAAGAATTATTAAGAAAATGGGGGATTATAATGTCTAATATTTACGATTGGTCATTAAAGGCTGATGAAAATGCTAATTCGGATAATATCATTAATTGGGCAGAGGGACAACCTCCTAGTTCTGTTAATGATAGTGCGCGGGCGATGATGCAGCGTGTGCGTGAATATCTTGCAGACAGTGGTGGTTCGATTAATTCAAGATTTACGGTTAATGCAGAAGATAAAACAACATTAATTACATTGAATACAACTTCACCTATAACACAATACAACAATGATATTATCATACGTTTTAAGTCTTGTGGTGCGAATATTGGTACAACGACAGTAACTGTTAATAACATAGGGGAAAAGCCTATCTATAAGGCAACGGATGCAGGTATTATGCCATTAGAAGGTGGTGAGTTACAAACAGATGGCATTTATGAAATGGTATATAATAACGACTTTTCAATGAAAGTCCGTGACGGTTGGTATTTATTAAATCCGACACCACTAAAAGTAGAAAGTTTTCCGCCTGGATTTATTGCTACATTTGCTATGCAAAAAGTGACGAGTGGTTGGATTTTATGTGATGGTGCAACCTACAATCGTAAAGATTATCCGCAGTTATTTCAGGCAATAGGGGATCAATGGGGGAAAGATAGTGATACAACTTTCAAAGTTCCTGACTTTAGAGGTATGTTTTTACGCGGCTTTGATAATGGTCGCGGCATAGATGCAAAGAGACAATTTGCAGATGTGCAGAAAGATAGCATAAAGTCGCATACACATATTGGCACCATTGGAACGGCAGGTGAACATAAACACCAGTTTAAGTATAGTGGACTTGTGGTCGACAAGGGAGGAATTGGTACTTCTAACAATATTTTTGCGCGTGCAACATACACAAATACAACAGAATCAGCTGGTAAACATACACACAATATAACTATTTCAGCAACAGGTGAGCAAGAAACACGACCTATTAATGCGACGGTTGTTTATGCCATAAAGTCATGAGAATTATCGAACGACAAATGTCTATCTATCTTTGATAAGAATGTTAATGCGGAGAAAATCCGCGTTAACAATCACGACTGGTTCGTGTACTTTTAAAGTTAAGATATTTTAAAAGTATTAAATCTTAGAGTTGATACATTTTAAAATATAATAGAGCTGATTTTTCAATCAGCAACTTCAAATGGTTATGGTAATAATAAGGGAGAAATTTATCACTAAGGAACATATTTCAAAGTGTATCTTTTTTTTGTTTTTTTTGAATTTTGTATTTGCATAAATTTCACTTCAGATTTTTTGCAGTGTCATCAATTTTAGCATGATTATTTATCATTGCATAAAGACATTTTGATTTCTACAAGATGCATTTTCTTGCAAACAGTGTGAGTACTTTTGCATTATCACCTATCTGAGAATGCATCATAAATAAGAGCATTATAATTCACACGTGTATCATCATCATTCTATATAGATCTTCAATGATAACTTCATTATTCTCATAGGAATTACCATGTTTTATATTGTCAAATTTTCGTAAATTTTTAAAGTGCGCATTTTATTTTATTATAAAGTCAGAAGTTACTTTTCATGCAATAGATTATTTGCTTTTTTCACTTTCAATATGTTCTCCAATTTTGATATTAATACCAGTGCATAAGAGACAATAATTTAGTGTTTTCAAGCAATTTTATTCGCAGGTTATTCTCTTTTATAATGCGCAAGTAAGTGATTTTTGTTTCTGAACAGAACAAAAACAAGAGAATGTTGTTATATTTGATACTCTCATTTAATATAAAAATGCTGAATTATATTTATAAACAAACATCCTAATGGAAGTCTGTTTACTTTAAACAGTGATTTTTGAAGAGATTCATATATTTTATTGTATCGTTGAGTTTTTGGTTCAATCAAAAAATCTTCTCTAAATATGCTATCTCATAGGTGCAATGCTGTTTGAGGCAGTATAAATGGAACATTTTCTTTAGGTATTTCAGAAACGATTAAAGCACAGTGATAAACATCACGTAGATTTTGGGTTGTCAAAACGGTGGAAGCGCTTCCTTCACAATAAATCTTTCCCTGCTTTAGTAAGATGATTTTATCTGCATAATGCGAGGCGAGATTGAGATCATGAAGAACAGCAAGAACACCACCACCACAACGGGCAAAATTTTTAGCAATATCCATAACAACAAGCTGATGTTGAATATCAAGGCTAGCAATGGGTTCATCTAATATCATCCAACGAGAAACCCCATCACAAATGGGCTCCCATATTTGGCAAAGGACGCGAGCAAGTTGCACCCTAGCTTGTTCGCCTCCTGATAATTGATGATAATATCTGTTGCTATAGTTAGCAAGTCCAACACGTTCTAAAGCTTTTGTCGTAAGGTTTTGCAATTTAGTTTTGGTAATGGCAAACTGATTTACAGAAAGACCAAGTTCCACAACTTCGTGCACTAAGAATGGAAAAGCCAATACTGTTGATTGTGGAAATACCGCCCGTATTTTTGCCATTTTGTAAGTTTTTGTTTGGCTAACTTCATGACTATTTAAAGTTATTTTCCCACTATAAGGAATTTCTCCACTGAGTGCTTTGACGAAAGTGCTTTTTCCAGATCCATTGGGACCGATAATGATAGTAAGATCACCACTTTTCGCTTGAAGATTTATCTGGCTAAGAATTTGTTTTTTTCCGCGTTGAACGCAGACACTGCTTGCTTTGATCATGGAAAGTTTGTTCCCCGTTGACATATAAGAATCCAAAGGAAAAAAGGAGCGCCAAAAAGAGCTGTAACAATTCCGATTGGTAGTTCAGCAGGAGCAACAATTAAACGCGCAAAGGTATCAGCAAAAATAAGCAATGCTGCCCCTAAGAGAGCAGAACAAGGAATGAGATAACGATGATCGGGACCAATCAGCTGACGTAAAATATGTGGAACAACAATACCAATAAAACCAATTCCTCCACTGACAGCAACAGCACTACCACACATCAAAGCAACAAGAAAAATAGCAATATTTTTAATGCGTTGAATATGGAAACCAATATGGCCAGCAACAGCTTCTCCAAGAGCAAGAGCATTAAGCGCTCGTGATAAAAGGGGTGAAAAAAGAAGACCAACACAAATAAAAGGAAGCACAATCCAGACTTTTAACCATGTGGCTCCAGCAAGAGAGCCAAGATTCCAAAAGGTAATGTCACGTAATTGTTGGTCATTTGCGATAAAAATTAATGTTCCAACCACAGCGCTACTTAAAGCACCAAGAGCAATACCTGCAAGAAGCATTGTTGCAATAGAAGTAAAACGATGATGCGTTGCTATTGTATAAAGAAGGATTGTTGATAAAAGTCCACCCAAAAAGGCACCTATAATAACTTTATAAGGCTCTAGAAAAACTGCTAATGAAGCAGGAAAGGTAATACCAACAACAATCGCTAAAACAGCACCAAGACCCGCCCCTGCCGACACACCTACAATTCCAGGATCTGCAAGAGGATTACGAAAAAGCCCCTGCATAAGAACACCAGAGACAGCTAATGATGATCCAACCAATAATCCCAAGATAACACGAGGAAATCTAATATCAACAAGTATAAGATAATCGCGGGTTTTACTGCTTACGGAAAAATCTTGTGTAAGCATTACGTGAAGGAAATCAAAAAAAGAAACGTTGGAAGGCCCATTCAAAAGTCCACTAAAAATACTGAAGATCAGGAGTATAATAAGGCCTAATACTACAATCTTTTTCAAAGTTGCACGATTTGCTCCATTATCTTTTGTTTCAGGGGCACATACAGTGGATATTGGATCTGCCATTTCTATCAGCTCTTACCATTTTGGTTTGTACCATAAAGTATATTAATAAGATCTCTTGATGCGTCAGCAGTGCGTGGACCAAAACCTAAGAGATACATAGCATCCATTTGTTTAATAGCGTGATTTTTTGCTGCATTTGTTGCTTGAACTGCTGGTATAGCTAAAATCTTTTCAAGGTTAGCAGATTGTTCACGATGCTTTACAAGCAAAATAACATCAGGGTTTGATTGCAATAATGCTTCACCATTAAGGAGTTTATATCCTTTATAATCAGTGATAGCATTGATCCCACCTGAAAGTTTTATCATACCATCGGCAGCTGTACCTGTTCCAGATGCCATAACGCGTCCATTTTGCACGGATAGAACAAAAAGGACACGTTTTTGTTTTGTTATTTTTGATAAAAGTGCATCATTATCTACAAAATCACGGCTCACTTTCTTAATTAATGCAGCAGCTTGCGCTTCACGATGAATGGCTTGACCAACGATCCGAATTTTTTCTATCACACTCTCACGGGAATAATTTTCTGGCACAATCACTATAGGGATCGAAGTTTTTTTTAAAATGTCAATTGTTGAGGCAGGGCCACTTCCTTCAACGAGTAATATACCTTCTGGAGAAAGTGATAAAACCCCTTCAGGTGAAAGCGCACGCATATATCCAAGTACAGGAAGTTTGAGTGCTTCTTGCGGATAAACACTTGTACTATCACGGGCAACAAGCTGATTTTGGGCTCCTAATGCATAAACGATTTCTGTAAGAGATCCACCAATAGAAACAATCCGTGCATTTTCAGGAAAATGCTCCACAGGTTCAGCAATCACTTGATAAGAAAAAGTAGAAAAAGAAAACAGTACAAATACAAGAAAAAAATTTGATAGTTTGCGCAAAAAAAGTATAAGCATATTCAACTTTACCTTTCTAAGCGACTACTGCTTTTTGACACGAAGGAAGACTGTTCAATAATGAGCGCCAATCCTCACGTTCTTTTTGACTTTCCTTTCGTAAACCAAAGAATTGTATAATCATCTCACCATTTTTATCAAAAACTTCGAGTGAACTGACATAACCATCACGGGTAGGTTTGCGAACATACCATACACTATCAATACCAGAAATGAGTAAGTGTAGGTCGAATTTTTGATCAAGAACATTAAGCCATGGTCCCATCTGCTTAATATTTTTAACTTGCCCACTGAAAATCTGGATACATCCTCTATTACCAACAAAACACATAATAGGTATTTCTTGCTGCGCAACTTGGTTAAGCATCATTTCAACAGCTTCCACCTCTAATTCATTGGCAAATTCACGACCAGCATATTTTACAGCATCGCGTCGATTAATTTTAAATTCAGAAATAATATTATGAAGCTGGTGTACATCGGTCATATTCCGCCAACGATCACGGAATTTCTCAACATCCAATTCTATTTTATCCTGTTGAACTGAAGTCGGAATAGGAAGGACTTCAAGATTAGGTGATTGATTTTCATCAAGCAATTTTTCAACAAGCCTACTCCACTCTTCCATATCTGTTGTGTCTTGAGAGTAGAGTTTGAAAATAGCAACACCATACTGATCAAAAAATTGCAGACTTTTTGTAGGCTTTCCAAGAATAGTCATTTCATATTCAAAACCAAATTTCCACTGTTTTGCAAAAATACGCAAATCAATTTCACCGAGTGTTATAGGGACATTTTGATTTTGAACGACTTTTTCAACATGTCCTGTTACTTCGTGAACAGCATATTCATTGCGTGTTAACGCCATAACTGTTCCAAGAAGAGGAGCACTTTCTAAGAGAGTAGCAACATTAGTTTGGAGTTTTTTTGCTTTTCCAATTGTACAATAGGCAGCAATAAGCTCTGCCTCAGAGATACCAACAGAGATTGCAAAATCACGGTTCCGCATTTCTTTTTTTTCTTCCCGCAAGCGGATAATCATTTCGGCTGTATATGACATGGACTTTCCTTATATTTTCCTTATGTTACGTTAAAAGAGTTAACTTTCAAAATTTTACCGTTTCAAGGCAAAAGGTTGAACTATTTTTAATGAGTGGTTCAACCGATTATTAAATGAGCCCTTATTATTAACAGCGAAACAACCAAAAACCGATAGATAAAGTTCTCCTTTTAAGTCTTTATGATTCAAAGAACGAAGAGAACAGAGATACAAAAATTTATCCTTTTATTATACAATTTTCTATTGGTCTAAGTCATTAAGCAGAAGAAATTAAAACTTTTGCACAAACGACACTTTAAAGTTACGACCAGGTTGGCTGTAATAATCCTTTGGTGTTGTACTTTTACTGGAAGGAAGATCTGATACATTCCAATATTTTTCATTAAAAAGGTTATAGATACCAGCTCTTATAACCGGTCCCTTTTCACCAAATGGTTTCCACCAGCCTGACATATCGACAACTTTATATCCTGGATTTTTTTGGTAATCAGATTTTTTAGCAACTTTGTCACGTTTAGCTGCCAATGTAAGCACAACATCTGTTCCCCAAGACTTTTGAGCGTATCCTAAACCGATAATCGCTTTCAAAGCTGGAATTGAGTTAAGATATTCATTGTTATCAAGATCTTTTCCTTGAGAATAGGAAAGAGCAAGATTGCTATGGATTCCACTATAAAGAGCAAAATGCATCTTTGCTTCAACGCCGGAAATACGCACACGTGAACGATTTATATAATGCCGACGTGCAAATCTAAATTCTCCTGATGGGCCCTTATCTATAGTATCTATAAAATTTTTATATCGATTGGAAAAGGCACTAAGAGAACCACCAAAATTTCCATTTCCATATCGTATACCGACATCATACCCATTGCTGATTTCTGGCAGAAGATCAGGATTTCCCTTCACATAATAAAGAGAAGGCTTAGTGTAAGAAAGGTAGAGTTCTGAAACTCCTGGCGCACGAAAAGCTTGTGCCCACTGAGTATAGAGTGTCACTTGATCACGAACATCCCATTCCATACGTAGCTTAGGAGAAAAACGTGAACCAGTTCTTTCTGCAGGATATTCGCTAGAACCTAATGCTTTCTCATAAGAAGGAGTTTTTTGAGGGCTATGTTTGTACCAATCATAACGAACTCCAGGTGTTACACGAAAGTGGTTATTAACCAAAGCAATTTCATCTTCAAAGACAAGTCCAAAATTGTAACTTTTTGTATCTGGCGATTCTGATCTATTAGCAGGCAAGAAAGCACATCCTTGTGCATTTTCTTTCAAATGACAATTGTCTTTACCTAACATATAATGATGAAATTCGGATGACAAAACATTGGTAGCAAACTTTAATGTGTGGGTTCCAGAGCCAATATCGACCGTTTTGAGAACATGAGCATTTAAACCATAATTGCTATTACGTACTAAATTATCTCTTAAATAGTCTCCTTCTGGTGCTCGGACACGAAAACCACTCATAACATTGTTATTCGACTGTCTTTGCCAATAAATTTGTCCATGAAATGCATTTAAAAATGCATCACCGTCACCATTATAATCATAAGAAAGAGATAGGCGTTCACGCTGTCTATGATCTTCCTCATAAACGGAACCTAGGGCATATCTGGTAGAGGCATTCAATACATGCGTGTTTTTACTAGAACCAAAACGCTCTGCTGCAAAGCCAAGACGATGATTGTCATTAAAATATTGATGAATCTTAAAGAGCAAATTATTTCTATCATAATGAGCAGGGTTTTTGCGCGTACGTTCTCCATACCCTTCTACAGTTCCCATATTTTTACGCTCATGTCCTTCTACATAAGATCCTTGGAAAAGCAAAAATGTATTATAATTCTGTATAGCAAAAGCTTGAGTTACACGCCAACTGTTATCAACAGAATGGTAACCGCTTTTTATAAGACTACCCCAATTCTTTCCTCCAGTAATGAGGTCTTCAGGATTAAGGGTCCGCAAAGCAATAACTCCTCCTAGTGCACCGGATCCATAAAGACTAGAATCCGACCCTTGAATAATATCGAGCGTAGAAAGTGCTCCAAAGTCAAAAGTTGTATTTCCACTATTTCCACGCACTATATCTGAAAACCATGGAATGACAATTCCGTCCATTGTTGTGAGAACACGATTTGCATCTAAACCACGAAGCACAAAACTGCTATTGCTTGTGTTGTAGGTCACAGACGGATTAAGACGACTAACATCATGGGCATCATTTATTTGTTTCGCATGAATATCCTCAGAGGTTTTACGACTAGTGAGAATGGTTACTGAATCTGAACGTTCTTCTATTTTTTTTCCTTTAATAACAATTGGTTTTAGCTCAGTTACACTATTGTTGTCGCTGCTTTGCGCAAAAACCAATGAAGGTATACAGACCGATAATGCGCTTAAAATCACGCAGCTTTTATGGATATTCTCTCGTCTTATTCGCATAACACATTATAACCTTTTCTTTTAAAATCCCCTCTCTAAAACTTTACATAAAAAACACCCACTCTTCTGACAACAAGCTAGCCAGCTGAGCAAAAGCGGTTTAACTTCAGCGTAAAACCACAGAGAAAACATATTAAACATGATAAAATCAGTCAAGAAAAAAGTTGCAATTCTTAAAGAGCTTGTTTTAATGCAGTTTAATATCAATATAGGTTTAAAATAGCGGCGGAAAAAACTATGAATTTTGCGAATACGAGGCAGTTATTAACTCTTTGGATTTGTGCGTTTATGTGTGCTTTTTCTTTGCATATAATGTTGGGAGCACAGTTTTATTTTCGAAACACAGGTATAAGCAATGCTATGCTTTCACCGGGGGTTATGCTAACTTTTGTACAAGAGACTACCTATCCGGATATCGATACAGATTTGTTGGACGTTAGTACAGAGCCGGAAATGATGCAGCCTGATTTTATAGAACAGGAGACAGAGGTGTTGGAATCAGGGGATGAAGTTCAAGCAGAAGAGCTTCAGCAGCATGTAGAAAAAGATGATTTTTCGGTTCTTAAGTCTTTGGAAGAACCTTTTCCTCAAAAAATAGAGCACAAAGTACCTGCCAAAAAACTGGTACCGATGTTAAAGCCTATAGTAAAACATTCTAATATAAAATCAATACGTTCGTCTATTTCTAGTCAGGGTGGAGATAGGGCAGCGCGTGAAGATGCATTGTTAATAGAATGGTTGGCAAAGGTACAGTCACAATTAGAAATGCAAAAAAAATATGTAGTGGGACAGCGTATCAGTCGTGCAACAGGAACGGTAAAGTTAGAATTTAGAGTGCATGAACAGGGAAGTATTTTTTCTAGCCGTGTTGTTGTTTCTTCTGGCGATCCAGAACTTGATCGGTTAGCTATGGCAGCACTTCAACATGTAGGTTCTTTTCCTCCCCCCCCAGCATCAAAAGTGAACAAAATTATCAGAGTATCCTTAATATTTAGCTGATTTTTACGGAGAGCAGTTTCATTTTCTCATAGCTTATGTTGATCATTTCTATGATGTTGTGGTTTGTGGGTTGAGAAAACAGCATGAATTACTCCTAGAGTGAGTTAAAGATATACTATTTTCATTGTCCGGAAAGAAGGTCAACTTTTATATCTGCTTCCCCTGTGAGTCTTGCTTTGTAAACCTCATAATTTTCCATAACACGCATCACGTAATTACGTGTTTCTGTATAGGGGATACGTTCAATCCAGTCGATAACTTTATCGAGAGGTTGCCCTCGAGGATCACCATAACGTTTGATCCATTCATAGACACGACGGGGGCCTGCATTGTAACCAATAAGAGTTAATATATAAGATCCGTTAAAACGTTCCAATTGCTCGCTTAGAAAATAGGTACCTAATGTTGCATTATAGCTGGCATCACTGCTAAGTCTTTTGGGTGACCATGTGATTGAATATTTTTTTGCAAGCGTTTTTGCTGTTGTAGGGAGTAATTGGAGTATCCCTTGTGCGCCTGCCTTTGATATAGCTGTTGGATTAAATTCACTTTCTTGGCGTGCAATTGCATAGATGAGTGCTTTTTTTGCTACAGGAATGTTAGCAGAGGACGGTATAGCACCGAGTGGATGGGAAAGTGCGCCAACATTTTTACCTTGGAAAACAGCAGTTTTGCCGATTTTAAGGCTGGTATAATAATCACCATTTTTTTCTGCCATAACAGCCAGAAGAGCTAATTCACCAGGGTTATCTATTTTTTTTCCGAGTTCTCTATAAAAAAATTTAGCAAAATCAGCGTAACCAGCGGATTCTAGGCGCTGAATAACTTTAATAGCTTCTCGTGTGCTGAAACGTTGTCTCTCGGTGGTGGTTGGTTTTGGGAAAGAGACATCAAGTTTTTTTTGATGAAGTCGTGAAGCTGCTAATTGACCATAATACGTTGTACCAAAACGAGCTGCATTATGAAAATAATTTTGGGCATTGTTATGTTCCTCTAGATTTTCTGCTGCTCTTCCCATCCAATAATATCCTCGGGATACAGAAAGAGGCGTAGAAGATAATTGGAGAATACGCGAAAAATGGTGCATTGCCAATTTGGGGTTTTGAAGAAACCGTAACGCATACCACCCTGCATGGAATTCAGCATCGACTGCTAATGAAGAGATCATTTCAGTATATGTTGCAACGAGTTGGTAAGCAATTTTAGGTTTGTTTAAATCGAGCATTTCACGAGAAAGGGCACGCCGTTCTGTCCATAAAGAGTGAGGTTCCATAAGACGTAATGTTTCTCGTGGTGTTTGCATCATGAGTGTTGCAGCTGCGCTATATTGTCCGGTTCGTCGAAGATGTCGAATTTGAGCGAATTGTAAGAGAGGATCCTTTTGCCATGATCGTTTTACAGCACGTAATTTTTGTGCGGCTTTAGGATCATTTTTTTCGACAGCGGTAAAAGCATGATATAAAGATTGAGCATTTGCTAATTTTGCAACACGCTCAGCTGAATCAAAACGAGACGCATAAAGCATAAATTGCATACGTTTTAGATGATCGATAGGTTTTAATGCAGCACTTGCATTTTTAAGAACAAGCTCTTCTTCTTTTGCATTGAGCTTTGTTTTATACCACCACGGTGCGATGGTTTGTCGAGCACGAGCTGTTTGTCCAGTTGCAATAAGTGCTTTAGCGAATATAGCCATACCTTGCGCCGTTAGGGGAGGGTGATGAGAGAATTTTTGAATGATCACCTGTGCTAAATTGGTTTCATTGATAAAAGCACGTTCTGCATTGCGTTGCATAGTGATGAGACTTGGCCATCCTTTTAACGTATTTATTGCATGAAATATTTCAGAGCTTGATATATTCGCTTGGCTGGATATACCGATTGCCCATGTCAGGATGTGGCGATCAAGGCTGTTCTTCTCCATTGAATTGCGAAGCTTTATTGTGGTTGCAATATCGTTGTTTGAAAGGGCATCTAGCCCAGCTTTAAGTTGTTTGAAGGTAGGAGTGCTATGAGTTATATTAGAGAACTCTCTCAGGGGGGAGGCGCTTTCTTCTTTTATCACAAGGGAGGTAGGGCGAGCCAAGGGGATGGGAACTGTTTTGTGCAAAAGCGATGTTTGTGCATATGCACTTGAAAATGAAATCGTTGTTGCCAGTATAAGTGCAATAGAAGTTTGTAAAAAAAGGGAGTAAGAAGATACGCGCATAGAGAAAAAGCCTTGAGACTTTATTTTTTAGAAATACTCAAAATTTCTAAAACAGAAGCATAAAAAACTGGTTAATGTAGAAATCTTTAGAAGTAAAAAAGATACATGCTAAATTTTATAAGAGCTAGAAATTCATCTTGCTTCAATGATAGAGCAAGATTATGCTCTATTAGTGGTGATCTATAAAGGACATAAAAAGAAAATATTATTAGGGAGTTTACTATGCTCAAGGGAGCTGTGACAGCACTTATCACACCGTTTGATGATAAGGGTGCTGTTGATGAGACAACATTTTGCAATTTTGTTGAGTGGCAAGTTGCACAAGGCATTAATGGTGTAAGCCCTGTAGGGACAACGGGTGAGTCAGCAACTTTAAGCCATGAAGAACATAAGAGGGTTATAGAATTATGCATTGAGCAGGTTGCTAATCGCGTTCCTGTTATTGCTGGAGCGGGATCAAATAGTACAAGTGAGGCTGTAGAACTTGCACAACACGCGCAAAAAGCTGGTGCAGATGCAGTTTTGGTGGTTACTCCCTATTATAACAGGCCTAATCAGTTTGGTTTATACACGCACTTTTCTTCTATTGCGAAAGCTATTTCTATACCCATTATAATTTATAATATTCCTGGTCGTTCTGTTATTGATATGACTGTGGAAACAATGAAAGACCTTTGCCAAGATTTTAAAAATATCATTGGTGTGAAGGATGCAACAGGCAAAATTGAGCGTGCTAGTGAACAGCGGGAGAAGTGTGGCAAGGGTTTTGTGCAGCTTTCCGGTGATGATTGCACAGCAGTAGGTTTTAATGCGCACGGAGGTGTAGGATGTATTTCTGTTTCATCCAATGTTGCCCCAAAACTTTGTACAGAGCTTCATGCTGCTTGCTTGCGTGGTGATTATAAGACGGCGCTCGAATTAAATGATCGTTTGATGCCTCTCAATCGTGCATTATTTATTGAACCAAGTCCTGCAGGTATTAAATATGCTGCTGCAAAATTAGGGCTTTGTAGTGAAAGGGTTCGTTCACCGATTGTTCCGTTAGCGGAGACTACAAAGAAAACTATCGATGCAGCTTTACGTCATGCTGGTCTCCTTAAAGAATAATAATAAAGCTATAATATTGAACAAAGTTATGAATAAGAAAAAGAACGCGCCAATACGAAAAATAATTGCTGACAATCGTAAAGCCCGTTTTAATTATGAAATTCTAGATAATCTTGAGGCTGGTCTGGTCCTTCAAGGAGCAGAAGTCAAGTCTTTGCGTTCTAATCATGCAAATATTGCTGAAAGTTATGCTAGCTTTGAAAATGGGGAATTGTGGTTAGTGAATAGCTATATTCCTGAATATACGCAAGCTAATCGTTTTAATCATGAGCCACGTCGTTTACGTAAATTATTAATTTCAAAACGTGAAATGGCACGTTTTTTTAACGCCACTTCTCGTGAAGGGATGACCCTTGTTCCTCTTAAACTTTATTTTAACGAAAGAGGGCGTGCTAAATTGGAAATTGCTCTTGCACGTGGGAAAAAGCTTCATGACAAACGCGAGACGGAAAAGAAACGTGATTGGGGTCGTGAAAAAGCAAGACTTTTAAAAAGATATGGATAGCAGGAACGATTAATATATCTTTATTGGTAGAGAAGCTAAAGAAATTTTAGCACTGATCTAGGTATGCTTTTGCTGCTTCAAAAATCTGATGAAACATAGCATCTGTTAGACGGCCAGTATTTGTATTGTATCGTGAGCAGTGATAGCTTGAAAAGATGCGTAATTTTCCGACGTTATTTATTGCTCCGTGTCCAAAAGGATGGGCTGGAATTTTTGCGTTGAGAGCGCGTAGTGTTGAGTGGTGTGCAATAGTCCCCAAGGTGATAACTGCCTTAAGTTTTGGAAGGTTTGTTAAAAGGGGTGAAAAGAAAGATCGACAAGTGTTGATTTCTAGACCAGTCGGTTTATTTTCCGGCGGAACACAACGAACTGAGTTAACAATTGCTGCATCAATCAATTCAAGATTATCATCTGCTCTTTCTTCAAAGGTGCCTTGAGCAAAACCAAATTTTTTTAAAGTGGAGTAAAGTAAATGCCCAGCGTAATCACCAGTGAACGGGCGTCCAGTACGATTTGCTCCACGTAATCCAGGAGCAAGACCAACAATGAGAAGACGGGTTGTAGCAGCACCTTTATAGGGAAAGAAAGGGCGCACCGGTGCATTGTGCCAGCTTGGCTCTTTCACACGCCAGTCGGAAATGAAATCGTGTAAGCGAGGACATAAATTGCAATTTTGTGGTGGTTCTGGGCACAGCGAAGTTAATTGGCTATTCATGGGGAGGCATTCATCACTTTTTATAAAAATTAGGTTGTTTTGTATGAAGTGTATGGTGGATTATATCTTTATAGACAACCATAATGAATACAAATGAGTTATTTTATAACATAATTTAACATAAAATTGTCGCCAATTATTTTGCAGAAAATGAAATCCTACAGTATTTGATTCGAGAAATAAGGGAATAAGAAATATGTTATTTAATGGGATAAAATTTCCATTTATTTTATAATGAATACATTCATTATAAAAATTATACATGGATAAACATTATACATGAGGTTATTGTTATTAAAAAAGATTTTGAATAAATTTGAATAGTTGTAAGCTTTTAAGAATGAATCTCCCTTAAAGGAGAAAAGCGTTTTATCAGATAAGTGTATTTTATTTGTTTGAATCGGTTGCTTTTGGAATCTTTTATTTTATGGCAGCATTGATAACTGATTTTAATAGATTATGCGTTTTTGATAAACTTCCAAGATTTATTAAAATAGGTTCTTTAGATAAAAAATATGATAACTTGCATTGTTTTTCTTGTGTTTTATTTTGGTTATTGTATATACTTCTGAAGAAGTTTTTAATCTGTAAGAAAGAGGCATAAATGGCCCGCGTAACGGTAGAAGATTGTATTGATAAAGTCGATAACCGCTTTGAGTTGGTGCTTTTAGCAGGGCATCGAGCGCGTCAGATTTCACAGGGTGCGCAGATTACGGTTGATCGTGATAATGATAAAAATCCGGTTGTTGCTCTGCGTGAAATAGCAGAAGAGAGATTGTCTCCGGCTGATTTGAAAGAAGATCTTATTCATTCATTGCAGAAGCACGTGGAAGTAGATGAGCCAGAAATGGCGAGAGAATTAACTTCACATTCAGGTGAAACTGAAACTGTTTTTAGTACATCATTGGAAGAGGAAGGCGGTTCATTCGACAATATGTCGGAAGAAGAGCTTTTAGCAGGTATAGAGGGTTTGGTTGTTCCAGAGAAAAGTGATGATTATTAATTGCAGCAATTTCTATTGCAGCAAGGGGAATATGTTATTGTGGGATAGTGATCATTTTTCTTGTTTTTATTGATGAAGTGTTTCTATTCAATTAAGGGTTAGGTTGTGAAAAGATAAAGGATATACTCGTATGATGCGTCAGTGTGAGCTTGTTAGGCGTGTTCAACGTTACAAGTCTGACGTAGATGAGGCGCTATTAAATAAAGCCTACGATTACGCGCTACAAAAACATGGTTATCAGAAGCGTGCTTCAGGTGACCTCTATTTTTCTCATCCTTTAGAAGTCGCCGCTATTTTGACAGATATGCGGTTGGATGAAGCAACGATTGCTGTTGCTCTTCTGCATGATACGATTGAAGATACGAGCGCTACACGAGCAGAAATTGATCAGCTTTTTGGATCTGAAATTGGTAAGTTGGTTGAAGGGCTTACAAAGCTTAATAAGCTTGATCTAGTATCCAAAAAGGCAGTACAAGCAGAAAATCTTCGTAAACTTCTTATAGCTATTTCTGATGATGTCCGTGTCTTATTAGTTAAGCTTGCTGATCGTCTTCATAATATGCGCACTCTTGGTGTTATGCGTGATGATAAGTGGCGGCGAATTGCTGAGGAGACCATGGATATTTATGCGCCACTTGCAGGTCGTATGGGTATGCAGGATATGCGTGAGGAATTAGAGGATCTCTCTTTTTTTTATTTAAATCCAGAAGGTTATCGTACAATTACGCATCGACTTTCTGAATTATCGAAGCGCAATCGTGATTTGCTTTCTAGGATTGAAAATGAATTGACAAAACTTTTTTGGGAGAACGGTATTAAAGCAGATGTTAAAAGCCGTCAGAAAAAGCCTTATTCAGTTTTTCGTAAAATGGAAAGCAAGGCACTTTCTTTTGAACAATTATCCGATATTTTTGGATTTCGCGTTATTGTTAAAACAGTGAATGATTGTTATCGTGCTCTTGGAATTATTCATACGACATGGCCAATGGTTCCTGGTCGTTTTAAAGATTATATTTCTATACCAAAGCAGAATGATTATCGTTCTCTACATACAACGATTGTTGGACCTTCAAGACAACGGGTTGAATTGCAGATTAGAACTGCAGCTATGGATGAAGTTGCTGAATATGGTGTTGCAGCACACTCTATTTACAAAGATCATGGTTCTCATTATCCACCTACAAAATTATCAAATGAAACCAATGCTTATGCATGGTTGCGTCAAACCATACAATCCTTATCAGACGGAGACAATCCGGAAGAATTTTTAGAACATACAAAGCTCGAGCTTTTTCAAGATCAAGTTTTTTGTTTTACTCCACAGGGTCGGTTGATTGCTTTTCCAAAAGGTGCGACTCCTATCGATTTTGCTTATGCAGTCCATACTGATATTGGTAATTCTTGTGTGGGGGTAAAAATTAATGGGCGTATTATGCCTCTTATGACCAAATTAAAAAACGGTGATGAAGTTGATATTATACGTTCACAAGCTCAAATTCCGCCAGCGGCGTGGGAACTTCTTGTTGTAACGGGAAAAGCACGATCCGCGATTCGTAAAGCAACTCGCGTAGCTGTACGTAAACAATATTCGGGTTTGGGCTATCGTATACTTGAGCGTTCGTTTGAATATATGGGAAAGCAATTTTCAAAAGATATCCTTAAGCAAGTTTTACCACGTTTAGCACACAAAGATGTGGAAGACGTTTTAGCTGCTGTTGGGCGTGGTGAGTTACCTTCCGCTGATGTAATAAAAGCAGTTCATCCTGATTATCAAGATCATCGCGTGGTTCAAAAATCTTCTTTTAAACCTAGAGAAGAGGGTTGGTTTAATATTGAAAATGCTCAAGGAATGATTTTCAAAGTTCCAGAAAATGAAAAGGGTAAAACTGTAGAGAAGAAACATCAATCCAAAGCATTGCCTATTCGAGGAACTGGTGGAGATATTCCTGTACGATTTTCTCCAGAAGGGGCCGTGCCTGGAGATCGGATCGTTGGTATTATGCAACCAGGGGCGGGGATTGTTATTTATCCGATACAGTCTTCTGCTTTGATGGCGTATGATGATCAGCCAGAACGATGGATCGATGTTCGCTGGGATATCGATGCTCAAATGAGTGAGCGTTTTCCTGCGCGGATACATATTTTGGCTGTTAATAGTCCTGGTTCTTTGGCAGAAATTACTCAAGTGATTTCTACTAATGATGCCAATATTCAAAATTTATCTTTTGTTCGGACAGCACCAGATTTCACAGAAATTATGATTGATCTGGAAGTTTGGGATTTAAAACATTTAAATCGTATTTTTTCTCAGTTAAAAGAGGCTGGTTCGGTGAGTACAGTAAAGCGGGTTCATGGATGAAAAAGAAAGATTTTGCAATGAATACACAAGAGGTTATTGATATTTTTAAGCAAGCAGATGCTATCCTAGAAGGCCATTTTATTTTAACTTCAGGCCGTCATAGCGCTATCTATATGCAGAAAGCCAAAGTATTTATGCATGCTGACTTGACAGAAAAATTATGCTGTGGATTGGCTGAAAAAATCAAAAAATCTGTTGAAGGAAAAATTGATTATGTAGTGGGTCCAGCGATTGGTGGTCTTATTCCTTCGTATGAAACTTCACGTCATCTTGGTATTCCTTCTCTATGGGTAGAGCGCGTAAACGGTGTTTTTGAGTTGCGTCGTTTTGAAATCAAGAAGGGCGCACGGATCGTTATTGTTGAGGATATTGTGACAACAGGTCTTTCTATCCGTGAAACCATCGAGGCTCTCGTTGCTGCAGGAGCGGAAGTGGTGGCAAGTGCATGTATTCTTGATCGTTCTGGTGGTCAAGTTGATGTGGGTGTTCCATTAGTTGCACTTGCTGAATATGAGGTAGAATCTTACGCAAGCGATGCACTTCCTGCGGAACTTGCAATGCTTCCAGCGGTTAAGCCCGGAAGTCGCAATATTTAAGTGCCTTTATATTTTTTTATTTTTGTGCAAAAACATCCAGCAATCAATTTGCTTCATACGGATTATTTGTTGTCATAAGATATATATTGAGAATTATATGCTTTTTCGTCGTAGAGAATCAACAAATTTTTTTAATCGACTTCGGTTTCTGTTATGGCCACGTCGTTCATTTTCTCGTTCGTTTTCTTATATACGTAAACGTATTTTGCGTATATCAGCGACGCCGCATAAAGTAGCTCTGGGGTTTGCTATTGGTATTTTTTTAGCCTGTTCCCCTCTTTTTGGGATGCATATTGTCTTGGCGGTATTTTTTTCTTGGATCTTTCGCGCAAATTTTGCCGCAGCAATCATAGGGACGATTTTTTCTAATCCACTGACATTTTTGTTGATTGTTATGGCTGATTACAAAGTAGGTTATTTTTGCTTATCGCTTTTTAGCGATGTTAATGAGATTTCTCTTTCACAAATTCGCGCCTTGTTTAATGGTTTGACATTTACAAATATATCTCTGCTTTTTAAAGGAGCATGGGTCTCAATCATGAAACCAATGTTTTTAGGGGGTAGCCTTTTAGGTTTTATTTTGGGCGGATTATCTTATATAGGCGTTTACAGAGCAATTGTTCGTTTTCAGCAAAAGCGCTATCAAAAGATTATAAAAAGAAAAAAATTGTGGCAAGAAAAATCGGATAATATTTTATGATTGTTGGTCTTGGAAATGATCTTATTGATATAAGACGCATTGAGAGAATGTTGGTTCGTTATGGCGATCATTTTGTTCAACGTATTTTTACCGATATTGAACAGATAAAATCCGATAATCTTCAAAAAAGATCTTCTTCTTACGCCAAAAGATTTGCTGCCAAAGAGGCATGTGCTAAAGCTTTGGGAACAGGAATTTCTCGTGGTGTAGGGTGGAAAGACATGGGGGTGGTCAATTTACCATCTGGAAAACCAATCATGAAACTAACAGATCGTGCGCAACTTCAATTACAAAAATTATTGCCTTCTCATTATGACGCTGTCATTCATCTTAGCATAACAGATGATTTTCCGTGGGCGCAGGCATTTGTCATTATCGAAGCGCTGCCGCATGGATAAAGAGTGTAGGAAATTGTGTTTTTGTTTTTTTAACATTATGATAAAAAAGTGAATGATATTCGTCATGGAAGGTGGTTTATAATGAGAGAGAAAGTGCGTAAAAAGGAAGAAAAAGGTGGAATTCTTGAATTCATTTTTGTTTTGATACAAGCTCTGTTTTTAGCAGCACTCATTAGGACACTTTTGTTTCAGCCTTTCAGTATTCCTTCTGGTTCTATGCGTCCTACTTTGTTGGTGGGAGATTATCTTTTTGTTTCTAAGTATTCATATGGGTATTCTCATTTTTCTATGCCTTTTTCGCCTCCTCTTTTTTCGGGACGTATTTGGGCAACTCAGCCTCGTCGTGGAGATGTTGTCGTTTTTCGTTTACCGAGTAATCCAGATATTGATTATATAAAACGTGTTGTTGGACTACCGGGGGATCGTATACAGGTTCGTCAAAGCGTTCTTTATATTAATGATGAAGCAGTTTCACGTCGCTTTATGGGAAAGATTGATAATTTTGATATAACAGAAACCAATTACCCTGTTGATGTTTATCGCGAGACGATGCCTAATGGTGTTAGCTACGATACACTTGATTTAGCCTTTATTCCGCAAGTTGACGATACAAAAGTCTTTGAAGTTCCGGATGGGCATTATTTTGTGATGGGTGATAACCGTGATAATTCAGATGATAGTCGTTTGGATGTAGGTTATGTACCAGAGGAGAATCTGATTGGTCAGGCAAGAATAATTTTTTTCTCTATTAGGAATGGTTCAAGCGCTTGGCAGATTTGGCGCTGGCCATTTGATGTGCGTTGGAGTCGTTTATTCTCTTTGATCAATACTGTTCATGATTTGCCGCTTATCAAGCAAGGAATCGACGATGAAGAGTCCAATGATTGATCAGCTTGAAAAGCTAACCGGGCATCGTTTTAAAAATGAAGAGAGATTAAAAAGAGCATTAACACATTCTAGTGTACAAGATTCAGAACAGGGGAACTACGAGCGGCTAGAATTTCTAGGTGACCGAGTACTGGGGCTTCTGATTGCAGAAATGCTGTATCAATTTTTCCCGCAGGCAAGTGAAGGTGAATTATCGGTACGCCTAAATGGCCTAGTGAATGCACAGACATGTGCTGAGATCGCACGAGAAATGGGATTGGCTGAAATGATTCATGTTGGTTTTGAGATGAGAAATTTCGAGGGGCGTCGTCTCACCAATATGCACGCTGATGTGGTAGAGGCTTTGATTGCTGTCATATATCTTGATGGAGGATTGGAGAGTGTTCGGCCTTTTATTCAAAAATATTGGCAAAGTCGGGCAAAACAAATGGATGCTGATCGACGTGATGCTAAGACAGAGTTACAGGAATGGGCGCATATACAAGGTAGCGCACAACCACATTATCGGGTTGTAAAGCGCTCTGGCCCAGATCATGATCCTATTTTTATGGTAGAAGTAAGCATTTCTGGTTTTGCACCAGAGATTGGGCAGGGTAGTTCTAAAAGATATGCCGAAAGAATGGCAGCTGAAAAAATTTTACGACGAGAGGGAGTATGGGAAGCAATGGGAAAGAGCAATCATGGATGACGTTATAAAAACGCGTTCTGGTTTTGTTGTGCTTATTGGCATGCCTAATGCTGGTAAATCCACATTGGTTAATCAATTAGTTGGAGCAAAGGTTTCCATTGTAACTCACAAGGTGCAAACAACACGAACTTTGATCCGTGGTATTGTTATTCATGATAATACGCAAATTGTGTTGATTGACACTCCAGGTGTTTTTCGTCCTCACAAGCGATTAGAACGTGCGATGGTGTCTGCTGCGTGGGGAAGCGCTAAGAGCGCTGATGTTTTGCTTGTTTTAGTTGATGTTCAAAGTGGTCTTTCGGATGATGTTTGTGCTATGTTAGATATCGTAAAAAATGTTAAACAAGATAAAATTCTCATCATTAATAAAATTGATACAGTTGCTAAAGAGTCTCTTTTAGCATTAACCGCAAAGGTTAATGAACATGTAAAGTTTGTGCAGACATTTATGATTTCTGCTTTAAATGGCTCTGGTTGTAAGGATTTGCTTCATGCGTTGAGTTCAATGATGCAGGAGGGACCATGGTATTATCCAGAGGATCAAATTTCGGATATGCCCATGCGTCATCTTGCTGCTGAAATTACGCGCGAAAAGCTTTTTCTTCGCCTTCATGATGAACTCCCTTATTCTTCAACAGTTGAAACAGAAAACTGGGAAGAGCGTTCAGATGGTTCAGTAAAAATTAATCAAGTAATTTATGTAGAACGTGAGAGCCAGAAAAAAATTGTCTTAGGCGCAAAAGGTGAGACAATTAAAGCAATTGGTCAAACAGCGCGTGAAGAGTTAATGAAAATTATGGATCAGAAGGTTCATCTTTTTCTTTTTGTGAAGGTGCGTGATAATTGGGATAGCGATCCAGAACGTTACCGTGAAATGGGATTGGATTTTTTAAAATAAAATGAAATGGAAAGAACAAGCCATTATCCTTAGTACGCGCCAATATGGTGAAACAAGTGTTATTCTTGAAATTATGACACGTCAGCATGGCCGTTATATGGGGGTGGTAAAAGGGGGACGTTCGCGTCGTATGGCAGCTCTTCTGCAACCTGGAAATTTTGTTGAGGCTGAATGGTGGGCACGTTTAGACGAACATTTAGGACTTTTTCGGATTGAAGCCCTTGATTTACATGCAGCACGATTAATTGTTTTACCAGAAGCACTTTACGCTTTGCAGGTGATGGCATTTCATTTGCGTCTTCTTCCTGAGCGTGATCCACACCCTATTTTATATGATATGTTATACCTTTTTATGCAGAATTTTGATGAATTCTCTGTCATTGCAGAATTGCTTGTACGTTTTGAAATGCGGCTTCTTGAAGAACTTGGTTTTGGTCTTGATTTATCTCATTGTGCTGCAACAGGTTGTCAAGAAGGTCTTTGTTATGTTTCGCCAAAATCTGGAAGGGCTGTATGTGAGGAAGCAGGGCATCCTTGGAAAGAAAAGCTCTTAACTTTACCACAATTTCTTGTGCAAAGAACGATACGTCCTATAGATTTTAGTGACATAATAAATGGTTTTATTTTAACAGGCTTTTTTTTAATGCGTCATGTTTGGGAACCACGAGATATGAAACAGCCTTTAGTACGCATAAATTTGATACAATTGTTTGAACGGCAGTTTCGTATACAAGCATTAATTTAATTCATAATGATGAGAATGTGAAAATGCAAATCTTAAAAACGATTGCGGAAGTGCGTCAATATCTTGCAGAAGAAAAACGTTTAGGATTTTCGATTGGTTTTGTGCCTACTATGGGGGCATTACATGATGGTCATCTTGCATTGGTACAGCAAGCAAGAGCAATGTGTGATCGAATATTGGTTTCTATTTTTGTTAATCCGAAGCAATTTGATCCTCATGAAGATTTTGATAAATATCCAAGAGATTTGATGGGCGATTGTGCTTTATTAAAACAAGCGGGCGTTGAATATGTTTTTGCACCTTCTGTAGAAGAAATGTGGCCACTGGGAAATGAGACAATTGTAAAGGTAGAAAAATTATCACGCATTTTGATAGGAAAATTACGTCCAGGACATTTTTGTGGTGTGACCAGTGTCGTTGCTAAGCTTTTTAACATTGTTCAACCAGATAAGGCTTTTTTTGGGGAAAAGGATTTTCAACAAATTTTGATCATTCGGCGTATGGTTAAAGATTTGGCGTTTCCTATTGAAATTGTTGGAGTTCCTATTTTACGTGAGGAAGATGGTGTAGCGAGTTCTTCACGTAATCAGCTTTTAACATTAGAAGATCGTAAAGCTGCCAAAATTATCCCTGAAAGTGGTCGAGCTGCTGAAAAATTTTATAGTCAAGGTGAACGATCGGTTGATAAATTGTGCAAGATTGTTCGCGCTATTTTACAACAAGAGACACGTGCGATCATTGAATCAATAGATTTACGGGATATGGAAACTTTATGCGTGGTGAAAGGAACATTAGATAGACCTGCAGTTTTACTTCTCACTGTTCGTTTTGGTGAGGTGAGACTTATCGATCAATATGTATTACAGGAAAAAACTGAAAATGAGTGTACATAAAACTATAAAACGCATAACCGCTTCTCAAATACAGTCAAGGAAAGGACAAGAACCTATTGTTTCACTTACGGCTTATCAGTCCTATACTGCACGGATTGCTGATCCATATTGTGATTTGCTTTTGGTTGGTGATAGCGTTGGTATGGTTGTATATGGATTTGAAACAACACTCCCTGTTAATTTAGATATGATGATTTTGCATGGGCAGGCGGTTGTCCGTGGATCTAAAAGGGCTCTTGTGGTGGTTGATATGCCTTTTGGTTCTTATGAAGGAAGTCCAGAACAGGCTTTTTTGAATGCGTCACGTATTCTTGCACAAACAGGATGTGGTGCAGTTAAGCTTGAAGGTGGTGTCTCTATGGCAAAAACAATTGATTTTTTGTGCAAACGCGGTATTCCAGTTATGGCACATATAGGTCTTACTCCACAGGCGGTAAATCATTTTGGTGGCTTTAAAACACAAGGACGCAAAGAGAGTGATTGGCAAAAAATTGAAGCTGATGGAGCAGCGATTGAAGAGGCCGGTGCTTTTGCGGTTGTTGTGGAGGGGGTTGTCGAACCCTTAGCGGTAAGGCTTACAGAAAAACTTTCTATTCCGACTATTGGTATTGGTGCGTCTAACCAGTGTGATGGGCAAATATTGGTTATGGAAGATATGTTAGGCTATGGTGCTTATGTGCCAAAATTTGTACGCCGTTATGGTACTCTTGAACAAGCAATGGAGACTGCCATCAAGAATTATGCGGAAGATGTCACCTCTCGTGCTTTTCCAGCGGATGAGGAAGTCTATAAACTGAAATAAATCCAATTTAATTTGGAAAACATGATAAGTGATCATTTGTTATCGATCCTAGGTAATGAATGTTTATTTTTTATATCTCTCCTGTTTGCATTCAGTCTGTGGTATGATTTTTGTGTATTATTTTTTCATGAATGCATGAGTTTTTGCATCTCTTGTTGAGAGGATGTTATAAAGAATTTAGGTTTAATAACATCGTTTTTGCTAATTGAAACGATGCATTATTATAAAAGCAGAATTGCAGAACATCGAATATCGAGAGGGTAATGGATGGAAGAAAAGAAATTATTCTTTTAATGATTGCATCCAAGAGAAATGTTAAGAGAAGACAACGATAATTGAATAAATTTATTTTTTAATGAGCACAATAAAGAATAGATGATGCAAGGAGAACATTAGTCTGGTCTTTGAGTGTCAAGGTTATTAAAGCGGATTAAAAAAGCATTTTCAATTTGTTGTGTAGAACATGGTTGTAAGTCGAGATCATCGGGTAAAATATTATTTGGAGAACCAAAATAGCGAAGAGCTTCTTCTGTATTAAATCCGGCAAGTGTAGTAGCTTCATAAAATGCGGCAATACGATCGGCTTGTTTGATTTTTTTTAAGAGTTTTTTGGAGGGATTAACGGGGAGAGAAAAGCGCATGTGGATAGCATCCTGTATACGTTTCTCAATGAGTTCATATTGCTGCCCTATGACAGCTTTAAAAGGTGAAATGATATCACCAATAACATATTCTGGCGCATCATGAAGAAGAGCATATAGACATTCATTACTACGTGATTGAGGACAAAGATTTTGAAATATTTTTTCTACCAAAAGTGAATGCTGTGCAACAGAATAGGCATGCATTCCTTGCGTTTGTCCATTCCAACGTGCAACGCGGGCAAGCCCGTGGGCAATATCTTCTATTTCAATATCAAAAGGGGAAGGGTTTAGCAAATCAAGTCTCCTGCCAGAAAGCATTCTTTGCCAAGCGCGGACTTCTCCTTTTTGTGTTAATTCAGCTTTAGCCATTAGTGGTTTTCCAAGGTATTTTCAGGAAAGGTAAAACTCATATTTTCAGGAATGCTTATGGTGACAGGAACATTTTTTACTGTAAATGGGATATTGTTATCTATCGCATCTTTGACATGATCAATACGCATTAATGCGAGCGCTTCATTTTTAGAACATGTTTTCAAGCAACCAAGTACTTTTGTTCCTGCTTCAACATTTAAGCCTGAGGCTAATTCATGTTGGCTTTTAACAATTAAAATGCGACGACGTGCTGTACGGCGATGATGCATTCGTGAAACAATTTCTTGTCCGATATAGCAACCTTTGTTGAATGAGAGTCCATCGATTTGATCGTAATTAATATCGTGAGGAAAGATTTTCCCTATCTCATAATCTTGATCGCTTTCTGCAATTCCATAACGAACACGCAATCGATTCCAATTGTCATGATATTCTGGAGCAAAAAAAGATGTTTTTCCATAGATTCGTATTATTTTTTCTTTTTGTGGAAATCGTTTATCAATAAAACTTAAATCAAAATTTAAGCTATCTAATTCATTATTACAAGAAACAGTAACAAGCCATTGTAATGGTTGTGTAATTTCCACTTTTTTTTGTAACCTATAGAGCAGGAGGCGTTTCTGGAAGCTATCCGCGAGCGGTGCAATGATATCAATGAGATAACCATCATCTATTTTGCTGATAAGAAAATCAGCCATAACTTTTCCTTGTGGGGATAAGAGGGCTCCTGGGAAAATTTCTTGTGGGCTTATTTTTTTCACGTCTGTTGTGATAACAGTTTGCAGAAAATCTGTTGCTTCTTCACCCGTAACTTTAATAATTTTACGGTTTGTAAAAGAAATAGCATTTTGTTTTTTTATCATGGTTCTTGCCTTTCTACCGAAAGTTACATAATCGATAAAGAAGGGATATATAAGGAGCGTGGCTATGTGTAAAATATTTGATACAATTTTAAAAGGTGCAACAGTTGTAAACCATGATGGAAGTAGCAAGCGTGATATTGGTATTACGAATGGGCGTATTGCTGAAATTGGTGATCTTTCGCGTGTTTCTGCTGGTGAGGTTATTGATTGCATCGGACTTCATATTTTACCAGGTATCATTGATAGTCAAGTTCATTTTCGCGAGCCAGGTAATGAACATAAGGAGGATTTGGAAAGCGGTTCCTATTCTGCGGTTTTAGGAGGGGTTACAACAGTTTTTGACATGCCTAACACCAACCCACTGACCATATCAGAAGAAGCATTGAGCGATAAGATTAAACGCGGATTTCACCGGATGCATTGTGATTTTGCATTTTGGGTTGGAGGAACGCGTGAAAATGCTCATGAACTGGCAGATCTAGAAAGACTTCCGGGTGTTGCTGGAATAAAAATATTCATGGGATCTTCCACGGGTGATCTTTTGATTGATGATGATGAAAGTGTACGTCTTATTTTGAAAAATATAAAACGTCGTGCAGCTTTTCATTCTGAAGATGAGGAAAGGCTCAGAGAGCGTAAAATGTTATGTATTGAGGGGGATGCATCATCACATCCGGTTTGGCGCGATGAGATTGCAGCATTAAAATGTACACAGCGTTTAGTGAAAATCGCACATGAAACAAAGGCACGTATTCATGTGCTGCACCTTTCTACTGCGGAAGAAATTGATTTTCTAAAAAACCATAAAGATGTAGCAACGATTGAAGTTACACAACATCATTTAACTTTGACTGCTGATGATTATCAAAAATTCGGCACTTTAATTCAGATGAACCCACCGATTCGTGAGAGCCGCCATCGTGAATCTCTTTGGCACGGTGTTCAGCAGGGTATTATTGATGTTTTAGGCTCTGATCATGCTCCTCATACGCTTGAAGAAAAGCTTCGGTCTTATCCTGTTTCACCTTCAGGGATGACAGGTGTGCAGACAACAGCAGCAATTATGCTTACACATGTCAATGCAGGGAAGATATCCCTTGAACGTTTTGTTGATCTCACTTCGCATGGTCCGAGCCGTATTTTTGGTATAAGCTGTAAAGGGCGTCTTGCTGTGGGATATGATGCTGATTTGACTGTTGTTGATCTTAAGCGAAAAGAAATTATTACGAATGCATTGATTGGTTCGCGCGCTGGTTGGACACCTTATGATGGTAAAAAGGTTCAAGGTTGGCCTGTGGGAACTATTGTTCGTGGTATGCGTGTTATGTGGGAAGGTGAAATTGTAACACCTGCACAGGGCGAACCCGTTAAATTTTTAGAATCTTTGGTATAATCATTTTAAAAGTGGTAAACTTGATGAAATGACTTTGCGCATTAAAAAATATGCGTGGCGATTTTATGGAATAAAATATGGGTTTTTCAGCATTTTCCTTATTGATATCAGAATTGGTTTATTGATCGTATTGTGATTGCGAAATTGAAGGTTTGGTATTTTGTACAAGTGAATTGCTAAAATGGGTAAGAATGTTTTCGGATAAGGCACTGCCTTCTTTAATGTATCTTTGGCTTGCTTCAATTGCTGACTGCGTACAATGATGATAATTTTCTGAGAAAGCACGATAAGATTCATTAAAGGCTTCATAAAAATAAGCACGTCTTTGTGGAATTGGTTGTTCTGCTTCAATCAGTGCACCTATGTAATTATACCACTGGTTTGTTGGAGTACTGCAAAGATTTTGTAGAAAATGTAGAGATCCCAAAATCTCTGCCAGCCGTAACAATTTTTTTTCATAGGGTGGCGATTGTTGTGCAAAAGTTGGTATAGAAGTTGAAAATGATATAAAAATAATGAATATTATCAATAGAATGCGCATTATTTCTTATGACTTTCTTTAAATAAATTCTTCCACGATCATAATAGCAAATAAAATAGCGTGAAAAATACTTATGCATCATTACCAGTAATGGTCATAGTATAAAATCTAGGGCATGAAAGAGGATAAGGAAAGTACAATGGAGAGATATTGAAAGTTTTGCTAGGGTTTGTATGGCTACAAAATCAGATTTTCTATATACGATCCATTTTTCGTATGAATTTACAGCATATTGTGCATTGAAGATTTTCTTCTATGATAATCTTTCTCAAGTAAAGAGTATGGACTTTATTGAGAAAATACTCTTACCCAGTCAAATGAAAGAGATTATTTTTGTGACAGATTGTGGAGACATCCTAATTGAACTGAGGTAGTTAGGAGAATTTTATGTAAGATACTATAAAAATTTTAACTTAAATCGCATAACGCGATGATCTTGGGTAGAAGGGCGGTGAATAATATCGCTAAGGGAGTATAGTGATGAGAGAGTTGCGATTTTATAATACGCTTACACGCAAGAAAGAAATTTTTACACCAATCGATAAAACAAGAGTACGTCTTTATGTTTGTGGTCCGACGGTTTACGATTATGCGCATATAGGTAATGCACGTCCTGTTATTGTTTTTGATGTTTTATTTCGCTTATTGCGTCATGTTTACGGCAATAATTATGTGATATATGTGCGTAATATTACAGATGTAGATGATAAAATTAATGCACGAGCAGCTTGCGAGTATCCAGAGCTCGCGCTTAACGAAGCTATTCGTCAATTGACAGAGCGTACATATGCCCAATTTCAACAAGATACGGTAGCACTTGGTTGTTTATTGCCAACAAGTCAACCACGCGCAACTGATCATTTAGAGGAAATGCGTTCTTTGATTGAAAGGTTGCTTGAAAAGGGGTACGCTTATAAAGCAGAAAATCATATATTATTTTCTGTAAGCAGCATCAAAAACCATCCTCATTATGGATCATTTGCAAAACGCTCTTTAGAAGAAATGAGAGCGGGTGCACGTGTTGAGGTTGCTGCTTATAAAAGAGAGGAAATGGACTTTGTTTTGTGGAAGCCTTCTATGGATGGAGAGCCAGGTTGGGCATCCCCAGCAGGAATTTCTGTTTTGGGGCGTCCGGGTTGGCATATTGAATGTTCTGCAATGTCGATGGCAAAATTATTAGCACCTTATGGTGGTGGTTTGGACTGTGATAACCCAACAGCGAATATTTTTGATATTCATGGTGGTGGCATTGATTTAATTTTTCCTCATCATGAGAATGAAATTGCACAAAGTTGTTCAGCTTTTGGAACTGAGCGAATGGCTAATCTTTGGATGCATAACGGTTTTTTGCAGGTTGAAGGTAAAAAAATGTCTAAAAGCCTTGGCAACTTCATCACGATTCGTTCTATTTTAGAGGGGAATTTTTTTGAGTTTAATGAAGCCTTAACAAATGAAATAAAACAAAGTTGGGCAGGTTTATCAGCACGTTTTTCAATGTTACAAACGCATTATCGTGAACCATTAAATTGGACTGTTCAGCGTTTAATACAATCCAGTAGTGAGCTGTATCGCTGGTATGAATTGCTTCGTTGTGAAAGGAAGAGTTTGGAAAATAATGAAACGATAGATAATTATTTAGTAGATATCCTCAGTGATGACCTTAATACTCCAAAGGTATTTGCTCTTTTACGAAAATTTTATAAAACAGGCAATGTTGTCTCTCTGGCAAATGGGATGTGTTTATTAGGACTGTTTTGTCAAGAGTGGATTCGGGACGTAAATTGTCCATTATTTATGAGAAAATCTTCCCTTGATCCAAAAATTATTGATCAACGCATTGCCGAAAGGATGCGACTTATCCATAATAAAGAGTGGGCAGCTGCGGATACAATTCGTGATGAGCTTGCAGCTAAGGGGATTATTTTAAAAGACGAAAAAGACCCACGGACCGGTGAACGTGTGACCATGTGGGAAGTAAAGTAATGATAATTTCCCTATCCCAGAAGCTCTCATAAAAAGGGAGAATATAATGGAATTTGTATATAGTTATGGGTATGTCGCCTTTAAGCTTGCGGTGGGCCTTATTGCCTTTCTCTTAATTTTAAGAACAACAGGGCGGGGAAGTCTTAGCCAAATGACACCAGTTGATTTAGTCAGCAATTTTGTCATGGGAGGTATTATTGGAGGGGTGATTTATAATCCGAACATTAGCAGTATCCAATTATTAGTTGTTTTGTGTATTTGGCAGGCTTTAGTTACCTCTCTTAATTTTTTTGCACGCTATTCAGTTTTTTTTCGTCGTCTCATTGCAGGACGAAACACGACATTAGTTTTAGATGGTGTATTTCAAATGGATAAGATTAAAAGTTTGGGTATCGGCGTCAATGATTTGATTACAATGCTACGTATTAAGGGCTGTAGTTTAAATGAAGCAGCTTTTGTTCAGTTAGAAACCAATGGCGATTGTTCTGTTATTAAAAAAGAGGAAGGTAAGAAGTCTGTCATTTTAGTGCAAAATGGTGAAATTTTCGATAATGGTCTTAAAGAGATTGGCAAATCAAAGACATGGCTTCAAGCAGAATTGAAAAAGAAACATGTAAAAGTTGAAAGCTTATTTGCAGCAGAATGGTATGAGCGTACAGATTCAAATAATAAACTCGATAAAGGATTATTTCTTGTCCCTTTTTCAAAAACAGTCTAATTTCAAAGAATATTACGTGTTGTTTATGATGAGCATATGGAGACGAGAATGTAATCTATAAGCAACAAGAGGGGTGTAGTGGCTATTCAGTGGGTGATAAAAAAGTAAGGACTTTATGAAGCACGATGAAATAATGAAAACTGTATCGTCAGATACAGGACAGACTTTGCGCACAATTTATAATCTGTGGCCTTATATATGGCCGGTAGAGCGGCATGATCTAAAAGTGCGGGTTATATGGGCAATATTTTATCTTGTTTTAGCCAAACTCATTCTTGTATCGGTACCCTATTTTTTTAAATATGCTACTGATGCACTTGATGTAAGCTTTAAGATGTCCCTGTGGGGATCATCTAGTTGTGTTATTCCGATCATGCTTGTTTTAGCATACAATGTTGCACGTATTGTTCAAGCTGCATTAAACCAGTTACGCGATTCCCTGTTTGCAACCGTTGGTCAATACGCTATTCGTAAGTTAGCTTATAAGACCTTTGTGCATATTCATGGTTTGTCTTTGCGATTTCATTTAGAAAGGCGAACTGGTGGGCTTTCTCGTGTAATTGAGCGTGGTACAAAGGGAATTGAAGCTGTTGTTCGATTTTCGATTCTCAATACGTTTCCAACGGTTTTAGAATTTATTCTGACAGCACTTGTATTTTGCATAAATTATGGATGGTATTACGTATTCATAGTTGTGATAATGGTTGGTTCATATACTTGGTTCACAATTAAGGCGAGTGATTGGCGTATTCGCATTAGGCAAGAAATGAATACAGCGGATACCGAGGCAAATATACGTGCTGTTGATTCTCTCTTGAATTTTGAAACAGTCAAATATTTTTGCAATGAAAATCTAGAAGCACGTCGATTTGATTCTTCGATGGCCAATTATGAAAAAGCAGCAACAAAAATTTGGACCTCATTAAGTTGGCTTAATTTTGGTCAGGCTCTTATTTTTGGTATTGGAATGACTATTCTGATGCTAATGTCAGCTTACAAAGTTTCCCGTGGGACACAAACTTTAGGAGATTTTGTTTTTATTAATGCGCTTTTAATACAGCTTTCCATTCCGCTGAATTTTATTGGCTCAATTTATCGTGATGTTCGGCAAGGTTTAACTGATATTGAAGCTATGTTTGATCTTTTAGATGCTAGACAGGAAATCATTGATAAATCAGATGCAAAACCATTGGTTGTAGAGGGGGGGACTATTCGGTTTCATCAGGTAAAATTTTCTTACGATTCAGATCGCCAGATTCTTAAAGGAATTGATTTTGAGGTTTCTAGAGGTAAAACCGTTGCAATTGTTGGTCCATCAGGTGCTGGTAAATCGACAATTTCCCGATTACTTTTTCGTTTTTACGATGTTGATGCGGGTTCCATCACAATTGACGGGCAAGATATCCGTGATATAACACAGGAAAGTTTACGTGAAGCAATTGGTATGGTCCCACAGGATACTGTGTTATTTAATGACACAATTGCATATAACATTTGCTACGGGCGTCCAAGTGCTACGGATGAAGAGATGTGCAAAGCTGCTGAAATGGCACAGATATCAAAGTTTATTGAAATGCTTCCGGAAGGTTTTCAGTCTATAGTAGGTGAGCGTGGACTCAAGTTATCAGGTGGTGAAAAACAACGTGTGGCTATTGCACGGACATTGTTGAAGGCTCCTCCGCTTCTTATTTTGGATGAGGCAACTGCAGCTCTTGATACGGCAACAGAACAGGACATTCAGCAAGCATTGGATATTGTAAGTCGTGGACGTACGACATTGATAATTGCTCATCGTCTTTCTACCGTGATAAATGCTGATGAGATTTTGGTTCTCAAAAATGGTCGTATTATTGAAAATGGAACTCATGCAGAGCTTTTACGCAAGAAAGGTTTATATGCTTCAATGTGGAACAAACAGCTTGAAGCATCACAAGCTGAAGAAAAATTACGTAAAATACGTGAAGAAGGTGAGGCAGGTGTTGTTAATCGTAAAAAATAAGTTGCGCAAAATATGACCTATAACTTTATATTGGAGTGATTGATAGCAAATAAGGAGGAACAAAAAGATTTATGACTTGTCTTAAGTTACACTATGAATAGGAAATTATATGAGTATTTTACAATCTATCCATAATAGTTTTACACCAATCCATAAAGAGGGATATCCTTTTATTTTAGCGTTTTTTATTATTTCGCTCATTCTTGGTTGGGTATGGAGTCCCTTGTTTTGGTGTGGTCTTATTCTTACGGTGTGGTGTATATATTTTTTCCGCGATCCCAATCGTGTAATTCCTTTGAATTCGAATTGGATTATATCTCCTGCTGATGGGCGTATCTCATTTGCTGAGCCATGTATTCCGCCTGAAGAATTGGGGTTGGGACCTAAAGAGATGATCCGTATTTCGGTCTTTATGGATGTTTTTTCATGCCATATTAACCGTGTACCTATAAGTGGTACGGTGGAGTCTATAGTTTATCGTCCAGGACGTTTTAATAATGCAGAGTTTGATAAGGCTAGCCAGTTTAATGAGCGTAATGGGATGGTGATTGATAGCAAACATGGTAAGATTGGTGTTGTGCAGATAGCAGGAACGATTGCTCGGAGAATTGTTTGTTGGTCAAAAGAAAATGATTCCGTTATTACAGGTCAACGCTTTGGGTTGATTCGTTTTGGCTCTCGGCTTGATATTTATATACCACTTGAAGTGAAGTTACGTGTTGCGGTTGGTCAGACAGTGGTTGCGGGGGAAACAGTTTTAGGTTCATTTGATGATGAGAATGCTACAATTGACTTCAGATTCGATTAGGACAAACAATGAAAAATTTTTCCTTATTTTCTTCATTTAATCCTGAAGGACAGCACGATGATAGTGCAAATCGGTGGCGTTCACCTACGCCGATGCGGTATGTTATTCCTAATATTATTACTGTTTTGGCAATTTGTGCTGGGATGAGCAGTATTCGCTTGGCTTTTGAGAATCGTTATGAGGCTGCTATTTTAATGGTACTTTTAGCGGCAGTTCTAGATGGCGCTGATGGTCGTATTGCCCGTTTGATGGATGGGAGTTCATCCTTTGGGGCACAGATGGATTCTCTTGCTGATGTGATTAATTTCGGTGTTGCTCCTGCACTTATTGTTTATTCTTTTGTTTTGACCGAAGTACATCAAGTTGGTTGGGTAGCGGCACTTGTCTATTGTGTTGCTTGTTGTTTGCGGTTAGCACGTTTTAATGTCATGTTAGATAATGCTGATATACCAAAATGGAAGGGAAATTATTTTGTTGGTGTTCCTGCACCGGCAGGGGCGTTATTGCTTTTATTGCCTATGTATTTAGGTGCTCTTGGCTTGGTACCAAATTGGAGCTGTGCATTATTTTTTAGCCTTTATACTGTGGTTATCGCTTTTCTTTTGGTCAGCCGTTTGCCAGTATGGAATGCAAAAACGATAGATCAAAATTTAAGGCGTGACATCGTTGTGCCATGTATGTTAGGGGTCGTTATCTATGTAGGTTTTCTCGCAACCTACACATGGCATACTTTATTGATCACAGCTATTGGTTATATAATTTTTCTCCCTTGTAGTTTTGTAGCTTATAATAAACGAGCTGCTTTGGAGGAAAAAAAGGCTAATACTAAAGCTGTCCAAGAATCATAGAGATTTATCTTTTTGTTTGGAGAGTGAGAGTAGAAAGAGGGAAATCCATTCCGCACTACGTCTTCGTATTTATTTTATGCTTAAAAGCTATAAGTTTGGCCATTATTCACTCGTTTCCAATGATACGATTCCTCTTGTGTTGAGATATTTATGAGAGTCGTATGGATTCTTTTCTAAAATGGTTTTTAACTGCACATTGATTTATCTAAAGAGACAACCTTCTCAATACTCCAAAACTTATTTCATGATGGTATTTGTAAACAGTGTAACGTAAGTTTCATTAAGAACTACTGTTTTTATATTTATGACGCAATAAATCAGCATCATCACTACTTTTCTAGCTCAAAATGTCATGGAGTCTTTGCATTTAAATGGGTTTATAAGGGAGAGTATTGGTAGTCTTTTCTTAAGTGATTTTACTCAATACATTGATCCTACCTTGTGATGTGCAAGCCAATAATTTTAAATGATTCATTATGAACAGGACTGAAGTGAAAGAATCCTATACTATTCGAGGTTTTTATTTAAGGTGCAAAATGGTGAACTATTTTTATAAATCACAGTTATTGCTCTAATCAGGTATATGGTAGTCCATAAATCGATTTTGACGAACATTAAAAAGCTTTCCTGTTTTCTTTAAATCAGGTGAGGATAAATGTGCTATTTTAGCTGCAACTTCTTGTGGTGAAGGAAGAGTTTGAGGATCTTCACCAGGCATGGCTTTTGCACGCATGGCAGTGCGTGTTGCTCCAGGGTCAACACAATTAATTTTTATAGGGGTTTGCTTGAGTTCTTCTGCCCAACAACGGGCAATCATTTCTAAAGCAGCTTTAGAGGCCGCATAAGGTGCCCAGAAAGCACGTGCAACATGCGCAACGCTTGAGGATAACAGAATTGCCCGTCCAGCATCAGATTTACGTAATAAGGGTTCAACGGCTTTCATTAAGCGCCATTGGCTGACGAGATTTATTTGAAAAACATCTTCAAATACAGTGTTTTCAATATGAGCCACTGGTGAGAGTGTTCCAAGGATTCCTGCATTTGCAACCATAATATCGAGTTTTCCCCAACGTTTGTCAATTGAATCACTAAGAGTATCAATGTTGTCCATATGATGTAAGTCGAGTGGCACGAGCGTTGCATGAGAGCCTTTTTCTTGAATTTTGTTGTCAAGTTCGGTAAGCTCATTTACAGATCGTGCTAGAGCAATAATGTGAGCACCACGTACTGCGAGTTCTAATGCTAAATGGTAGCCAATTCCTCTTGAAGCACCGGTAACAAGTGCTACACGACCAAACAGATTAAAATCAGTTTTTTTCATCATTAATCTCTTGTTTTAAGAACAGTTAATTGATGAATTTGAGGAATACTTTCTTGATCAACAAGAGGTGTAGGATAATCTCCTGTAAAATAATGGTCAGTAAACTGCGGATCAGCATTATTTCGTTTTTCCCCTGTTACAGCAAGGTAGAGTCCATCCGTTGAAAGAAATTCTAACGAGTCAGCTCCAACAAAATTGCACATAGATTTTAAGTCTGGATATTGATTAGCCAACAAGCTTTCAATGTTAGGTGTATCAATGCCATAAAAATCAGGATAAAAAATCATAGGGCTAGAAATACGCATATGGACTTCTTTTGCTCCTGCATCGCGAAGCATTCGTACAATTTTGAGAGATGTTGTTCCACGTACAATGGAGTCATCAACGAGAATAATGCGTTTTCCTTCGATCACAGGCCGATTTGCCGAATGTTTTAATTTGACTCCAAAAGCACGAATTTGTTGTGTTGGTTCGATAAAAGTGCGTCCAACGTAGTGGTTGCGAATAATACCAAGCTCAAAAGGAATTCCAATTTCTTGTGCATAACCAATAGCGGCAGGTGTTCCTCCATCAGGAACAGGAACCACAACGTCACCTTCACAGGGGGCTTCTTGCGCCAAACGAATTCCCATATTCTTACGTACCGTATAAACATTCCGTCCTCCAACGATTGAATCAGGACGCGCAAAATAGACATATTCAAAAAGACAAAGTTTCTCTGGTTTTTCGCTCTCCGGTTTTATAACTTTTGTAGTAATTTCCCCATTTTTTTGTATTTCACATATGATAATTTCCCCATTTTTTACATCACGAACATATTTTGCTCCAATAATATCAAGTGCACAGGTTTCAGAACAAAAAATTGGTTTACCATCAAGTTCCCCCATTACGAGAGGTCGAATACCTGTTGGATCGCGTGCTGCAATGAGTTTGGTACGTGTGAGCGCTAACATGGCATATCCACCTTCTACTTGTCGAATGGCATCAACAAAGCGATCAGATGAAGATTCATGGCGTGAACGGGCAATGAGATGAAGAAAAACTTCTGAATCTGATGTTGATTGACAAATAGCTCCCGAGGCAATCAGTTCGCGGCGTAATGTAAGACCATTAGTGAGATTGCCATTATGGGCAATAGCAATACCTCCAGCTTTTAATTCAGCAAAAAGTGGCTGAACATTGCGTAATGCGACTTCTCCAGTTGTTGAATAACGGGTATGTCCGATAGCAAGATTTCCTGGTAAGCGGGCAAGTGTTGCAGGGTTTGTATAATGATCACCAACAAGACCTAAATGTTTTTCCTGATGAAACATTTTATTATGGTAGGAAACAATTCCAGCTGCTTCTTGTCCACGGTGTTGAAGTGCATGAAGACCGAGAGCTGTTAATGTTGCCGCATCTTCATGCCCTAGGATACCAAAAACCCCACATTCTTCATGAAGAGTATCGCCATCTAATGGAAAATTCTGATGGGAAATATCGTTTTTTGTCATTATATTCTTTCAGTCGTGATATAAGGAATGATTACATCATAGCTCACATATTATTGGGAATTTTTTGACATGACAAACTATTTTCCATTTGGCTTTGCCGAATTTTCTTTCATGAGAGTGTTAATGCTGTGCATTAGTATTGTCTTTAGTATTGTCTTTTTTTAAGAATTTTTCTGTTTTTTCGAGGACAGTATCAAGATCTTTGGGGAGTTTTTCCAAAACTTCTTGTCCCAATGAATCTAATATGGGTTTTGTTGTTGCATTTTTTAACCAATTAGCTTGGTTCTCGGGTTTTATAAGCGCATTAAGAAGCAACATACCAATAACCATAATGAATAAACCGCGGAATGCTCCAAAAACAAAACCGATGGTACGGTCAAGAATACCAATGCGACTATCAATAATAAAATCAGAGATCTTCATTGTAATGATTGAAGTAATAATGAGAACAATAATAAAAATCGTGATCAATGTAGTTATTAATGCGATCATTTTGTTAGAAAGATATTGCTCAAAAAAAGGTAATACAGGTTTAAATAAAAACAGTGTAGCAACAGCTGCGATTGCCCAAGAAACCAATGATAGCAGCTCGCGTGAAAAACCTCGGAGCATAGCAAGGAAAGCGGACAACAGGATGATTACTACGACAATTCCATCAAGGACTGTTATGATCATTTGTTTGTTCCTTATACATAAAGTTGTGTTTTTTTTATACAGTATACAAATGAGTTTCTTGTTATGCTATATTTTGTTTTTATAGCAATAATCTTTTATATTTTATAGATTTTTTTTAATACTATCACGTCGGTGGTGAAGACCGTTTTTTACCTAGAGTAATAGCAGAAACTAGCTCAGGGAGATTAGAAAATATTTTTTGTTGAAAATTAGTCAATCTCATTGTCTCTGTTGTCGTAGTGGGATGAACAGCTCCTTGAAAGCCAAGTTTTTTTGCTTCATTGATGCGTTGTGTTGAATGTGCAACAGCACGGGTAGCTCCTGAAAGGCTAATTTCACCAAAATAAACATAATTTGTTGGAAGAGGAATATTTGCGAGAGAAGATACCAAAGCTGCGGCTACAGCTAAGTCGGCTGCTGGCTCTGATATGCGATATCCACCTGCAATGTTAAGATAGACATCGTGCTGTCCAAAACGAATACCGCAATGAGCTTCTAAAACGGCAAGAATCATAGAAAGACGATTCCCGTCCCATCCAACAACAGCGCGCCGTGGTGTTCCAAGTGAAGAAGGAGCGACAAGCGCTTGGATTTCTACTAATATTGGGCGTGTTCCTTCCATTCCTGCAAAAACAGCAGCACCTGGTGCTTTTTCATTCCGTTCACCTAAAAATAATTCAGATGGATTAATAACTTCCCGTAATCCTTTATCAGACATCTCAAAAACGCCTATCTCATTCGTGGGGCCAAAACGGTTTTTTACAGTTCTAAGAATCCGATAATGATGTCCACCTTCACCTTCAAAATAAAGAACGCCATCAACCATATGCTCGACAACGCGGGGCCCAGCAATTTGTCCGTCTTTTGTAACATGTCCAACAAGAACAACAGCTGTTCCTGTTTTTTTTGCAAAGCGTATCATTGCTTGAGCTCCGATGCGCACTTGTGTGACTGTGCCAGGTGCTGAATCCGCTGCATCTGACCATAAAGTTTGAATAGAATCGATAATGACCATATCAAGGTTTTTGTGCTCGCTTAAGGTTGCAAGAATATCTTCAACATGCGTTTCCGCAGCAAGTTTAACCTCTGTATCAGCAGCACCAAGCCTTTGAGCACGCAGGCAGATTTGTGCAATAGCTTCTTCACCCGAAACATAGATGACATTGTGTCCTTTTCGCGATAAAGCGGCAGCCGTTTGTGTTAATAATGTTGATTTGCCAATCCCTGGATCTCCACCAACAAGTAATGCTGAGCCACGAACAAATCCTCCACCGGTAACACGATCAAGCTCAGCAATTCCAGAATGAATACGTGGAGCATCTTCAATATCACCAGAAAGAGATGTCAGGGCGATGATGCGTCCTTTATGGATATTTTGCACAGGTCCACTGCCAATACCGTTATTGACATTTTCTTCAACAAGAGAATTCCATTCTCCACAAGAACTACATTTTCCAGCCCAACGTGAATAAATTGTTCCACAATTTTGGCAGATAAATTGAATACGGCTGCGTGCCATGATAATTTAACCAATCTGTTCTGGAAGATAATTTCTGTCTGCTAGGTCACTAAAACGTGTGAAATCAGATTGAAAGGCAAGATGAACCGTTCCTGTTGGTCCATGACGCTGTTTGGCGACAATAACTTCGGCTTTCCCAAATGCATTGTCCATTGTTGTTAGCCATCTGTCATATTCAGGAGTCCCCATTTTTGGTTCTTCATTTTTGAGGTAATATTCTTCACGATAGACAAAAAGAACAATATCAGCATCTTGTTCGATCGAACCGGATTCTCGTAAATCTGAAAGTTGTGGGCGTTTATCTGTTCGGTTTTCCACTTGGCGTGAAAGTTGTGAAAGGGCTATAATAGGAATATTCAATTCTTTAGCTAATGCTTTAAGACCCGTAGTAATTTCTGTAATTTCTTGAACACGATTTTCAGACGAACGTTTTGAGCTCCCTGTCATTAACTGGATATAATCAATGATTAAGACATCCAAACCATGTTGCCGCTTGAGACGCCGTGCGCGAGCTGCTAATTGCGTGATTGATATACCACCAGTTTGGTCAATATAAAGCGGTACTTTTTGTAAGTGATGCATTGCGCGGATTATTTTTGCAAAATGTTCTTCTAAAATATTACCACGTCGCAGATCAGAAGAAGAGACTTCTGTTTGTTCGGAAATAATACGGGTTGCAAGCTGCTCTGATGACATTTCGAGTGAGAAGAATCCAACAATACCCCCTTCATTTTTTTGTGAGGAATTCTCTATTTTATCATCATGAGTATAAGCATTGGCAATATTAAAGGCAATATTGGTTGCAAGTGAAGTTTTCCCCATTCCAGGGCGTCCAGCAAGAACAATAAGGTCAGAGGGCTGTAAACCTCCCATTTTTTCATCAAGCATTTTAATATGGGTGGCTATCCCTGATAATCGTGAAGAACGCTTCTTTGCAGCGCTAACCATGTCAACAGCTTTTCTGACAGCTTCATTGAAGTTTTCAAATCCTCCTCCATATTTGCCTTTTTCTGCCAGCCTAAACAACTGATTCTCAACAGTTTCAATTTGTTGTGCTGGGGTAAGCTCTATGGGAGCATCAAAAGCTGTATTGACAGCTTGCTCTCCGATATTAATCAAAGAGCGTCGAATAAAAAGATCATAAATAACCCGTCCATAATCTTCAGTATTAATAATTGTTACGGCTTCTTTTACTAAACGTACAACGTAATTATATACGGTGATATCTCCAATTCTTTCTTCGGCAGGAATAAAGGGCTTGATAGTTGCTGGATCTGCAAGTTTTCCTTTTTCGATAAAATGAGATGAAACCTCATAGATTTTCTGATGCAATGGATCAAAGAAATGTTCTGGTTTTAGAAAATCTGAAACGCGATCGAGCGCATCATTGTTAATGAGTATTGCTCCAAGCAATGCTTGCTCTGCTTCAATATTATGCGGAAGCTGTCGGAAAGAAGAAGTTTCTTCTTTTTGCAGAGAGTTGAAACTGATAATACTTTTTTCTTCCATAACATTTCTTCCACGGAGATTTTACGTTTTTCTATTTTAGACAATAATCAAGTGTTATACCTTATAAAGGTGAGATGATAAACTTTCGTTTAAGTTAAAATCATACTTTCATTTTTTTGCAATCCTTTACCTTCATCATTATGCGTGTCGTATTTTTGTATAGGGCATATTTTTTATATTTTATTTTTTAATATAAAAATTTTAGAGAATCAGTAGATTTTCACTTTCAGATAACCAAAGAATGTCAGAAATGATTATTTGTACCACATGCGTCTTTTAAGTGTAGTTTTTCAAACAATTTTTGTGTCTCTTTGGGTGAGTAGCATATAAGAGCATTTTCTCGCATTTTATTGATAATCTTTTATGTTACCGTACAGTAAAAATGATTACTTCCATAAAAGTTTATCTTTAGGGAGATAAAAAATTATAAAGCACTCAGTTTTAGAAGCCGAGTGCTTTAACAACATGTTCATATGTTAAAGATAAAAATCGCAAAATAGAGAGAAAGAGGCCGTTAAACCTCTTCAGTGGTGTTGTTTGCGTCATTATCGTTCATTTTCTCTGTAAATTCTTCTTCTTCATTTTCTGTCAATGATTCTTCTTGCACATTGTATATTGCCTCAGAAGAGGTAAGGTTTTCACCCTCTGCTTGACGTTGTGCTTCACTGGTTGAACGTGCAATGTTAATGATTACAGAAATTTGAACTTCAGGGTGTAGGCTAAGAGTAACCGTATGAAGCCCTATAGCTTTTATTGAGTGATTAAGTTCAATTTGATTTCGTTCAATAGAAAATCCTTCAGAGGTTATAATTTCAGCAATATCACGTGTTGATACAGAGCCATAGAGTTGTCCTGTTTCACCAGCTGAACGAACGGCAATGAATGATTTACCATCAAGTTGTTCAGCAATTTTTTGTGCTTCACTTTTGCGTTCAAGGTTACGCGCTTCAAGCTGTGCACGTTGCATTTCAAAATATTTTTTATTGGTCTCATTCGCACGTAACGCTTTGCCTTTAGGCAAGAGAAAATTACGCGCATACCCATCTTTAACTGAGACGATATCACCCATCTGGCCAAGACGAGGAATGCGTTCAAGTAGAATAATATTCATAGTTTTTCCTTTCAGATAAATAAATTTAATGAAGTTTGTTGCGTGATTGAAAGCTATGTTGAAGAGCTGCCCAAATTCCCATCAAAAGCATCATAAGAGAAATAGGTGGTGCAAAAACAACGGTTAAAATGGCAATATAAACAAGAGAGAGTATGATAATCCGACCATTAATTCCTTTTGTGATCTTGTGGAGATATGCAAGACCACTGATTGAGATGATGATAGTATATGCAGTGCTAAAAATACGCATGCCCAAATCAACAGCAGGATTTAATTCAATCATTGATGCTATACAAACAACGATAAAAATAACAATTCCAGAAATTGGAAGACGGAAAGTTTGGCTCCAATCATCACTAGGTCTCTTCAACCACTTCATATGTTGTGCGATTATCATAGAAAAATAAAGATTACCGATGAGAAAAATCAAACTATAAGTTGTTAGAGCAATCGTTGTTAAAGTTGCTGCATGCGCCATTAAAACTTCACTAAACGCAGCTATATCAGTTTCCCTTATAGAATTCGATTGTCGCATAGCTTGTGCTATATTTTCAGTAACTTGTTTTGCAATGAGAGGTGTGGATGGAAGGGATTGGATATAGAGTCCAATAAAGGTTGCTATAAGAGCTATAAAGTTGGTTAAATGAAAAATAACTGATGATAATGGATACCATATCAGTGTATTTTCTTTTTGCGCTGGTCGTGCAAGTCCAAGCAGCCAAGAAGTATAGACAGCAGGCAGAAAAAATAACAACATGAAGCTAAAAGCAGTATAAATATTGGTGACTATAGCAAGAACAACAGTGGCACTGGTTAAGGCCACGAGACTGGCTAATGTCCCTTGACCGAACGCAACGATAAAAATCGGTAGTGAAAGAAAACAACCAAGAAAGATAGAAAAATAAGGGGCGATATTCGCGACGCTGATGATTGCCATTCCTATAACAACAGCAAACAATCCCGCCACAATACCAGTCATTATCTTGTAAACACAAAAGTTTTGCATTTATCGCTGTCCTGCTTTCTGCAGTTAGGGGCATTTCAATGCCCCAACTTTTAGTACTTTTACATCGTCACAGAGTTCTGCAATCAAATATATGCTGAACCACACAAAAAAGCGACTGGAGAAACTCTCCAGTTTCATGACGTCTCTGATTATTTTACAACATATGGAAGTAAGCCTAGAAAACGAGCACGTTTGATAGCATTTGCTAATTCACGCTGTTTTTTCTGACTAACGGCTGTAATTCGTGAGGGAACAATTTTCCCACGCTCTGAAATATAACGCTGCAATAACTTGACATCTTTATAATCAATTTTGGGAGCATTCGCACCAGAAAACGGACATGTTTTGCGACGACGATGAAAGGGGCGACGTCCAGTGGTTTGGTTGATATCAGTCATCATTCTATTCCTTCCATGGCATCCTCATGTTGACGACGTGGAGAGCGAGGACGCTCTTCATCTTGATCAATGTGAGCACTGCGATCAAGGCGCGAGAGCACAGGAGATTTTTCTTTTTCATGTTTTTCTACGCGAATAGTCATGTAGCGCAAAATATCTTCATTGATGCGCATTTGACGTTCAACTTCAGCAACTGCTTCAGCTGGCGCATCAATATTAATCAGCGCATAATAAGCTTTACGATTTTTGCGAATACGATATGCAAGGGGACGAAGACCCCAATTTTCTACACGCCCAACTTTCCCACCGTGCGCTTCAATGACACCTTTGTAAACATTCAAAAGTTCATCAACTTGTTGCGGTGCAATGTCCTGTCGGGCAAGGAACACATGTTCATAAAGAGCCATTGTTTTGCCTTTCTTCAAATTAAACTTTACCGGTTTTAGCGCAAAGCCTCTGCGACTTGTCTTTTTTGGAGATCCAAAGAAGAAAGGACGCGTTTATAACTTGAGACATCCGAGAGCGGAGATACCGGAGGTCGGAAACATTGCGTTCCCTACTGGTCATTTTCAGTCCTCCGTTCAACCTCCAGCCAAAGTGCCGGTAACAAACATTTGACATTTACAGCTTATCTTTAAGAATAGCAAGTTTATGTGCATAAAAAAATTGATTTATTGAATTTTGATGTATTTTTTACAGATTCTGTTTTTTACAAAATAAATGGTGCTGGGCAACTATAAACGTGATGGAGGAGAGAAGAATGAATTTTTTAAACCAGATTGATACTGCATTTTTTGAAATGCTTTCTGGCAATCATCAGTCTTGGTCGATTTTAATTTTGTTTAGTATTTTTTGTGCAAAGTTTTTGATTTATATTATTCCTATTCATCTTTGTGTATTATGGTTTTGTGGTGAAAATAGAGAACGACGTGTAGTGCTAAGCATTTGTGTGAGTATTTGTACGGCTCTCTTTATAGGTTATCTCATTTCTCTTATTTATTTTCATCCACGTCCATTTGTTGTAGATTTGACGACATCATTGATTAAGCACCGTGCAACAGCTTCTTTTCCGAGTAATCATGCTTTGACGATTGCATCTTATATGGCAAATTTTTACTTTTATCGGTACAAAGCTTCTTTTAAATTTGCAGCAGTAATTTTATGCCTAATTTGTTGGGCACGTGTCTTTGTTGGTGTTCATTATCCTTTTGATGTTTTAGGTGGCGCAATTTTAGGAAGTTTCATCAGTTGGGTGATCATTCAATTTGTGGCACCGTATTTTCCGAAGTTTTTATATAAAATTCCACCATTAAAATATAAATTTAAGGGAAACATTCGTTTTAAATAAAGTACTTTGTCTTGATTTGTGCTTGTGAATAAGATCAAAAGGGAACAATTTATACACAATTTTGAGGAGTTGATAGATGGTGGCAGCTTTTACTTTTCCAGGGCAGGGGAGTCAGCTTGTTGGTATGGGCAAAATGCTTACAGAGCAATTTGTTGCAGCGCGAAGGGTCTTTGAAGAGGTTGATGATGCTCTAGGTGAAAAATTATCAGATATCATTTTTGAAGGTCCAACGGACATTTTGACGTTAACAGCAAATGCACAGCCAGCGTTAATGGCGGTATCTATGGCTGTTATTCGTGTCATGGAACAATTGGGACTCAATATAAAGGAAAAGGTAAAGTTTGTGGCCGGTCATTCATTGGGTGAATATTCGGCTCTTTGTGCTGCTGGTACATTTAGTCTTGCTGATACGGCAAGGCTTTTGCGTATTCGTGGAAATGTTATGCAAGCTGCTGTTGCTGTTGGTGAAGGTGCCATGGCAGCACTCATTGGTTTAGATGAACAAGATGTGGAGGAAATCTGCAAAACTGTTTCTGAAGAAGGGCTATGTCAGATTGCTAATGATAATGGGGGAGGACAAATTGTTATTTCAGGTGAAACAAAAGCGGTTAAGGCAGCAGTAGAGGTTGCGTCAAAAAAAAGTGCTAAACGTGCACTTCTTCTTCCAGTTTCTGCACCTTTTCATTCGACTTTAATGCAACCTGCTGCTGACGCCATGAAGAATGCACTTTTGACTGTTAACAAAATGGCTCCTCTTGTTCCTCTTGTTGCCAATGTTTCTGTCGCACCAGAGAGCGACCCAGAGCATATTGTTACGCTTCTTGTTCAACAAGTAACAGGAAGAGTACGATGGCGTGAAACGGTAGAGTGGATGAGTGCTCATGGGGTTGATACGCTTTTTGAAGTTGGTTCTGGAAAAGTATTAACCGGCTTAGCGCGTCGTATTAACAAGGACGTAAAGGGGTTAACAATTGGTACGTCTGAAGAAATAGAAATGGCACTACAAGTGCTTGGTGTTTAATCTGGTAAGGAGTAAAAAATGTTTAAATTAACAGGTCGTAAAGCTCTTGTGACGGGAGCATCAGGGGGAATTGGTGAAGCAATTGCACGTTGCTTTCACGCACAAGGAGCAATTGTTGGTCTCCATGGAACACGTGAAGAGAAGCTTAAAGAAGTGGCGGCAGATCTGGGACAAGATGTTTTTGTGTTTCCGGCTAATCTTTCTGAGCGTGAATCCGTTAAGCAATTGGCTGAAGCAGCGGAAAAAGAAATGGGTGGTGTTGATATTTTGGTTAATAATGCTGGAATCACTCGAGATGGTCTTTTTGTACGCATGCAAGATCAAGATTGGGATGAAGTTTTAGCAATCAATCTAACTGCGGCTTCTACTCTAACACGTGAATTGACACATTATATGATGCGGCGCCGCTATGGAAGAGTGATTAACATAACATCGATAGTTGGCGTTGTCGGAAATCCTGGACAAACAAACTATTGTGCTGCAAAAGCTGGACTGATAGGTTTTTCTAAGGCATTGGCGCAAGAAATTGCCTCTCGAAATATTACTGTCAATTGTATTGCTCCAGGGTTTATTAAGTCGGCAATGACAGACAAATTAAATGAAAAGCAAAAAGAAAATATTATGGCAGCTATCCCCATGAAGCGTATGGGACATGGAGAGGAAATAGCTTCTGCTGCTGTTTATTTAGCGAGCAATGAAGCTGCGTATATAACGGGTCAAACACTCCATGTTAATGGTGGTATGGCAATGATCTGAGTATTTGCTTTATTCTACATTGATTTATAAGACGTATTATTTTAGATAGTAACGAGTGAAATGAGAAGATGCACTCATTTCTTTAAATGATTGTAGGTTGATCAATTTATGTCGGGATGTCAGATTGATTCATTTTATAGGGGATATCCACAGGATACTTAAAATCACTGCTAAAATCTTTAGAGTGGTATATCTATTACTTGATTAGATGGTCCGATGTAGCTAACCAAATTATAGGAAAATAATATAAATTCGAGGATTTCAACATGAGTGATACAATAGAGCGCGTTAAGAAAATTATCGTGGAGCATCTTGGAGTTGATGCAGATAAAGTCGTAGAAAATGCAAATTTCATCGATGATCTAGGAGCAGATAGCCTTGATACGGTTGAGCTCGTTATGGCTTTTGAAGAAGAATTTGGTGTAGAAATTCCAGATGAAGCCGCTGAAACGATTTTCACAGTTGGTGATGCTGTAAAATTTATCGATCAAGCTTCCGCGTGATTGTTGAAAGACAAAGGCGTAAAGTGCTTTTGCCCACATTCTTTGAGGTTGTTTTCAGAGTAGAGCTTTAAGACATAAACCTCAATTCAAGGTTAGAAGTTATGAGACGTGTTGTTGTTACTGGTTTAGGATTGGTATCTCCATTAGCTGGTGATGTCGAGTATAGTTGGAAGCGACTTCTTGAAGGGAAAAGTGGTGTTCGGCGCATTACTGAGTTTGATGTATCCGATTTGCCATGCCAGATTGCTGCCCGTATCCCCTTAGGAGATGGAACAGATGGTACATATAATCCTGATTTACATATGGAGCCCAAAGAACAGCGCAAGGTTGATGCATTTATTGTTTACGCAATAGCTGCTGCTGATCAAGCGCTTTCAGATGCTGAATGGTTTCCAAAAAGTGATGAAGATCAGATTTGTACAGGTGTACTCATTGGTTCCGGTATTGGTGGCATTGAAGGCATTGTTGAGGCTGGTTATACGCTTCGTGATAAAGGACCACGACGCGTTTCTCCTTTTTTTATTCCAGGACGTTTGATTAATCTTGCTTCTGGTCATGTGTCTATTAAATATGGCTTGCGTGGTCCTAACCATTCGGTTGTAACGGCTTGTTCGACAGGAGCACATGCCATTGGTGATGCGGCGCGTTTGGTAGCGTTTGGTGATGCAGATGTTATGGTAGCAGGAGGTACTGAATCCCCGATAAATCGGATATCTCTTGCTGGTTTTTCTGCTTGTAAAGCTCTTTCTACTGGTCGTAATGATGATCCTGAGCGTGCTTCACGTCCTTATGATGCTGATCGTGATGGTTTCGTAATGGGAGAGGGGGCTGCGGTTGTTGTTTTAGAAGAGCTTGAACATGCAAAAAAACGAGGTGCTCGTATTTATGCTGAGGTTATTGGTTATGGTTTATCGGGTGACGCTTATCATATTACAGCACCTTCGGAAAGTGGTGAAGGTGCGCAACGTAGCATGATGGCTGCTCTTGCGCGTGCAAAAGTAGATGTAAGCGAGCTTGATTACATTAACGCACACGGAACTTCAACGATGGCTGATGTTATAGAATTGGCAGCTGTTGAGCGTGTTTTAGGCCATTATGCGCCACAAATATCTATGTCATCGACGAAATCCTCTGTGGGACATTTACTTGGTGCAGCTGGTGCAGCAGAAGCTATTTTTTGCGTTTTAGCAATACGAGATAATATAGCTCCAGCAACGCTTAATCTTGATAATCCGTCTATTGAAACGAAAATTGATCTTGTCCCACATAAACCGCGCGAACGAAAAATTGATATGATTCTCTCAAATTCCTTTGGGTTTGGTGGAACAAATGCATCTTTGGTAATGCAGCGTTTTAAAGGATAATAAACATTTCTATTTATGAGATTCCTACTTTATTCATTATAAAAGTTTAAGGAAAGGATTATGGTTGTGTACCTAAAAACTATAGAGGGCGATAGTTATGTCCGCTGTGAAAAATGGAAAACCGCTGAAGGACGTAAATGCTTCTACTTCGGATTACAGAGTAGATGATAATGGTATGTTAGCACATAAGAAACGAAAGAAGTCCTCTGTCGTGCGTAATCCTTTGGTCATCATCGGTCATTTTTTTCTGACGTTGATGATGGTTGTTATCTTGGCTATAAGTGTTCCTCTTTATATTGGAAAAAATATTTTTGAAGGCAAAGGGATGGCTGAGAGAGAACAGGTTGTTCTTATTGATCCTAGAACAGGAATTCGTGAGATTGCTTCATTGCTTGAAAAACATGGTCTTATTCAATCATCAGATATTTTTATTTATGGGGTTGGTTATCATCAAAAAACAACACATCTTAAGGCTGGTGAATATTTGATTCCAGCACATGCTTCGATGCGTGATATTATGGATATTCTTGTGAAAGGTAAATCTATTGAATATACGTTTACAGTGCCAGAAGGTTTGACGGTTCAACAGATTTTTGATCGATTAATGACCAATGAAATTTTGGTTGGGGATCTTCCAAAAATTTTACCTCCAGAAGGTAGTTTGATGACAGATACTGTTCGCTTTATTCGGGGAACAACGCGTAAAGAGATTATAAATAGATTGCGTGAAGGACAGACAAAATTAATTCATGCGATATGGGCTACGCGTTCTCCTGATTTACCAATAAAGTCTATCGACGAATTTGTTATATTGGCATCGATTGTTGAAAAAGAGACAGGAATTGCTGCAGAGAGACCGAAAGTTGCTGCAGTATTTTATAATCGTCTTGCAAAACGTATGCGTCTTCAATCTGATTCAACGGTTATTTATGGTCTCTTTGGTGGAAAAGGGTTGCCATCTGGGCGTGCAATTTACCGTTCAGATCTTGAGAAAGAAACACCATATAATACTTATAAAATTAATGGTTTACCGCCAACAGCTATTGCAAATCCAGGAAAAGATTCATTAAAAGCGGTGGCACATTCACCAAAAAGTGATGTGCTCTATTTTGTAGCTGATGGTTCGGGAGGGCATGTTTTTTCTAGAACTTTAGAGGAACATAATATAAATGTTCGCAAGTGGCGTGCATTAAAGGTAGCACACTAGTTTTTAGGGATTTTAGTAAACCTATTATTAAAGTTTTGAAGAAAAAGTAGAACAGTATGATGACCTTCTTTCAGGATGAATTGAGTATTAAAAAAAGGAATCAGCGTCGTGGTTTTTTATTTATTCTCTCTTCACCTTCAGGAGCTGGTAAATCAACACTTTCTCGGTTACTTTTGCAAGATGGACAATTAGAGCTTTCCGTAAGTATGACAACACGGAAAAGACGTCCGAGTGAGGTGTGTGGTGTTCACTATCATTTTATTTCAAAGGAAGAATTTGAACGCAAGCGTGATGGAGATGAATTTATTGAATGGGCAGAAGTTCATGGGAATTATTACGGAACCTTACGTGAAAGCGTTGAAAATGCGTTGAGTTCTGGGCAAGATATGTTGTTTGATATTGATTATCAAGGTACTCAACAGCTTCAAAAAAAAATGATGGGAGATACGGTCTCTGTTTTTATCCTTCCTCCATCAATGAAAGAGCTTATTTCGCGTTTACATCGTCGAGCAGAGGATAGTCAGGATATCATTGATCTGCGATTGAAAAATGCACGAAAAGAATTGCAGCATTGGCGTTCTTATGATTATGTTGTGGTAAATGAGGACCTAAATCAGTCTGTATCTCTTATCAAATCGATTTATTGGGCAGAGACAGTAAAACGTAATCGTTGTTCTTTTCTCGAACCTTTCATTGATAAGCTTATCGCTGAAAAGATTGATTGATATTGTTATTGAAAAAATGAGAAAAAACAGTGTTTTTTAGTGTAATAAATTAGCTAAAGTTACAAACTCAGAAATTGAGAGCGTTTCGGCGCGACGTGTTCCGTCGATACCGGCTTTTTCTAAAAGCATTTCACCTCCAAATGTTTTGAAATTTTGACGAAGCATTTTTCGTCTTTGTCCAAAAGCGATTTTGGTTACAAAACTTAATTTTTGAGCACAGCAGGCGAGAGGTTGTGTTCGTGGGATAATGTGAACAACGGAAGAAGTTACTTTAGGTGCTGGTATAAAGGCTTGAGGAGGAATATCAAAAACAATTTTGGCAGAGGTACGCCAGCCGGTTAAAACACTGAGTCTCCCATAGTGGGCAGACTGAGGATTTGCAGTAATACGTTTGGCAACTTCACGTTGAAACATCAAAGTCATTGATTCATAAAAAGGAGGCCATGGTTCAGTTAAAAGCCAGTTTAATAAGAGTTGTGTTCCGATATTATAAGGAAGGTTTGCAATAATACGTGGTTTTTCTAAAGGATTTGCAAAAAGTTTTGAGAAATCTTGCTGCAGTGCATCATGACAAATAAGTTTTAGTTTTTGCGGATAGTGCTTTTCTATCTCTAAGAGAGCTGGTATACAACGTTCATCACGCTCTATTGCTGTTACAATGGCGCCTTTTGCAAGTATGGCACGTGTCAGCCCCCCAGGTCCTGGACCAACTTCAATAACAGGTTTTCCTTCTATATTTCCTGCTTGATGAACGATTTTAGATGTTAAATTAAGATCAAAAAGAAAATTTTGTCCCAAGGATTTATGAGCTTGTAATCCATATGTATCAATGACTTTGCGAAGAGGAGGAAGAGTATCTATTGGCATGGTATCAAACTATTTTTTGCAAGTTGATTTGCAAGTTGAAGAGCAGCGATAAAGCTTTCAGGAGAGGCAATTCCTTTGTCAGCAATATCAAAAGCGGTTCCGTGATCTGGAGAAGTCCGAATGAAAGGTAAACCTAAAGTAACATTGACAGTGCTATTAAAATCCAATGTCTTAACGGGAATTAGAGCTTGATCATGATACATGCAAAAGGCAACATCATACGTTTTTCTTGCACATTCATGGAACATTGTATCCGCAGGAAGCGGACCCACAATATGAAGTCCTTTATTTTTCAGATATTCAATAGCGGGAGTGATAATTTCAATATCCTCTTTTCCAATTGTACCTGATTCTCCAGCATGAGGATTGAGTCCGGCAACAGCGAGACGAGGAGTCTTCATTCTAAATCGCATTTTTAAATCATTTTCAGTAATAAGTATAGTTTGAATGATTAAGTGGCGAGTGAGGTGTGAGGGAACTTCTTTAAATGGAACATGAATAGTAATGGGGATCGTCTTTAATTGAGGTCCTGATAACATCATAACCGGATGATAATATGTACTGAAGGCTTGATGAGCTAAATGGGACAGAAATTCCGTATGTCCTGGAAATTCAAATCCAGCTTCATAAAGTATTTTTTTTGCAATAGGGCAAGTAACGAGTGCACACGCATCTCCATTTTGAATGAATTGAACACCGCGTTTAATTGCTTCAATGATTCCAGCCGCATTTTTCGGTGAAGGCATCCCCGGTCGATCGCCTTGTTGGTTTTGTAAGGGGATTACGGGAAAAGCAGTTTGAAAGTTTTTTACAGCATTACTTATTGTAACAGACTCTATCTCAGCATTGATTTGCAAAAAATGAGCACGCGAACGAATAACGTTTGGATCAGCAAGAAGAGCAAACGGTGGAATCTGACGCGTTAGGCGCAAATTCCACGCTTTTAGTGCTATTTCAGGACCAATTCCGGCAGGATCACCACCACTAACAACAAGTGCAGCCATTATAAGTTTTGAATACGCGCGGTTCGCCGCAATTCCTCTAAATATTTTTTGCTCAATTTTTCAAGATCTTGGGGACCATTTTTCTTATTATCTTCAATAGAAAATACAAGACGAGCGACGTAATCATCAGAAACTTTTCTTATTCGACAAACGGCAAGAGCTTCAATTCCATTAGAAGTTTCTTGTAATTTTGTCATTTTTCCGACAGGCGTTTCGAGGATAGCCTGTTCCCATGCATCGGGCAATTGGGGTTCAAGAAACTTTCCTAAGTTTCGGATAGTAACATCTAAGATGCCTCTTGCTTGTTTTTGAGCGTTAACACATCCTTGGAAATGTGCACGGAAATTACTTGCTTCTCTGTAACGTTTTTCAAGGATTTCTGAACGGCGATGTGCAGGAATGACAAAAATAATTCGCTGTAGTGTATATTCATTCATGGAAGGTTTTATACCACCATTTTTTAAGATTCTGCGAACAGCTTCTTGTTCAGTAACGACACCCACTTTAGCTTGGTAGCGCGCATTAACAAGACGCCCCCAGCCTATTTGCCCACGGATGTAATCTTTAAAATGTTGCACTGTGATATCATTTTGAATCAGAATCTGGTTGAGTTGATCAATAGCCATATTATTTTGTGTTGCAAAGTCCTCAAAAGCACTTTCAACTTCATTATTGCTTATCTCAATATTATAGCGCTTTATTTCAGCATTTTTGAGTGCTTCATCGATAAGCTCATTTTTAGCTTGCACGGCAAGATCGCCCTGTTTCTGTTGCAGCCTAAGAAAAGCAATACGCCTTTGAAGGTCATAATTCGTGATAGGATTACCATTCACCTTAACAACAATAGCAGTTTGTGCGAAGACAGGTAAAATTCCACCTCCCATAAAGCTACTGATACTTAAAGGTGCAATACAAAATAAAGCAAGAATACGCTTTTTAAATTTGTTCATGTAGTAAGCTTTCGCATTGTCTATTGATTTTTATCAATTACTTTAAATATACGTCTTTTTATATACGCTTTTTTTCATAAAAAACAACGATAAGTTAAATGACATATACATTCTCTTTACAAATTTTAATTCTTTATAAATTTTGGTTTATCTTATTTCCAATATCAGCAATTGTACGCAATGAAAGAGAGAAGTTAAAGTTTTGCAAAGGCGTTTTTTTCTCTGGATTTGTCAGATGTTGATAACTGAATGTAAGCCCGAAACATTCATCTGTATAATTTAAGCTTATTCCCCGCTTTACGAATGTACCAGATGTTAAATCGTAACCAGCATTGCCATTAATGGACCAATACTGAGCTAGCTTAATGCCAGTTTGAAAAGAAATTTCTTGGCGTTCTTGTGTATATTCATGATCTGGTTGGCTTGCGATATAGGCATATTGTATAGCCGCCTTAAAATTTTGCCATTTCTGTGATGCTTCAATTTCACTACGATGGATTTCCCCTGTTTTTTTATCAAAACGTCCACGAGTTTCTAAAGAAAAAACACCTTTATAGTTTGCACCAAACATAGCAACATAGTCTGAGCGGGTCTCTTCAAGGCTAGAATGAACTCCTACATTTACGAAATCCTTTTCTGCAAAAGAATTTTTCCCTGCAAGATGAAAGGATTGTCCAACCAGACCATAAAGAGACCAATCATTGTTAAAATTTCCAGAATATCTTAGCCCTATATTGGCTCTTGTTCCTCCTTCTACGCGGTCATAACCAGAAAATTTATTACGTTGAAAGAGTGTTGTTGCGTCAAAGACAAAGCTTTGTGCATCTTCATTGGGAATTTGTCCGATATATCGTTCATTATTGCGAATAAAAATTTGTGCTATTGGGTCTATAATATGTGTAAATTTGTCAAATGTGATGAGGACCGGATAGCGTAATTCCAAACCTGCTGTTGCCATTCCGTGAAGTGCTGGGCTACGAATCGTTGATAAGAAATCTTTGGTGAGAGGAGAGGTATAGTTTTCGTGTGGATTTGTTGTAATGATATCAGCACGTAGAGAGAGAATAGGAGTTAATATAAGTCCATTGTTCGTATTGATGCGCTTTTTCCATTCAAACTCGTTTGTTAAGCGAAAACTATTTCCAGCTATTCCAGAAAGTTTGTCAGTGTTGAGAATATGTTCGTTTTCATCAGTAAGATTAAAGTCAGTATGGCGACGATAAATGGATTGCATATTGCTATGAAAAGTGAGTTCTCCAGTATAAATCGATTCCTCTGGTGTAAAAGAATAATTGATGCGGGGGAGAACCAATGCTTGCCGATAGTAGTGTTTAGAAGAGGAGTCATTCAATGTTAAATCTTGAACTTCGAAATGGTAAAAACGCATATCGAAGTAGTTTTTACCTGCAAGACCATTCAAATAAAGCTGAGAAAGTTGCGTAGGCTTGCTATAATTTTCAAGTTTATAAGTACGTCTAAAATGTTGATCAGATTGTGCAAAAATATCCCATCCGTAAGTCCAGTGTGAATTAAGACGAAAATCTCCTTTTGTTGCTAACATGTAACGGTTTTTATGCTGTGCATCAATACTATCACTATCAAAGTTATACGGTTTTATTTGATATATATGGGCAAAGCGAATGTTATAATTACCTGTTTTTAAACGTTGACGCCATTCACCATCAGTTAAAAGTCCTTGTTGGGTATAGATCGTAGAAGAAAGTGTGAAATCATAATGAGGAGCAAGATTCCAGAAATAAGAATTTTTTATGCCTATGCCGAGATAATCGGTATAAAAAAAGTGGGGTGCAAGGAAACCACTAGCACGCTTCACTGTTGGATCATAGAGCTCAAAAGTCGGAAATTGTGTAATTGGCACACCAAAAACTTCAAAATGGCTATTTTCAAATCGAATTTTTTTGATAGTACTGTTCCATATAATTTTTCTTGCTCTAATCTTCCATATCACTTCTTTATCTGGTTTATAAGAGCAAGGTTCGCAGGCTGTATAGGTAGCATTTTCGAAGATTGTTATCTGACTATTGATGCGTGTAGCATTTGCCGCTGCAAAATGAATGTTGTTTGCTGTATCGATACGTAAGGCATTGACGAAGCCTTCACCAAAATCTTTTGTCATATCGATTTGATTGGAATAAATTTTGTTACCATCTTTTTGCACAATTTCAACATTTCCTTGTGCCATAATCCGTCCTGTTTTTTGATTATACGTAACTTTTTGGGCAAAAACTTTATTGCCATCATATTCGACTTGGACATTGCCTTGTGCAGAAACAGTGTGTTCATCACGATTATAGATGAGTTCATCTGCAGAGAGCAAAAGAGGACTTACCGGATTTTTTATGCGACTTTTGGAAGGAGTAGTAAGGCTTTTAGCATGTATAGAACAAGATAAAGATACAGCTAAGCTAAAGCTCATGATACTTTTAAAGGCAAAAGTACTTAGTTTTTTCAAAATCACTCTTTTACTTATTAGCGCTTTCACTTAGCCATCCTCTTTATGAAGTAAAAAAGAAATTCCCAAAAATAATGCAATAACAACGGGTGTCCAAGCTGCAATAACTGGTGGAATATACCCAGCGTTACCAAAAGCTTGAACAAGTACAGAAATAACATAAAGCATGAAACCGGCAATGACACCGCTAAGAATTAAAGTTCCGGATTGTCCAAAGCGTGTAAAATTTAAAGATACAGTTGCTGCAATAAGAGTCATTGCCACAAGCAATGCTGGTAATGCAATCAATGATTGTAAATACATGTTAAAATTATTAGCAGAATAGCCAAATGAACGTGCAATCATAATTTTTTTTGGCAATTGATAAAATGAGATGGTCGCGGGATTCACTAAACGTTCAGTTAAAAATTCAGGTCTAAGATTAGTTTTTATTTGTAATTCAGTAAATTTTTCAGGAGGATGACCGACCTTGTGAATTGTTCCCTCTGTTAATAGCCAAGCACCGTTTACCAATGTTGCCTTTCTTGTGTTAATCCAGTTTTTGATTGTTCCATTATTGTTGTATTGTACAAAGGTTGCATTGATAAGAGAAGGTCCTTGATTTGTTATAGATTTAGCACCAATGGTTGTTCTACCTAAATTTGTGTGTTGTGTTAACCATGGGACACGCGTGTTATGAAGAGAGGTTAGTACATTATTGCTATGCCATTCAGTCATTATTTTTTCTGCTTGAGAAAATCCCCATGCGGCAAGTGGATTAAGAAGAAGAATTGAAAATAATCCCAAAAGAAAAGCTCCTAAACAAGCTGGCATGAGAAATTGCCATGCAGAAATACCGATAGAACGTGCTACAATAAGCTCAAGTTTTCGATTAAGCGAGATGAACACGACCATTGCAGAAAAGAGTGCAATAAAGGGTATGAGTTGTTGCATGATGAAAGGGATACGGAAAATAGAAATAAGAAATGCACTTTTTGCTGTATAATAAGGAAGATAGGACATCCGTCCAGAATTTTCTGTAAAGTCAATTAAAAGAGCAAGAATAAAAACACCCCCCAAAAAATAACAGGTTGTTTTAAGATAATGTATAAAAAAATATCGTCCAAGCGTCCATCCAATCATGATATCTTATCCGAGGGATATTGTGATTTTCGATGTTTAAATTTATTCACTATTTTTTGAAAAAGCGCATAAATAACTTCATTAATTTTTACAGGTATACCAATTTTATGATTCGTTAAAAGCATAGACAAGGTGAGCACACTCATTCCTATGGGGGTTATATAAAGGAGAGGAACGTATGCTAAATTGCTCTTTGCTTTTTCAGCAAAAAAATATCCTATCCAATACACCAGTAAAGAAAAGGCAATTGCGAAGAAATTTTCAGAGTTACGTACTTGCCGATATGAACGTACATCTCCCGCTGTTGCTAATGCAATGAGTGAAAAAACGATAGGATAAAGCCATTCTGTAAGTCTACGGTGAAATTCAGCTTTATATTGGAGCGGTTTTCGTTGATAGTAGGAGTCGTTTGGGTCAGGATGGAGCAAATAAGAAAAGGAACGATCCTTTGGATAAAGAATGGGGGTTTTGTTGTTGGGAATGAATTCACCTAGGCTAAAAGTATATGAGCTGAATTGAACAAGTGAAACGCTGTCATTTTGATGATTGATTCTTTCTATTTCACCATTATTGAGGATTAAAAAATTACCATTTTTATTGCTCACAATTGATGCGTTTTTTGCATAATAAAAAAGATCAATCTTAGGATCGCGCTGGTCAGCAATAAAAAGGCGTCCAAGAGTTCCATCCGGATTCTGTTCACCAATTTCTATATAAAGGTTATTGGCAAGTTTTTGGAAACTGCCTTCACTAATAAAAAGGTTAATGAGATCAAAATGAGCACTTGCTAGGATTTGTCGCATATTAAGACGTGCTTGAGGAACAACAAAATTAGCTATAGAAAAGGAAAAGCACGATGCAATAATAGCGAGAAAGAGAATGGGTTTCCAAAGAGTACTTTTGGGAAAACCAGAGGCTTTTATGATCGCAAGCTCTGAATCTTGATTCATTGCCGAAAGGGTGCTTGTAATGGCAATCAGCAATGCGAATGGAATAACAAGAAAAATAACGGAGGGAACTAATGAGAGAGAAAATTGTAAGACCGTGAGGAGTGTTTGTCTGCTTGTTGTTAAAAAATTTATTCGTGCAAGGATCTGCACTGTCCAACTAATACTGATTGCTGCAATCATAACAGAACTAAACAGGACAAGAACACGTTTCAGGATGTAAAACTCAATAATACGCATAGATTGGACAACATTCTCAATTTTGAACTAGGAAAGGGATATTTTTAGACTGCTTTGAAACAAAAATATAATCAAAATTTTGAAATTACCCCTCTAATGTATTGTACATTTTTACTAGATTAAAAAGAGTATAGGATAGTTAGTAAGCTGCAACCTATTTTGTCATGGATTATATTCTATTTTCAACTGTAGTCTATAAGGTGGTTAGCAAATGAATTAAAATAAACCTTTTTATGAACTTAAAAATGGTGATTTATCTTTTTTTCTTTAAGACATATGAAAAAAAGGATAAGTAGAATTGGAAAAGGGGAATTGTGAGATCTTAAATCATTTCCTTTCGTGCTGAGAGTATAAAAGATTCTCCAAAAATGTTGATTTATCCAAAGAGTGATAAGGGCTAAGAGGATGGATATTCTTTTCTATCATTTGACGCAGTCAACGCTAGAAGATATTTTACCATCACTTGTGGAGCGAGCACTGGTTCGTTTTGGTAAGGTAACAATACAATGTGTAAGTAAGGAAAAACGTGACATTATAGATACGCGTTTGTGGGTTTACTCTGATGAAGCATTTATTGGGCATGGAACTGAAGGTGATCAATATCCAAATTTTCAGCCTGTATTTCTTACCACAGGGCAGGAAAATCCAAATGATTCAAAGATACGCTTTCTTATAGAAGGAGCGGTCTGTTCAAATGTTGAGGTTTATCAACGACTTGTGGTGATATTTGATGGTGGCAATAATGAACAGTTGGATCTTGTTCGTGCACAGTGGAAAAAGTATAAAATGGAAAATCATAATTTAACTTATTGGCAGCAAACTGAAGATCGTGGTTGGGAAAAACAGATTTGATGCGTGTAATATCTGTTATTTTGATTTTTATAGGACTTATCGGAATAATAAAACCAGCACTCTTTATTGCGGAAGGATCGGGAGGAGGACGTTGGGTTTTTATTGTAATTTTTCTTTTGGGAGTGTTCAAGATGTGGTCTGTCATCAAAAAAATCAAACGGTACAATGATGATCATTGATCGAATTTTGCTTATTCTATGGGCTGTCATGTTGGCTTTTTTTTGCGTTTCATGGTTGGGGACGACGCACATTTTGTCACAAATTTTTCCTATTGTTTATATCAGTAATATCGCAGATATCTTGTTTTTTGTCTTGAGTGCACTGTTTGCTGGAATATTGTGGTGGAGTGTACCACAACCAATGTCTTTGAAAATGAAAATAGCGGCATTTCTGCCGCTAGTATTTGTTTTATTTTTCTTTATTGTGTTTTAATTGGATATTTCGTCATCCGTAAATCCAACAAAGCAAATCAATGAAATAAAAGAAGAAAAAAGTAAATAATAGCCGATATAAGAGGCACCAAAATGTTGTACCAGATATTCTGAAATATAAGGTGCAAGAGATGCTCCTACGATACCGGATAAGTTGAAAGTGATAGATGAACCTGTGTATCGAATCGCTGTTGGGTATGGTGAAGCTAAAACAGCACCAAGCGGACTGTATACCACTCCCATAATTGACAAGCCAATGATGGACATCGCGAAGATTCCTGCGATTCCAGATTCTAGGAAATAAGGAATTGCAAAGGAATAGATACCAGTAATTATTGTGATCCAGATCATCAAAGTTCTACGCTTAATACGATCAGCAAGTTTCCCTGTTATGACAGTAAAAATTCCACAGAAAACAGCACCAATGATTTCTATTTGGAGAGCATGTTGGAACGACAATTGTAAATGATTTGTTGAATAACTTAATAAATATGCAGTGATCAAATAAAATAAAACAAACGTTGCCATGCCAGCAAATGTTCCAAGAAATAAGATTCGTGGGCATTTAAAAAAGACGTCTATGATAGGGACTTTGACACGTTCTTTACTTTCAAGAGTTTTTTTGAATGCAACGGTTTCGTTAATTGAAAGGCGAACCCATAATCCTATAAGCATAAGAACAATCGAAGCAATAAAAGGAATACGCCATCCCCATGCTAAAAGTTCATCACGATCAAGGAAGTGCAACAGTCCTAAATAAACGATAATAGATGAAAATAAACCGATTGGAACGCCTAATTGAGGAAACATTGCATACCAGCCACGTTTTTCTGGTGGAGCATTTTCTGTTGCAAGTAGAACGGCTCCTCCCCATTCTCCTCCTAATCCTATTCCTTGCCCAATACGGCATAGGGTTAAGAAGAAAGGTGCCCACCATCCTGCTGTTTCATAAGTAGGAAGAAAACCAATAATAACCGTTGATAGTCCCATAGTAAGAAGAGCAGCGATAAGTGTTGCTTTTCGTCCAATTTTATCTCCAAAATGTCCAAAAATAATTGATCCTAAGGGGCGTGCAAAAAAAGCTGTCCCGAAGATCAGAAAAGATTGTAAAATAGCAAGTTGATCATTTTGCGTTGGAAAAAAGATATGGGGGAAGATGAGAGCTGCAGCAGTCGCAAAGACATAAAAATCGAAGTATTCAACAGTTGGGCCAATGAGGCTTGCAAATAAAATTCGACGAGGAGAATTTTCTTTGCTTGTACTTTGTATTTTTGATTTTATAGACATGAACAGAATGTCCCTTTCAGTATATGATAAATCAAATTATGAAACTGAGTTTTTATAATTATAAAAATTTCAAATCAGTGTCGAGTCGATATTTCTATGTTTCCAATGTATTAAAATAAAATGAGTAAGGTATGATAATCACAAGTGATTATTCTGTAGATATAGCAAAATTTTAATACAATAAAAACAATATGTTAATACCGTTAAAGATGAAGTATATTTCTATATACAATGCACTCTTTTTAAATTTTTTGTTCCTGTTCTTTTAAAGTGAATACTATTTTAATTTGTTACAGAATTTAGCTGATTTTTAGATTAGTATTTGATTTTTCAAAAATGCTAAAAAATTTTAATAGATACAATTAGGACACTTTTTAATTGTATATAAAACAATATATTCAACTACTGATTGTTCGCAAATTTTAAGACACAAACTGTAGTATTGTATCAGTAATAGCTTAATGTACTTAATGCTTTTGTGTGATGAAGTGTTATCTAAAAACATGAAATTGAACAAGCGTGTTGTGATTTATTTGATGTGCATATTTTCAAATAGATAAAATTTTTATTTGAAATTACGGAGTATGAATAATGCAACGTAAATTAAAGCTGAGTTTTTTTGCATTAATATCCAGTGTTTTTTTTGTGAAGGTTTCAGGTGCAGATGGAGTATCTATACGAGGAGGAAAACCATTAGTACAAGAGGGTATAATTGAGAAGATAAAAGAAAATGGTGAGGTTTTTACCATTAAGAATGGTCAAGTTGAGATTGTAAAAAGGGGGGAAGTTTCAAAAGCGACTCTTATCAAAAAATATGGATTGCAAAGTGTTGAGGGAGGTCAAACAGAAGATACAAAAGTTTATGGTGGTGAGCAGATTATTTTAGGAGAGGGGAGTTATGCTTACAATTCTGAAATTTATGGTGAGGGTGAAACACTAGGGCAACAGAATGTGTATGATGGTGGAGCAGCTTTTTTCACAGATGTTATGAGTGGAGGAGAACAAAATATTGATAGATGGTTTAGAGATGGTGAGGGTGGTTTAGCAGTAGATACGAAAGTTTTTTCGGGTGGGGTGCAGAATGTTTTAGCAGGCGGTAAGGCGAGTAGTATTACTTTAGAAGAGGGTGCTCTTCAAAGAGTCTATTCTGGTGGATATGTGGAAGATTTAACGATTAAGAGTGGAGCTATTTCGTTAGTATATGGTGGTGCAGAGTTAGCAGGGGAAGTAAAGGTTAGTGATTCCGGTAAATTTTATCTTTATGCTGGAAGTGGTCAACATCAAACTAAAGTAGAGAATATTCTTTTAAATGGAAAAGAATCTCAATTGTATTCTGTTGCGACTGAAGGTGATGGATCAAGCACTTTGATTCAAAAGTTAAGAGGCAAGGGTCGTGTTATTTTTACTGCTTCTTCTACTGCTGCTACTTCCACTATGCGTAATCCATATTATTCTCTTCTTTCCGTTCAAAATCTTTCAGGAAATATAGATTTTAATTTTAGAATTAATACTGCAGAGAGATATGGTGATTACCTTATCGTTGAAAAAGGCGCGGGTAATCACATGGTTAGCATTGTAGATTCTGGTTCTGAAATTACAAATTCTTCTTTTCATTCAGTTGATTTAATTACGGATAAAAGTGGAGAAGCGAATTTTTCTTTGAAAAATCATTCCGTGGATGGTGGGGCTTATATGTATGATTTAAAACAGAAAAGTGAGAAAGGTGAGAAAATTTGGTATTTGGCTGCTACAAAAAAGGTTTCTACTTCTTCAGCAACTGCGCCTAATGCACAGACGTCTATAGCTGGCTCTCTTGGGAAAGAGGAGAATATTACGGATTTACAAGATCCTATCATTAGTTCTTATGAAAGTGATTTGGATTTTTATGCAGATAATTACAGGGTTGGTGAAAACCAATTAGTTTTACAAAATTCTACAATCAGTGATGGTAACATGGTAATTAGTGATGATAATAGCACAGTTTATTTTTTTGACGATAGCATGGCAGATAATCCTAAACTGTCCATGAACAACACGATTGAAGGATCGGGAATACTCTATGTTGAAGATGGTGGATTCAGTAAAAATACGACAGTTATGGAGGGTGGTTCCGAGGTTATCGGAGAGCAAGGGATTTCAGAATTTACTATTGTTTACGAAGGTGGAAGACAAAGTGTGGAGGGTGGAGGCTCTGCATTGAAAACTGAAATCTATGGAGGTGATCAACTTATTTTCGGAGATGGTTATGTGAATGGTGGGATTGTAGGAAGCAGTGCTTATAATACTAAGATTTATGGTCAAGGTGGAAAGCCAGGACAGCAGAGTGTGTATGATGGTGGAATGGCTATGGGAACACAGATTATGCATGGAGGCATGCAAAATCTTGCGAAATGGTTTGCAGATGATGAAGATTTTGCAGAAAAAACTGGTGGTTTAGCAGTGAATACAGAAGTCTTTGCAGGTGGTCTGCAGCGTATATTAGCAGGAGGGAATGCGGATATTGTTACTTTATACAAGGGGGCTTTTCAAGAAGTTCATGCTGGTGGATCTGTAAAAAATCTAACGATTGAAGGTGGAGCCTCTTCATGGGCTTCTGCTGGTGCAATATTAGGAGGAGAAGTGAATATTAGTGATTCTGGGAAGCTCTATATTTATGCCGGAGATGATAGTCAACGAACTACGGTGGAAAATATCAATTTGATTGGAGAAGAGTCTCAATTATACGCCCTTGCCAGTCATTTTGATGACAAAAGCACGTACATTCAGAGTTTAAGTGGTGTAGGAAGAGTTACTTTCACTTCTCCTATGAATCGTTTGTATTATTCTCAGCTTTATATTGATGATCTTTCGGGCAGTATGCATTTCAATTTAAATGTTAGTCTTGCAGAAGGAAAAGGGGATTATCTCTTTATTGAGAATGGTAGTGGTTATCATACAATAAGTGTTATAGATTCAGGCATTCAAATCATAGATCATTCTTCAACAAAACTTGATTTAATTTTTGACCAAAGCGGAGGAGCAGATTTTACTCTAAAAAGCTTTTCTGGGGCAAAAGTTGAATTTGTTGATGGCGGGACTTATACATATGGTTTAAAATGGGAAAATAGTGAAGATGGACGTGCAAAAATTTGGTATTTAACTGCGGTGTATATGGATAGTTCTCTGGGCAGAAGAAGAACTCTCCGACATTTAAATCAAAATCAACCAGTTTCTGTTTTCTCAACCATAACAACCTCGGAAGAACATACTGTTGCGTTGTCACGTTCAAGGGGAAATCGCCGAAAGTTGAGTGAAGAATCTCTTGCTTCTTTCCATTCAGCTGCATCATCTGGGGAAGAATATATTGTTGGCGAGAGGGATGGAAATGATATCCATTCAAGTTCATGTCCAAAGCTGTCAAGACCACTTCATGTCGCTACTTTATCTCGAGAAAAGAAAGTTTTAAAACCATCATATCAGGATAATTTTTCCCAAGATTTAAAGCAGCGAGAACGGATTCCTGATTTTTTAACTACGCCTTCTACAGATGCGGTATTATCACTGTCTGTTTCTCCAGGATTTATTTTCCACAATGAGTTGCAGGCTGTTCGTGCTGGGAGAGGCGTTTTAGACAGAGATAAGAAAGATGCAGCTTTATGGATATATACAATCAAAAGCAAAGAGGCTATTTCTGCAGATCATCTAGATTTTAAGCTTGAGCAGACAGGTATAGTTTTAGGGCTTAGTGGTTTAAGTGAATGGGAGAATGGAGAGTTTTATATTGGTGGTTTTGGCAGTTATGATCAAGCCCGCGTTGCCCATGCACGGGGTGGTGTGAGCAGCATTAATGCTTATAGCGT
>NZ_JBEPLT010000008.1:0-82499 GCF_040545385.1 Bartonella japonica
TTTGCTATTCGTGAAGGTGGTCGTACTGTTGGTGCCGGTATCGTTTCTAAGATCATTGAGTAAATAAAAGACATCTTTATTGTTAAAGATGTTTTAGTCTTGGGAATTAGGGGTATAGCTCAGTTGGTAGAGCGGCGGTCTCCAAAACCGCAGGTCGCGGGTTCAAGTCCTGCTGCCCCTGCCAAAGGCGAGTAAGATTTTAGCTTTAAGGAGGTAGTTTTCTGCCTTCTTTGCTTTTTTCTATATAGGGGTTGTTTTTTTGTATATGAATCTGTATTGAATAGTGAGTGAGGAAGCTGTAGAAGGCTGAAGATGAGTTTTTTATGTTTTTTCGTATTTGTTTTGTTGTATAGATACAATAAGGTTAAAGAGAGTGTAGTGTGACCAATGGCATCTAAAACCAATCCAGTTACCTTTTTAAAACAGGTTTATGTAGAAACAGCTAAGGTGAAGTGGCCTTCGCGTCGTGAAACAGTAATTTCCACTATTATGGTATTATTTGTGACGGTATTGGCTTCAGTTTTCTTTTTTGTTGTGGATCAGATTATGCATTTTGGTATCTGGAGAGGGATTGATTTCTTAAGATATCTTTTTGGTTGATAGTGCTAAGGAAGTATGACTGTGGCTGTTCGTTGGTATATTGTTCAAGCTTATTCGAATTTTGAAAAGAAGGTAGCAGAAGCTATTGAAAAAGAGGCTAAGCAAAAAGGGCTTGATCATCTTTTTGAAAAGATCTTTGTTCCCACAGAGCGTGTTGTTGAAGTTCGTCGTGGGCGAAAGGTTGATGCAGAGCGGAAATTTTTTCCTGGTTACGTTCTTGTTCGTGCCGATTTGACAGATGAGCTTTATCATCTCATTAAGAATACTCCTAAAGTGACGGGTTTTTTGGGATCGGATTCGCGTCCTGTTCCCATTTCTGATCGAGAAGTTGAGCAAATACTTAAACAAGTTCAAGAAAGAGTTGAAAGCCCAAAATCTTCTGTACTATTTGAAGTTGGAGAACAAGTGCGCGTTGCTGATGGTCCTTTTATTTCGTTTAATGGGATTGTTCAAGAGGTTGAAGAAGAACGTTCCCGTCTTAAAGTAGAGGTGTTGATTTTCGGGCGTCCTACGCCTGTTGATTTGGAGTTTGGTCAAGTTGAAAAACTCTGATTGAGCTTAAGGTGATTTTTGATCATTTTGAGTAAGTGGTGGGAGGTGAGTTATGGCTTTTGTCGGCTTGATAAACCGGACCACTCAACTGCAGTAGGTAATGGATAGGTTTTCCCTTACTAGTAAAATAGAAGGCAGATTATTATGGCAAAAAAAAGTATAGGTCAGCTCAAATTGCAGGTCCCTGCAGGAGCGGCTACCCCGTCTCCACCAATTGGTCCTGCCCTTGGTCAACGTGGTATTAATATCATGGAGTTTTGCAAAGCGTTTAATGCGGCTACGCAGGAAATGGAAAAGGGTGCGCCAATTCCAGTAGTTATCACTTATTATCAAGATAAGTCTTTTACTTTTTCTTTAAAAACGCCTCCTGTATCATTTTTCTTAAAAAAGGAAGCAAATTTGAAATCTGGTTCGAAAGAACCCGGTAAGGTGTCTGTGGGAAGCATTTCTCGTGATAAAGTTCGTTCAATTGCAGAGGCAAAGATGAAGGATCTTAATGCAAATGACATTGATGCGGCGATGCGCATGGTTGAAGGTTCTGCCCGCTCTATGGGCTTAGAAGTGGTGGGCTAGTATTATGGGAAAAATAGCAAAGAGAATAAAAAATATCCGCAAAGATATTGATTTTAATGAGCTTTACGCTTTAAAAGATGCAGTTTCAATGGTTAAAGAGCGTGCAGTTGCCAAGTTTGATGAAACGATTGAAATTTCAATGAACTTAGGTGTTGATCCTCGTCATGCTGATCAAATGGTTCGTGGGGTTGCTCATTTGCCAAATGGAACGGGTCGGAATATTCGTGTCGCTGTTTTTGCACGTGGGGATAAGGGCGAAGAGGCTAAGGCTGCAGGTGCTGACATTGTAGGAGCTGAAGATTTGTTTGAGAGCATTAATGGTGGGACGATTGATTTTGATCGTTGTATTGCGACGCCAGATATGATGCCTCTAGTTGGTCGTCTTGGAAAGATTCTTGGTCCACGTAGTTTGATGCCAAATCCAAAAGTTGGTACTGTAACACTTGATGTTGCTGGTGCTGTTAAAGCTTCTAAGGGCGGTGCTGTTGAATTTCGTGTAGAAAAAGCTGGTATTGTGCACGCTGGTATTGGGAAGGCTTCTTTTGGGGTTGAGAAAATAGTAGAAAATATTAAAGCTTTTGCTAGTGCTGTTATTAAGGCTAAGCCACAAGGTGCAAAAGGTGAATATATTAAACGTGTTGCTATTTCTTCGACTATGGGTATTGGAATTAAAGTCGATCCTGCAACGGTTCGTTCTGAGCAAGTGTGAATAGATTTTTAATTTTGTTTTGGGGTGTGTGAATAATAAAATTGTATTTAGGGTGTCGGTTTTCATCGGCATTTCGCCATCTGAGCTTTAGTGAGCTTGGGTTATACCGGAAAGAATTCCGGAATATCCTGTCCGAGATTGTGGGTGATGCTATTTGAGCATCTTAATCAAAAAGCCTGCATGAGACTGGGGTAAGAACTGTAGAGTTAAAAGACTTAAAGGGTTTGAACCAAGGTTACCTTTGATCGCAGTGGCGTGAAAAAGGGGACAGGATCCTCATCGGTAACATAGAGTATTTAGAGTATTTTATGTTATCAAAGGTAACCAACGGGTTTGTGTTAAGCAAACCTGTTAAATGGAGAGAGACAGTGAATAGAGCGGAAAAACGCGAATTTGTTACATGGCTTAACGAGGCTTTTCAAAAGTCTGGTTCTGTTATTGTTGCACACTATTCCGGTCTAACAGTTTCACAGATGAATGATCTTCGTTCTAAAATGAGTGAAGCTGGTGGTGCCGTTAAAGTTGCCAAAAACCGTCTTGCTAAAATCGCTCTTCAGGGCACGGAGTCTGAATCAATAGTGAGTTTGTTTACTGGGCAAACTCTTATTGCTTATTCAGAAGATCCAATCACAGCACCTAAAGTTGCTGTTGATTTTGCAAAAAGCAATGACAAATTTATCATCCTTGGCGGTGCAATGGGTGCAACGAGTTTGAGTGTAGATGCTGTGAAGTCTTTGGCTTCATTGCCTTCACTAAATGAGTTGCGGGCGAAACTCGTGGGTATGATTTCTACTCCTGCGACCCGTATCGCACAGGTTGTTAATGCGCCTGCTGGTCAGGTTGCTCGTGTTGTTGGTGCATATGCTCAGGGGAATAAGGCGGCTTAAGGCTGTTTTTATTCACGTTTATGGAAGAGCTTTGATGTTTTTCTATTTTTTGAATAAATTTTTAATAATGGTTCAAATCTTTTAATTGAAGGAATTTAAAAATGGCAGATCTAGCGAAGATCGTAGAAGACCTTTCTAACCTAACCCTTTTGGAAGCTGCTGAGCTTTCTAAATTGCTTGAAGAAAAATGGGGAGTTTCGGCTGCAGCTCCTGTAGCTGTGACTGCCGCCGCTGGTGCTGCTGCTCCGGCTGCTGAAGAAAAAACAGAATTTGATGTTATTCTTGTTGATGGTGGTGCGCAGAAAATTAATGTTATTAAGGAAGTTCGTGCTCTTACTGGGCTTGGTCTTAAAGAAGCTAAAGATCTTGTTGAGGGAGCACCTAAACCTGTTAAAGAAGGTGCTTCTAAGGATGAAGCAGAAAAAATTAAATCTCAACTTGAAGCTGCTGGAGCTAAAGTTGAACTTAAGTAAATTTTATTTGATCGGCGGGCATATATGTTCGCCGATTTCCTTTCTCTTGAAAACAAGGGAGATGATCAGGGAAAACTTTCCCAACGGTTTTGTAGCTGTAATGGGGATGGGTTTTACTCTTAGTTTTCTCACTATAGAGCCAAATAACTAAATGGTTTGTGTGAGTGGAAAAAGTTAATAATACTCATTATCGAGTATAAAGTGAACTGGTCTGCAGGTGCAGGTTAATGACATAAGACTTTCAAGGTTTAATTTACCTTGAAGAGCAAAGATCAAGGAGCGACGATGGCTCAAACCCTAGCGATGATGTCTCAATTCAATGGTCGTAAACGCGTACGCAAGTTTTTTGGTAAGATCCCTGAAGTAGCAGAGATGCCGAATCTTATTGAGGTTCAAAAAGCGTCATACGATCAGTTTCTCATGATTGAGGAACCAAAAGGTGGAAGACCAGATGAAGGTTTGCAGGCTGTTTTTAAATCGGTGTTTCCTATTTCGGATTTCTCCGGTACGGCTATGCTCGAGTTTGTTGGTTATGAATTTGATTTACCAAAATTTGATGTTGAAGAATGTCGTCAGCGTGATTTAACTTATGCTGCACCGTTAAAGGTTATATTGCGTTTAATTGTTTTCGATATTGATGAGGATACTGGTTCAAAAGATATCAAGGACATTAAAGAGCAGGGCGTCTATATGGGCGATATGCCTTTGATGACGACAAATGGTACTTTTATCATTAATGGTACAGAGCGTGTTATTGTTTCACAGATGCACCGTTCTCCAGGTGTTTTCTTTGATCATGATAAAGGGAAATCGCATTCATCAGGAAAATTTCTTTTTGCTGCTCGTGTGATTCCTTATCGTGGCTCATGGTTGGATATCGAGTTTGATGCTAAAGATATCATTTATGCGCGTATTGATCGGCGGCGTAAAATTCCTGTTACGAGTCTTTTGATGGCATTAGGGATGGATGCATCAGATATTTTGTCGACTTTTTATAATAAAATTACTTATGAGCGGGATGGAGATGGATGGCGTATTCCTTATTCTGTTGATCGCTTTAAAGGAATGAAGCTTGTTTCTGATCTTATAGATGCAGATAGTGGTGAAGTTGTTGCTGAGGCTGGTAAAAAGCTTACGGCTCGTATTGCAAAAGCTTTAGCTGAGAAAGGTTTAAAGGCAATTAAAATCAGTGAGGATGATTTACTAGGCTCCTATCTAGCGGAAGATATAGTCAATTACCAAACAGGTGAGATTTACCTTGAAGCTGGTGATGAAATTGATGAAAAAATATTAAAGATTTTGTTAGATGTTAATGCGGATCAGATTAACATTCTCGATATTGACCACATGAATATTGGAGCATACATCCGCAACACTTTAAAAGTCGATAAAAATGAAAGTCGACAAGATGCATTATTTGATATTTATCGTGTAATGCGTCCAGGTGAGCCACCAACAATGGATACGGCAGAAGCTATGTTCCATTCGTTATTTTTTGATCCAGAGCGTTATGATCTTTCGGCTGTTGGTCGTGTTAAGATGAATTTGCGTATGGATCTTGATTGTCCAGATACAGTTCGTATTTTGCGCCAAGAAGATATTCTTGCTGTTGTTAAGATGTTGGTTGAGCTGCGTGATGGTCGTGGTGAAATTGATGATATTGATAATCTTGGCAATCGTCGTGTTCGTTCAGTTGGGGAATTGATGGAAAATCAATACCGCATTGGTTTGCTTCGGATGGAGCGTGCGATAAAAGAGCGTATGTCGTCGGTTGAAATTGATACAGTCATGCCACAGGATTTGATTAATGCAAAACCTGCTGCTGCAGCGGTTCGAGAATTTTTTGGGTCTTCGCAATTATCGCAGTTTATGGATCAAACCAATCCATTGTCAGAGATTACCCATAAGCGTCGTTTGTCCGCTCTTGGTCCAGGTGGCTTGACACGTGAACGTGCAGGTTTTGAAGTTCGTGATGTGCATCCCACACATTATGGGCGTATTTGTCCAATTGAAACGCCAGAAGGTCCTAATATTGGTTTGATTAATTCTTTAGCGACATTTGCGCGGGTTAATAAATATGGTTTTATCGAAAGTCCGTACCGTAAAATTATTGATGGTAAAGTAACAACAGAAGTTATTTATCTATCAGCTATGGAAGAATCCAAGCATTATGTAGCTCAAGCCAATTCTTCATTGGATGCAGAAGGACGCTTTACGGAAGAGTTTGTTGTTTGCCGTCATGCTGGTGAAGTTTTAATGGCTCCACGGGATCATGTAGATTTGATGGATGTTTCACCAAAGCAGTTGGTCTCTGTTGCAGCTGCTCTTATCCCGTTTTTGGAAAATGATGATGCGAATCGTGCGTTGATGGGATCAAACATGCAGCGTCAAGCGGTTCCGCTTGTACGTGCTGAAGCTCCATTTGTTGGTACGGGAATGGAATCAGTGGTTGCTCGTGATTCAGGTGCAGCTGTTAGCGCGAAGCGTGGTGGCATTGTTGACCAAGTTGATGCAACCCGTATCGTTATCCGTGCGACAGAAGATTTAGATCCTTCAAAATCTGGTGTTGATATTTATCGCTTACAGAAATTTCAGCGTTCTAATCAGTCTACTTGTATTAACCAGCGTCCTCTTGTGCATGTTGGAGATCTGATAGAGAAGGGTGATATTATTGCAGATGGTCCTTCTACGGATCTTGGTGATTTAGCTCTTGGGCGGAACGTTCTTGTGGCTTTTATGCCTTGGAATGGATACAATTACGAAGATTCTATTTTGCTTTCTGAACGTATTGTTGCCGATGATGTTTTCACCTCGATTCATATTGAGGAGTTTGAGGTTGCTGCACGTGATACAAAGCTTGGTCCTGAAGAGATTACGCGTGATATTCCTAATGTTTCAGAAGAGGCGCTAAGAAATCTTGATGAAGCTGGTATTATCTATATTGGTGCTGAAGTTCAGCCTGGTGATATTTTGGTTGGAAAAATTACACCAAAGGGTGAAAGTCCTATGACTCCAGAAGAAAAGCTTCTGCGCGCAATTTTTGGGGAAAAGGCTTCAGATGTTCGTGATACTTCTATGCGAATGCCTCCTGGAACTTTCGGAACTGTTGTGGAAGTTCGTGTTTTTAATCGTCATGGTGTGGAAAAAGACGAACGTGCGATGGCGATTGAGCGTGAGGAAATCGAACGCTTAGCTAAAGACCGTGACGATGAGCAGTCAATTCTTGATCGCAATGTTTATGCACGTCTTTCTGATATGTTGATAGGTAAAGTTGCTGTAGAGGGTCCAAAAGGTTTCTCGAAAAGCAAGGAGCTTGATACTACAGTAATAAATCAATACCCACGGTCACAGTGGTGGCAATTTGTTATTGAAGATGAAAAGCTTCAAAATGAAATTGAAGCTTTACGGAAGCAGTATGATGAGTCAAAAGAGGCATTGCAACGTCGCTTTATGGATAAAGTTGAAAAGGTCCAAAGAGGCGATGAAATGCCCCCTGGTGTGATGAAAATGGTAAAGGTTTTTGTGGCTGTGAAGCGCAAAATCCAGCCAGGTGATAAGATGGCAGGACGTCATGGTAATAAGGGGGTGGTATCGCGTATCCTTCCGGTAGAAGATATGCCATTTCTTGAAGATGGGACACATGCTGATATTGTGTTAAATCCGCTTGGGGTGCCTAGTCGTATGAATGTGGGGCAGATTCTTGAGACGCATCTTGGTTGGGCGTGCGCCGGTATGGGCAAGAAAATTGGTGATTTGCTAGAGTTATATCAAGAGACTGGGAATATACTTCCTTTACGTCAGCGTATTGAGAACCTTATGCCTGATAATGATCATAATGAGCCAGTGCGCCAGTATGATAATGAAAGCCTTTACAAATTGGCGCAGCAAATGAGGAAAGGTGTTTCAATTGCAACACCTGTTTTTGATGGAGCACATGAAGCTGATATCAACATGATGTTAGAAGATGCAGGTTTGGATAGCTCAGGACAAGTTACGCTTTATGATGGTCGTACTGGAGAGCCTTTTGATCGTCCAGTGACGGTGGGTTATATTTACATGTTGAAATTGCATCACCTTGTTGATGATAAGATTCATGCGCGTTCGATTGGTCCTTATTCACTTGTCACGCAGCAACCATTAGGTGGTAAGGCCCAATTTGGTGGTCAGCGTTTTGGTGAAATGGAGGTCTGGGCGCTGGAAGCTTATGGTGCTGCATACACATTGCAGGAAATGTTGACAGTAAAATCAGATGATGTGGCTGGTCGAACAAAAGTCTATGAGGCGATTGTACGCGGTGACGATACATTTGAGGCTGGTATACCTGAAAGTTTTAATGTGTTGGTGAAGGAAATGCGTTCACTTGCTCTTAATGTAGAACTTGATGATGCACGTGAGCTTATTGCACAAAGAGCATTAACTGATACAATAGAACAATAATTCACTGAGCGCACTGAGTTAAAGGTGCGCTCTGATTGTTCTAAAAGGATAAAGAAGAAATTTCTATTAAGGTAAAACAGACAGTTCAAGAATTAGAAATAAGCCTTAAACAGATCTGTGATAAAATTAATGAGATATTACAACAGGTTCTAAGAATCTTTTAAGGAGAACAGCATGAACCACGAGGTCATGAATCTTTTCAATCCTCAAGCGCCAGCGCAAACATTTGACTCTATTCGTATTTCCATTGCGAGCCCTGAGAAGATTTTATCTTGGTCGTATGGTGAGATTAAGAAGCCTGAGACTATTAATTATCGGACTTTTAAACCAGAACGTGATGGTCTTTTTTGTGCTCGTATATTTGGTCCGATTAAAGATTATGAATGTCTATGCGGTAAATATAAACGCATGAAATATAAAGGCATTATCTGTGAGAAATGTGGTGTAGAAGTTACTCTTTCGCGCGTACGTCGTGAGCGTATGGGACATATTGAGCTTGCAGCACCCGTTGCGCATATTTGGTTTCTTAAATCGCTACCAGGACGCATTTCCACACTTTTAGATTTAACTTTGAAGGATATTGAACGAGTTCTCTATTTTGAAAATTATATTGTAACGGAGCCAGGATTAACATCTCTGAAGCTTCATCAGCTTCTTTCTGAAGAAGAATATATGCTTGCTATTGATGAGTTCGGAGAAGATCAGTTTACAGCCATGATTGGTGCTGAGGCTATTTATGAGCTTTTAGCTAGCCTAGAGTTAGAAAAAGTCGCGAATGATTTGCGCATTGAATTAGCGGAAACATCTTCGGAGTTAAAGCAGAAAAAGCTGATTAAGCGGCTTAAAATCGTTGAGAACTTTCTTGAATCTGGCAATAAGCCAGAGTGGATGATTATGAAGACGATTCCGGTCATTCCGCCAGATTTACGTCCGTTGGTTCCGCTTGATGGTGGACGTTTTGCGACATCAGATCTGAATGATCTTTATAGGCGTGTCATAAATCGTAATAACCGCTTAAAGCGGTTGATTGAATTGCGTGCTCCTGGGATTATTGTGCGTAATGAGAAGCGTATGGTGCAAGAGGCTGTTGATGCATTGTTTGATAATGGCCGGCGTGGGCGTGTGATTACTGGAGCCAATAAACGTCCATTAAAGTCTCTCTCAGATATGCTGAAAGGGAAGCAAGGACGTTTCCGTCAAAACTTGCTTGGAAAGCGTGTTGATTATTCGGGGCGTTCTGTTATCGTGACGGGGCCTGAATTAAAATTGCATCAATGTGGTCTTCCCAAAAAAATGGCTCTTGAATTATTTAAGCCATTTATTTACGCGCGACTTGATGCGAAGGGGTATTCATCGACTGTAAAACAGGCGAAAAAGCTTGTTGAAAAAGAACATCCAGAAGTTTGGGATATCTTAGATGAGGTTATCCGTGAGCATCCTGTTTTACTGAATCGGGCTCCTACATTGCACCGTTTGGGGATTCAGGCTTTCGAGCCTATTCTGATCGAAGGGAAAGCTATACAGCTTCATCCATTGGTCTGTACTGCTTTTAATGCGGACTTTGATGGTGATCAAATGGCGGTTCACGTTCCGCTTTCTCTCGAAGCACAGCTTGAAGCGCGTGTTTTAATGATGTCGACTAATAATATTCTTCATCCTGCCAATGGTGCGCCTATTATTGTTCCATCACAGGATATGGTTCTTGGTCTTTATTATCTTTCGATTCTTTCTGAAAAAGAACCAGGTGAGGGGATGGCTTTTTCTGATATAGGTGAACTCCATCACGCTCTAGAAAATAAGATTGTAACTCTTCATACGAAAATCAAAGGCCGTGTTAAAAATATAGGTCAGGATGGAAGAGAAGAAGCTAAGCTTTATGATACAACACCTGGCCGTTTAATTATTGGGGAGCTTTTGCCAAAAAATCCAAATATTTCGTTTGATATTGTCAATCAAGAAATGACTAAAAAGAATATTTCTAAAATGATTGATCAGGTTTATCGGCATTGTGGGCAGAAAGAGACGGTTATTTTTTGTGATCGTATTATGCAACTTGGTTTTTCTTATGCTTGTCGTGCAGGAATTTCATTTGGTAAGGATGATATGGTTATCCCTGATAGCAAGTCACGTTTGGTTACAGAAACGGAAGCTTTGGCTAAAGAGTATGAGCAGCAATACAATGATGGTCTGATTACGCAAGGTGAAAAATATAACAAAGTCGTAGATGCTTGGGGCAAATGCACGGATCGCGTTGCGGATGAGATGATGAAACGTATTCAAGCTGTTGAATTTGATCCTAAAACAGGTCGTCAGCGGCCAATGAACTCCATCTATATGATGTCGCATTCCGGTGCGCGTGGTTCTGCTAATCAGATGAAGCAGTTGGCTGGTATGCGCGGTCTTATGGCAAAGCCATCAGGAGAAATTATTGAAACACCAATTATCTCGAATTTTAAAGAAGGGTTGACCGTTAACGAATACTTCAATTCAACTCATGGTGCCCGTAAAGGACTTGCTGATACGGCGTTAAAAACAGCCAACTCTGGTTATCTAACGCGGCGTCTTGTTGATGTTGCGCAGGATGCTATTATTTCAGCAGTTGATTGTGGTACTGCAAAAGGGCTTACCATGCAGCCGATTGTTGATGCCGGACAAATTGTTGCTTCTCTTGGACAAAGAATTCTTGGTCGTACAGCGCTTGTTGATATTTTACATCCTGTTTCGGGAGATGTTATTCTTGAAGGCGGGGCGATGATTGAGGAATCTGATGTTATTAAGATTGAAGAGGCGGGCATTCAGTCTGTTCAAATTCGTTCTGCTTTGACCTGTGAAACGCGCCTTGGTGTTTGTGCAAAATGTTATGGTCGTGATTTGGCGCGTGGAACACCGGTTAATCAGGGTGAGGCAGTTGGTGTTATTGCTGCTCAGTCTATTGGTGAACCAGGAACACAACTTACTATGCGTACTTTCCACTTAGGTGGAACGGCGCAGGTTGTTGATTCGTCTTATTTAGAATCCTCTTATGAAGGTACTGTGGAGATTCGTAATCGCAATGTAGTTCGCAATTCTGAGGGACATTTGGTGGTTATGGGGCGTAACGTGTCTATCCTTATCAAGGATGAAACTGGGAAAGAGCGTGTTGTACATCGTGTGAGCTATGGTTCGCATATTTTTGTTGATGATGGTGATGTGGTAAGACGTGGTCAACGTATAGCGGAATGGGATCCTTACACACGTCCGATCTTAACTGAAGTTGATGGATATGTAGGCTTTGAAGACATGATTGATGGTTTATCAGTGACTGAAACAGCTGATGAATCTACGGGTATTACAAAGCGTTTGGTGATTGATTGGCGTGCTAATCCACGTGGTGCTGATCTAAAACCAGCCATTATTATCCATGCAGATAGCAAAGGTGAAAACATTGCTAAATTGTATAAGGGAGGTGAAGCCCGTTATATGATGTCAGTGGAGACCATTCTTTCTGTTGAGCCTGGTTCTCATGTTAAGGCGGGTGATGTTATAGCTCGATTGCCAATGGAAAGTGCTAAGACAAAAGATATTACAGGTGGTCTACCACGTGTGGCTGAACTTTTTGAAGCACGACGTCCAAAGGATCATGCTATCATTGCCGAAGTGAGTGGGACAATTCGATTTGGTCGTGGTTATAAGAATAAGCGTCGTATTATTATTGAACCAAATGATGAAACTCTTGAAGCAGTAGAATATTTGATTCCAAAGGGTAAGTTATTCCACTTCCAAGAAGGAGATCAGATTGAAAAAGGAGATTATATCCTTGATGGTAATCCAGCTCCTCATGATATCTTGGCAATTAAGGGTGTTGAAGCTTTGGCATCTTATCTTGTTAATGAAATTCAGGAAGTTTATCGTTTACAAGGGGTTTTAATTAATGACAAGCACATTGAAGTGATTGTTCGTCAGATGTTACAAAAGGTTGAAATTACTGAATCTGGAGATTCTGGTTATATTCCAGGGGATAATGTGGACCGTATTGAACTTGATGAAATCAATGATAATTTGATTGCAGAAGGGAAAAAGCCTGCATCTGGTAATCCTATCCTTCTTGGAATTACAAAAGCATCTCTTCAAACGCCTTCCTTTATTTCTGCAGCATCATTTCAAGAAACAACAAGGGTTCTTACCGAGGCAGCAGTTTCTGGAAAAATTGATACTTTGCAAGGGCTTAAGGAAAATGTTATTGTTGGTCGTCTTGTTCCTGCCGGTACAGGTGGTACGATTGCTCAAATCCGCCGTATTGCTGCAGTGCGTGATGATTTGATTGTTGATGAGCAGCGCAAATCTAGCAGTAATGAGATGGCGAAGGCTATGTTGACAAATATGACAACAGCGGTTGTTTCTGAATAGTTTGAATGCATAATAAAGGTTATAGAAAAGCGCCCAAATGTAGAATACGGGCGTTTTTTTAATTTTTAAGCGTGAAAGAAATAGCGTATTTTTATAACAGGTGTTGTAAAAACTTAAGATGATTGTCGTTTTGATCATCTTCGGTGATTTATTATCCTTTATCTATAATAACATCAATGTGTTGTTGCTTGGTTGTTTGTGTATGCAGTTAAAGGAAGAGTTTATTTTCAATATGTTTAAAGTTGAGAATTGTATAAGGGCGGCTACATGTTAAGAAAAGAGGATAGATTATCTTAAAACAAGAGTTCTGTTAATTTTGAATATTTTTAATTTTTTTGAGTACTCTTTTTTCTATAAAGGTTGAAAAGGCACCATCATAAATAGTCAGATTTTTCTGTAATCCAAAAAATAATCGCTTTTTTACTGTACTATGTTTTTTTATCTTAAAGTACTGAAAGGAAGAGGATAAAGTGTGCTGAAATTTTAGTAAAAATAGGTGTATTTCTAATAGCAGTATGATGTTATGAAAACGAAATAATAGAATGTTATTCGATTGATCAGTTGACATGAGAATTTTTGATAATAGCTAGAATTTTTTGTATTTTCTGGGGGAATAAGAGTTTCTTGTGCTTGTTTGGTGTGGGTACACAAGAGTTTATATGAAAGCGGATTATTATAAATTAAACAAATACCGTGTCTGAAATTTCTGATATGTTGATTATAGCCGGAAGGTTATTTGATGAGGAAAAAACTTAAGGAATTAATTGCAGGGATCAATAAAAATAGGCTGATTTACACAAATGCGGCATGATATTGATGATTGTTGCATGAGGTGAAGCGCAAAGAAGGAATTTTTTAAAGATTTTAGCCGAATTGGGAGTTACTCGTTGATTTTAAAGTTTATTTCTTTCACTTTAAGCAATATTCCTCTTATTAAAAGAGGCAGATTGTATTGTTCTCTTATATAGGTATTAAGCGAAACGTTACATGTATAAGCCATTCGAAGGGATTAGAGGATTCGAAGTTGTAGGCTTTGCATGAGCAAATAACGATATTCGGATTCATTTTTCTATAAAAGAAAGTAAAATAATGACAGTTGCTCCTATGAATATTTTTCAATCTATTCTGTCACGAAAATCCATTCGCGCTTTTACTGATCAACCCGTTGCACAGGAAACAATTAAAGAAATTTTAAAACTTGCGGCACGAGCACCATCTGGGACAAATATTCAGCCATGGCAAGTCATTGTTCTTACAGGGGATGTATTACAAAAACTTGGGCAAGAGCTTTCACAGCTTTCTCTTTCAGGTGTAAAAGGAGATCGTGAATATTATTATTATCCACGTCAATGGCGTGAACCATATCTTTCAAGACGTAAAAAGATTGGTTTGGATCTTTATAAAAGTCTTGGAATTCAAAAGGACGAGCAGGAAAAAATGCTTAGCCAGAAGGCACGAAATTTTTCATTTTTTGGGGCACCTGTAGGACTTTTGTTTACAATGGATCATGATATGGAAATAGGGAGCTGGCTTGATTTAGGCATGTTCATGCAGACCATTATGTTAGCAGCGCGTGGGTTTGGTTTAGATACTTGTCCGCAGGCTGCTTTTGCTGATTATCATAAACAAATTCGTATACTTTTATCAGTGCCTTCTGATCGGGATATTATCTGTGGTATGGCGCTTGGCTATCGAGATATAAATGCTCCAGAAAATAATTTCGATACTGAACGCGAACCGATTGAGAATTTTGTACGCTTTATTTAATTCTATTCATAGAATATTTTTATATTAGTGAGCATAAATTTTAAAGAGCTTGAGGCGTTATAAAAATATTTTGGTAAGAAACTTTATCCTTATTGAATTTTGGATTGCATGTTAAGACTTATTTTACTACGTTTAGAACATTAAAAGAATGATTTTTTAGGGTCATTATTTGTTTGAGGTTGGCTATGGAAAGCGCTCTAGAGAGAAAGTGTTGGGTGGTTGCAAGACGAGCAACATTCGTGTTTATTGCTGTCATTTTTTTAGCTTATCTTGCAATTTGATTTTAAATAGGACAAATATGATAAAAAAAACATATACTCAAATCCTATTTAGTTTTGAGGTGGTGAGTGTTTTTATCTGTTTTTGAACTTTTTAAAATTGGTGTTGGTCCTTCCAGTTCACATACAATGGGGCCGATGACGGCTGCTAATATGTTTTTGCAAGAGATTATTGAACGACACCATTCCAAAGCATCTGTTGCTAAAGTCTTTCGTATACGTGTTTATCTTTATGGCTCTTTGGCTTTTACAGGAATTGGTCATGCTACAGATAAAGCTGTTATATTAGGTCTTTTGGGAGAAAAAGCCGCTACTGTTGATCCTGATTGCATGGGAGCATTATTAGAAAAGGTTGCACATGAGAAAAAAGTACAACCAGAAAGACATCCAGCTTATCAGTTTGATTGGCAAAATGATCTTATTTTTGAACGAAAGAAAGTTCTACCTGGGCATGCTAATGGACTTGCGTTTGAAGGGGTTGATGCTAACGGAAATGTTCTCTTGCGGCAGATTTATTATTCTATTGGCGGCGGTTTTGTTGTAACTGAGGATGAATTGAATCGTATGAGTGATAATATACAACAGGAAACATCTCAGGTGCCATATCCTTTTCATTCTGCGTGTGAAATGTTATCAATGGCAGAAAAATCAGGGCTTTCAATTGCTGAAATGAAGCGTATGAACGAAGAAACGAAGATGGAACGTTCTGCTCTTGATACAGGACTTGATGAAATTTTTTCAGCTATGACAAATTGCATTGATAGAGGTCTTTCACAAGAGGGTGAATTACCGGGGGGGTTGCGTGTTCTAAGGCGCGCTAAAAAATTATACAAAACGCTTTTAGAAAATCGAAAGAAAAATCATAATTATCCACTTTGGGCAAATGATTGGCTTTCTGTATATGCCATAGCTGTGAATGAAGAAAATGCAGCCGGTAGTCGTGTTGTTACGGCGCCAACCAATGGTGCAGCTGGAGTTGTTCCTGCAGTTTTGCGTTATTATCTTCAGTTTAATGATGGCGCAGATCGCGAAGGAATACATAATTTTTTGTTAACCGCAGCAGCTATTGGTGGTGTTATTAAACATAATGCATCTATTTCTGGTGCAGAAGTGGGGTGTCAAGGTGAAGTTGGAACAGCGTCTTCAATGGCTGCTGCAGGATTGACAGCGGCGTTAGGAGGTACACCAGCACAAATTGAAAATGCGGCAGAGATTGCTCTTGAACATCATTTAGGAATGACCTGTGATCCGGTTGCGGGTCTTGTGCAGATTCCTTGTATCGAGCGCAATGCAATGGGTGCTGTTAAGGCAGTGACAGCATCTTCCCTTGCATTGCATGGTAATGGAGATCATTTTGTTTCTCTTGATGCTTGTATAGAAACAATGCGTCAGACTGGACATGATATGAGTGAACGTTATAAGGAGACAAGCCAAGCTGGTCTCGCAGTGAATGCAATATCTTGTTAGTGCCTTACAAGATATTGGTTTGTAAAGATATTTTATTATATTGGAATAAGTTCTAAATATCGTAAGCTTTTTTCATTTCAAATCTGTTTATTTTGAATCAAATAAATTGTTTGCTTGCATGCAATAAGTGGAGGGTAGCATATGAGTAAAAATGATTAAAGAAAAGACTAAAAATATCTTTTATGAACTGTCTAAATGCAAAGGTTATATCGCGATAACGTAAGCTGGCAAATTAATAATGGTAATAACGCTGGTTCATTAAAGATGGTGGGGTTCAATAGCTTTTACATTATACCATTTACGAATACTGTCGTGAAATAGACTTTGGAACATTAAGAGAGTTTTTTTACTTTTTAAAATAGGCCTGTAAGTTTACAACACAATAGCATTTTGTTTTGCATGAAGAGCGTGGTCGCTATATTGAATTTGATAAATGCTTTGCGAGTTATTTATCAATAAGAGAATTGCATTTTAGTACTGTTTTGTGTTTTGAAAAGGGAATGCGAGTTTGGAAAAGGGGTTAACCAATTTTATGCAACGTTTATGTTACTTGCACGGATTTATAAGTCCTTGAAGTTTCTTTATTAAGTTGTTCATGATAGACAGTACTCAGTAAAAAAATCTTGCATTTATTGATGGTTGTAAAAAGCTGTTGAGAATAATCTTTAAGACTAAAAGTGAGATAACATTTGGTATTTCCTGTGTGCTTTAAGAAGTAACTTTACTTAAGATGCTGAAAGTATCTGTTTGGGGATCTAAAAAATTGCTCTGCAAAGCTTATGAAATTTGAAGAAAAGAATAATTATAGGAAATGTATAAATACTCTTGATTAACAAAATAATTCTTGCAGAAATTGTTTATAAACTAAACATTCGTTGCACCTAAACGGATTTTAATAGGCACATTACCGGTTTGACTTGCAACACGTAAATGAATGCGTACAGGAGGCATTACGAGACGACGATTCCGTGTTGTTTGGCAAATGAGAAGTTTAATAAGAGATTGTGTATCTTGGGTTGTAGGAGTATATTTTAAACCAGCAAACTTTATTGCAGCATCGTGAAGAGAACGCAGTGAGAGCAGAAATGATTGCTTCAATAGTTTTTCTTTTTCAGATAATGAAGCAAGAGCATTATGTGTCATGATACTATCCTTAATGCGAATCCAAAAATCTTCAGTAAGCTACAGTATAGCAGTTAAAATTTGCTTTCTTTAATGTAGAACAAGCGTTGAATGCAGCGTTTTTTGACTGAAAGCCCGTAAATCGTGCACGGTAATAACGATTTCCGCTTTTTTCAAACAACTGCATATGTGAAGATGTATTTTTTAAAGCAGAATGCGCTGTATTCTTTGCTTTTAAAAGTAAAGTTTTTGCTTGTTCTTTATTTGGAAGAGAACCAATTTGGATAGCCCATCCGGTATTTGTAGACAAAGAAGCCTTTAAAATTTTATTTGTTTCAACGGATACAGCTTTTTGAGGATTAGGGATTGGTATAATCACTTGATTGACAGCGGCTATAGCACTATTAGAATTTCTAGGCTGTTCTGTGAATGCTGTCAACATATTAGAGACATCATCATCGAAATTGGTTGGATCATTTTTAACGGTCGGTATAGGAATATTAGCACCAGTAGGTAGGTTATAGCGTGTAGAAGCCATTATACGTTCATCACTTTTTCTACGACTTGCTTTTGGTAGATATTGGTACAATAAGCTAGCCATATGTTCATCACGTGCATTAGATGATTTACCCCCCATAACAACAGCAACAATAGAACGTCCTTCAAGGCGCATCGAAGTTGCTAAATTAGAACCTGACATTTGTGTGTAACCTGTTTTAATTCCATCAACACCCTTCATTATTTTAACAAGTTTATTGTGGCTATTAATTGTGTGTCCACGGAAGGTAAAACTTTTTGTTTTGAACAAGTTATATTGTTTTGGAAAATCTTTTCGTAAAGCTAATGACAAAGTGGCCATATCCCGTGCAGTGGAATAATTGCGCACATCTGGAAGCCCTGAAGCATTTGCAAAATGCGTATTTGTCATGCCTAGTTTTCGAGCTTTAGCTGTCATCATTTGAGCGAATTTTTTTTCACTGCCACCGAGATATTCTGCAATGGCAGCAGCAACATCATTTGCTGATTTTGTGATGAGCGCTTTAGCCGCAGCTTCTGCAGAAATCATTTGGCCTGCTTTAACACCGATTTTTGTTGGTGGGCGCGTTGCTGCATGATGTGAAATGGGGATCGGTGTATTCGAGGTTATACGGCGCAGATGCATAGCTTCAAAGAGCAGGTACAACGTCATCATTTTTGTTAAAGAAGCAGGATAACGCTTTAGAGTTGCATTAGCTTGAAATAAAGTTTTCCCTGTATTTGCATCTATAACGATAGCAGCGTATTTATCAGGATACGCTCCTTTCGGAGTAGCGCATGACCAAGAGTAAGAAAGGACTAAAATAACAAAAGCAATTGTTACTTTCTTGTAGAAACGAATGATTTTCTGGCAATTAATATACACTTACGATATCCCATTTCTCCATTTACTTTAAAAATTTTGTAAAGCTTCTTTTCTCGCAGCTTATCGATACAATTTAGACAAATGATATTACTAATTTGTTTACAGAAATTATTTTGTAAGCTTTCATTCTTGATTTAAACTTAATCATAAAAGAAAGTTTTTTCTTTGCATGAAGAAGTATTGCAATAGTTACGAAAAAACCTAAGATTAATAAAAGGCGCTCTACGGAAAACAATGATGGTACAAAGACCAAGAGCAAGTTTTATAACGCGTATTATGCACAATAAAAAGGGCAAGAATTTGGAAAAGGACAAGAATTGGGGTGAAAGCAGATACGATTCTATTATAATTCCAAAGATGAGAACAAAAATTCAAAAGCCTAAGTTGTATCGTGTTCTTTTACTTAATGATGATTACACCCCTATGGATTTCGTTGTTTTTATTTTGAAAAAAATTTTTAAAAAGAAGTTCGAAGAAGCAACACATATTATGTTAAATGTTCATCAAAATGGGGTAGGTGAATGCGGAACTTATAGTTACGAAGTTGCTGAAACGAAAATAGTACAAGTTAGGGAGTGTGCACGTCAAAATGAACATCCATTACAATGTATAATGGAACGGAAGTGAGGGATTATGCCATCTTTTACACCTAGTCTTGAAGAAGTTTTGCACCGTGCCTTAACAATTGCTACTCAAGCGCAGCATGAATATGCAACATTAGAGCATCTTTTACTTGCTTTGCTAGATGATACCGATGCAAACTCAGTTATTCAAGCTTGTCAAGTAGATGTGGAAGAATTGCGAGAGCGCTTAACCAACTATATTCATACAGAATTGGAAGTACAGATCAGAACTGATGAGGATACAAAACCAACACCATTTTTCCAACGTGTTATCCAACGTGCAGTAATTCATGCTCAATCAGCTGGAAAAGACGAAGTATCGGGAGCAAATGTTCTTGTTGCAATTTTTTCTGAACATGAAAGTTATGCGGCATATTTTCTTCAAGAGATGGGAATGACACGCTACGATGCCGTGCGTTTTATTTCACATGGTATCACACGGGATGAGGGATTATCCATGTTATTGGAGGGGCTTGAAGAACAATTAGATCAACAGATTTCTGACAATGATGAAAAGCAAACGAGTGCGTTGGACAGTTATTGTATTGATCTCAACTGTAAAGCACGTGATGGAAAAATTGATTTATTAATTGGTCGTGAAGTAGAAATTTCACGCATGATTCAGATTTTATGCAGGAGATCAAAAAATAATCCACTTTTGGTTGGTGATCCTGGAGTTGGAAAAACTGCTATCATTGAAGGATTGGCAAAACGTATTGTTGATAAAAAAGTGCCTGAGATTTTGTCAAATGTGACGATATTTTCTCTTGATATGGGGGGGCTTGTTGCTGGTACACGCTATCGTGGTGATTTTGAAGAACGATTAAAGCAAATTATGAGAGAATTTGAGCAGTATCCAAATGCTGTTTTGTTTATTGATGAAATTCATACCTTAATTGGAGCTGGGGCTACATTGGGGGGGAATATGGATGCGGCAAATCTTTTAAAACCTGCGTTATCTTCCGGAACTATTCGATGTATTGGTTCGACAACTTATAGAGAATATCGTAAAATTTTTGAACAAGATCGTGCTTTGGAGCGCCGTTTTCAGAAGATTGATGTTCACGAGCCTTCTATTTCTGATACAATTAAGATTTTGCAGGGATTGAAGCCTTATTTTGAAGATTTTCATCAGATTAAATATACTGATCAGGCAATGAAGGCATCCGTAGAATTATCTTCACGTTATATGATTGATCGTCGGTTACCTGATAAAGCAATTGATGTTATTGATGAAAGCGGTGCAGCACAAAAGCTTTTGCCAGAAAAACAACGAAAAAAGAGCATAGGTGTTAAAGAAATTGAGGTGACTGTTGCTACTATGGCAAGAATTCCACCAAAAACAGTTTCAGATGATGATCAAAAGACGCTTATCAAGCTTGAAAGAGAACTCAAGCATGTTGTTTATGGACAAGATCAGGCAATTTCCGCATTAGTGTCATCTATTAAATTAGCGCGAGCGGGATTGCGAGAACCAGAGAAGCCAATAGGAAGTTACTTATTTTCAGGACCAACGGGTGTAGGAAAAACTGAAGTTGCAAAACAGCTTGCATCTTCTTTAGGTGTTGAGCTTTTACGTTTTGATATGTCAGAATATATGGAGCGGCATACAGTGGCACGTTTAATTGGAGCTCCTCCAGGTTACATCGGTTTTGATCAAGGAGGTCTCCTGACAGATGCGGTTGATCAGAAGCCTCATGCTGTCCTGTTGCTTGATGAGATTGAGAAAGCTCATCAAGAGCTATTTAATATTTTATTGCAAGTGATGGATTATGGTAAGTTAACAGACCATAATGGCAAAAAAATTGATTTCCGCAATATCATTTTAATTATGACAACCAATGCTGGCGCTTCAGATATGGCAAAATCAGCGATCGGATTTGGCAAAGTGCATCGCGAAGGTGGTGATATAGAAGAAATTAATCGACTTTTTACGACAGAATTTCGTAACCGATTAGATGCGATTATTCCATTTGCACCTCTATCTCGGTTAATTATCAATCAGATTGTGCAAAAATTTATTTTTCAGCTTGAGGCGCAATTGGTGGATCGAGGAATTTGTTTTGAATTAAGCCCTTCTGCGATGGTTTGGCTTGCCAATAAAGGATATGATTCTCATATGGGAGCACGCCCATTGAGTCGTGTCATACAAGAGCATATTAAGAAGCCATTAGCTGACGAAATTTTATTTGGAAAATTGTGCAATGGTGGCATGGTTCGTGTGTTGACACAAAAATCAAATGGGGGAAAAGAAAGATTGCAGTTACAAGTCTCATCTTCAAATATATCTGTTAGTTCAAAAAATAGCAAAACAACACATTTGACAAAAAAACGTGTAAGGAAAAAAAGCTCAACCACTTAAGAGTCTTCTAAAGAGCAGCACGGATTTTTTTTGCGTTCTCTTCCAGTATTTCTGTGGGAGTTATAACACCATTATGGGGAGAAAGTTCTATTCCTTCCATACGTGGTATAACATGAAAGTGAAGATGATAAACGGTTTGTTGACTGGCAGCTTCATTAAATTGCATGATTGTTATGCCATCCGCTTGAAAGGCTTTTTTGACAGCATTAGCGATTTTTTGAACAGCTTTGATAACAGGGAATAATATTTCAATATCCGCATCCAGAAGATTTCTAGAGCCTTTTCTGGGAATGACCAGCGTATGACCTGGTGCTTGTGGCATAATATCCATGAATGCAATGACATCGTCATCTTCATACACTCGAACAGAAGGGATTTCATTGCGAATCAATTTAGCAAAAATATTATTATTGTCATAAGTTTGTTTCATATCAATATTTCCTTTCTTTAAGGTTTAGAATTTTAATTTCAAGATAGGAAAATGCAAAATTCTGTGAATGTTAGATCAAAAAAAAATTGTATTTAGTTGTTATTTTTGGTTGTTATTTTATGTTAGTCGTGCAAGCGCACTGCTATTGATGAAGGTTTAGATTTCTATAATGGCTTCAACTTCTGCTGGAACATCCATAGGAAGAGAGGCAACACCAATAGCGGAACGGGCGTGTTTGCCAGCTTCACCAAGAGCATTAACCAGTAAATCAGAAGCACCATTAGCGATAAGAGGAATATCTGTAAAATGAGGATCTACAGCGATGAAAACGGTGATTTTTACTACGCGTTTTATTTTATTTAAATCACCAAGAGCTGCTTTGGCTTGGGCAAGAATGTTGAGCGCACAAATTTCGGCTGCTTTTTTTGCTTGTTCGGCACTAACGGTTGCACCAACTTTACCGGTTGCTACTGGCTTCTCATTTAAAAGAGGGAGCTGTCCAGAAATAAAGAGTTTTTTACCGCTTTGTGAGGATGTTACATAATTGGCAATAGGTTGCATTGCTTCAGGGAGAGTGATACCCAGTTCTTTTAGATGGTTTTCAATTGCGTTGGTCATAATTTAAACTCCGTAGCTACTCTGTATTATTCATTGCATAAACTATTTTTTGATTTAATGAAATGTATGGTTAATTGAGAAGCGAGACTTTTTTGCCTTATTGGATGATGTTATGGAGCAGGGATAGAATCGGAAGTTAAGAATGATTAGATCATTATTTATAATAATTTTGTATATTGCTTTTTTATGTACTGCGAGAGCGGAAGAATCCATTTTTATTGCACCTCATCGAGCAATTTATGATTTCCAGCTCGATAGTGTTTCTCATGAAATGGTAGTTTCAGGGATGTCAGGACGAATGGTTTACGAACTTAGTGGTTCAGACTGTCAGGGCTATACTACCCGTTTTCGTTTTATGAGTCGTATTCATATTGAAGATATGCCGGTGCGTTTAACGGATCAACAGACAACGAGTTATGAGACGGGTGATGGCCGTACGTTTCGTTTTAATGTTACAGATCAAGTCGGACAAGAAGTTACACAACGTTCTGAAGGTGTTGCTGAGCGTCTTAAGGATGGGATTGTCGTTAAACTAAAAAAACCAAAGGAAAAAGAATATAAGCTGGAAATATCCGAATTTCCCATTATGCAACTGAAAAATATTATTCGTCATGCAAAAGCAGGCGATCATTTCTACAATGTTTCAGTATTTGATGGAACAGATAAAGCGGACAAAGTCCTAAAAGAAAGTGTAGTCATTGGGGAAAAGAGAGTGCAGCTCTCTGATACCGAAACAAAAAAAATAGAAAAATTAAATAAAGAGAAATTTTGGCCCATTACGATTTCTTATTTTGATGATGTAGAAAAAAAGGATGGTTTGCCGGTTTATCGTACCAGTTTTCTCTTATATGAGAATGGTGTTATGCGTGATCTTCATATAGATTATGGATCTTTTGCAATACGTGCAAAGTTGAGCAGTCTTGAATTTCTCGAGGACGGAAAAAATCTCGGTCGATGTAAGCATTAAAAGATTTTAGAAAATAACTTGAAAAAGAATCAAATATTAGTATGTTTACGTCATTCCACACGCGGAGTTTGGGTATTTGCAAGAAGAAATCAGCAAATGTCCGCCGGTAGTAGAATTCTCTACTTTTTCCGCGGAGGTTAAACCGGAAAGGATAAACTATGGCACTACCAGATTTTACTATGCATCAGCTTTTAGAAGCCGGTGTACATTTTGGACACCAGACGCATCGCTGGAATCCAAAAATGACTCCCTATATTTACGGTCAGCGTAATAATATCCATATTATTGATCTTGCTCAAACTGTACCTCTTTTACACCAAGCGCTTAAACTTGTTTCGGATACGGTTGCTCGGGGTGGACGCATTCTCTTTGTTGGTACGAAGCGGCAGGCATCTGATATTATTGCTGATGCGGCGAATCGTTCAGCACAGTATTATGTGAATGCACGTTGGCTTGGCGGTATGCTTACGAACTGGAAAACAATTTCCCATTCGATACACCGTTTGCGCAAGTTGGACAAAATCCTTGCTGCTGAAGCACAAGGTTTTACAAAAAAAGAACGTTTAAATCTTGAACGCGATCGTGAAAAGCTTAGTCGGGCACTTGGTGGTATTAGGGATATGGGATCTGTTCCAGACCTTATATTTGTTATTGATACGAATAAAGAGAGTATTGCTATCCAAGAAGCAAAACGTTTGAACATTCCAGTTATTGCTATTATTGATACCAATTGTGATCCTGATAATGTTACCCATCCGATACCAGGTAATGATGATGCGTCACGTGCAATTTCTCTGTATTGTGATCTCTTTGCCCGTGCAGCTCTTGATGGTATTGCTCGTCAACAAGGTGCGATGGGTGTTGATTTAGGAGCACAAGCTGATGCACCTGTGGAGCCCATTCCTGTGGAGCCTATTTTAGAAACTGCAGTTTCGGAAAGTGCAGTTTCTGAGTCATAATTTAAGCGCCTATTAAGGTACTTATTTTCTAAAGAAAGGGTCATAAGCGTGCATAGGATTTTTTCTCGCACGCTTTCACCATTATAAAACAAAGAGGAAAATATGAGCATTACTGCTGCACAAGTAAAAGAACTTCGGGAATTATCGGGCGCTGGTATGATGGACTGTAAAACAGCTCTCGCAGAGACTAATGGTGATATGGAAGCTGCTGTTGATTGGCTTCGTAAAAAAGGGATAGCGAAAGCAGATAAAAAGGCTGGGCGTACAGCAGCTGAAGGATTAATCGGAGTTGTATCAAAAGGTTCAAGCGCGGTTTTAGTTGAGATCAATTCTGAAACAGACTTTGTTGCGCGCAACGAAGTATTCCAAGATATTGTACGCAATGTAGCGACAGCTGCGTTGGGTACGCAGGGGAGTGTTGAATCTGTTTCTAGCTCTCTTTATCCTGGTTCTGATAAAACTGTGGAGTCCACAATCAAGGATGCAATTGGTACTATTGGCGAAAATATGACATTTCGTCGTTCTGCTAAACTTTCTGTTGAAGATGGTATAGTTGCTACTTATATACACAATAGTGTGGTTGAAGGGCTTGGTAAACTTGGTGTTTTAGTCGCTATTGAAACTACAGGAAATAAAGAAGCTGCAGTCGCTTTTGGTCGGCATGTGGCTATGCATATTGCTGCAACTAATCCATTAGCATTAACAGCAGAAGATGTTGATGCCGGTGCTATTGAACGTGAAAAAGCGATTTTTTCAGATCAGGCACGTCAGTCTGGGAAGCCTGAAAATATTATTGAAAAAATGGTGGAAGGGCGTATGCGTAAGTTTTTCGAAGAAGTTGTTTTGCTCTCTCAGGCTTTTGTCATGAATCCTGATATGACTGTTGAAGCTGCTTTAAAGGATGCTGAAAAATTGATTGGTGCGCCAGCAAAAATAACAGGCTTTGTTCGTTTTGCACTAGGAGAAGGTGTGGAAAAAGAGGAGTCTGATTTTTATGCAGAGGTTGCAGCGGCTGCAAAAGGGTAGCTATTCGTAAATGATTGTTAGAGGTTTGAATGCATATCATTGAGTGTGTAGTCATTGGTATGTGAAGTTATGATTGTTGAAAGGGCATCACGTGATAAAGTGTTGCCCTTAGTAAACTTAAAAGTGAAGAGTACCTGTGCTTTTTGGGAGTTTATCAATGACATTAGCACTTCAATATAAACGTATTCTTTTAAAAGTTTCAGGTGAAGCTCTCATGGGGGGGCAAAGCTTTGGAATTGATGTTTCTGTTGTAGATCGTATTGCTGCTGATATTGCTGAAGTGCGAGCAATGGGTGTGGAAGTTGCTATTGTTATAGGTGGAGGCAATATTTTTCGTGGAGTTGCTGTTGCTTCACATGGTGGGGATCGTGTAACAGGTGATCACATGGGGATGCTTGCAACTGCTATTAATTCTTTAGCGTTAAGAACATCATTAACCAAATTAGGCATTGATACAGTTGTGCTCTCTGCAATTGCTATGCCACAAATTTGTGAGAGTTTTTCACAGCGTAAAGCGATAGGTTACATGAATCAAGGAAAAGTCGTTATTTTTGCTGGAGGTACAGGTAACCCATTTTTTACTACTGATTCTGCTGCGACTTTACGAGCGGCAGAAATCGGTGCAGATGTTCTTTTGAAAGGAACACAAGTTGACGGTATTTATTCTGCGGATCCAAAGATAGATCCTACTGCTAAACGCTTTAGTCAATTAACCCATGTTGAGATTTTGCAATGGGGATTGTCTGTTATGGATACAACTGCAGTTACTTTAGCACGTGAAAACAATGTGCCAATTATTGTATACTCCATTCATGAAAAAGGCGGCTTGGCTAAAGTATTAAATGGAACTGGGCAGTTTACAATAGTATCGGAATGAGAATAATCTTCAAGTCGTAATTGAAGGAGATGGAAGTATGAATGTTACATCGATTATGGATGATTTGAAGCGTCGTATGGATGGTGCTATTGCAGCTTTTAAACATGAGTTGGGTGGTTTGCGGACTGGGCGGGCGTCAGTGAGTTTATTAGAACCTTTAACAGTTGATGCTTATGGTTCTACCGTACCTATCAATCAGGTTGCAAATATTTCAGTTCCAGAACCACGGATGCTTTCGGTTTCTGTATGGGATAAAACGATGGTAGGGGCTGTGGAGCGTGCTATTCGTGATTCTGGTCTTGGTCTAAATCCCATCACGGATGGTGTAAATTTACGTATTCCTTTACCTGAGTTGAATGAAGAGCGCCGTAAAGAACTTGTAAAAATTGCACATCAATATGCGGAGCAAGCTCGTATTGCTACCCGTCATGTTCGCCGCGATGGCTTGGACAATTTGAAAAAGCTAGAAAAAGAAGGTGAAATTAGTCAAGATGAGGCGCACGGTTTATCCGAAAAAGTTCAAAAACTCACGGATGAAACTATTGTTGACATTGATAAGATTTTATCTGTGAAAGAAGCAGAAATTATGCATGTTTAAAGTGATTTTATCGTTAGAAAAGGTATATTATATTCTATCTATATAACATTTTTGTGGTTAAAAACGGAAGCTGGTTGGTTTCTTAAGGGCGTGGTATGATATTAAAGGTAGACTGTGTCTTGTCGCAATTATATACTGTAAAGATAAGGTTTATTTGAATAGGGGGTACTCTTTTTATAACCCTGATTAGTGCTTTTTGAGCTATTCTATGAATGCAAATCGTTTAGAAGGGCAGAGAGAGTTTTTTCAATGTATTCTTGTTATGTTGTAGATGGCGATGCTGCTATGAACAAGGTGCCTTAAATATTTCATGGTAAATACTGAGGAAGAAATGAAGAGAAAAGGATAATGCCTTAATCTTGCTATGACTTTCTATTATGAGGGCACAATGGAGTAAACCCAATAATTTGTTATAGGCTCTTTATTTTCGATGCTCCTTTGGTTTTTGTGAAGATAACTGATATTTCGATGGAAAAATGGTCTTATAGCAAGTAAAAATCAGATTTAAATTTCACCATTTACATAGGCAGTGAACAGCTGCTTTTTCGTTTTATGGATAATAGAATATTGGAAAATATGTTTTATAGTTGATCTTAATGTAAAGATTTTTGAAATTTTTACTTCTGGTTATTGGTTTTGTCAGCAGTATCTTGGTACATTAAATCATTTATGGTAAATTATAAAAAAGGTTTGCAAAAATGTGGATATAAAGCAGAGCAGGGAAAGGTTTTTTGTGTGCGTCAATTTTTAAATTTGTATTCGTTATTTTTATTGTTTGGAAGTTGTTTTGTCTAATCTTGCTTATCGTACTCTAACGGCTTTTGTTTTTGGTGTTATTGCTTTGTATTTAACATGGTTTGGTGGCACTTTATTTTTTTTGTTTGCTTGGGTTATTGGCGGTTTTATCCTTTATGAATGGATTAATATTACTAAAGAGAATTGGCATGTTTCGCAAAAAATATTAGCAAGCATTTTTTATTTAGTTTTTGGTTCTTTTTTGGCATCAAGTGTATCAGCTTTGATTATTTTTGGTGTCTTGATAGTTTTTGCAACACTTTTATCTATTAGACCTATAAAAAAGAGTGTATGGGTCTTCTTTGGTTTTTTATATGCTTCTTTTCCAGTTGTAGCTTTATCCTTTTTGCGAGGCTATGAGATGCTAGGATTTCAAGTTATTCTCTTCTTGTTTGCGGTAGTGTGGGGAACAGATATTGCTGGATATTTTAGTGGGCGTGCATTTGGTGGTCCAAAATTAGCACCACGGTTTTCTCCTAATAAAACATGGGCAGGAGCAATTGGTGGCACGGTTGTTGGAGTTTCTGGCGGTGTATTGGTTGCTTTTCAATTTTTTGAAATAAATTTAAGCAGTTTTTTTGTGATATTACTTGCTCTCACTTTATCAATTATTTCACAATTAAGTGATTTGGGACAGTCATGGCTAAAAAGGCATTTTTCTGTTAAAGATTCTAGTTCTTTGCTTCCTGGACATGGTGGTTTTATGGATCGTATAGATGGGTTGGTTGGGGCTGCTTTTTTTCTTTATTTAATTGGTTCATTTATGTTTGATATGGAGACACCTTTTAATCTCTTTTGTATGATTTAGCGAGGAGAAAATATTTTGGATTTTTTAAATCATATAATAGGTGGGGGGAATTTTCTTTTAAGAAGTTTGAGTATTCTTTTCATTGTGATGCTTATTGTTTTTGTGCATGAAATGGGGCATTATTTGATTGGACGGTTATGTGGTATTAAAGCATCGGTTTTTTCACTTGGGTTTGGTCCAAAACTATTTGGTTATACAGATAAATGTGGTACACAATGGCGTTTAGGACTTATTCCCTTAGGTGGGTATGTAAAGTTTATTGGAGAAGAAGTAGATGCGTCATCATCTCATTCTTTTTCGGTTGTTGATGGTTCATTTGCTTGTGCACACGCTTGGAAAAAAGCAGTAACTGTCTTTGCGGGTCCTTTATTCAATGCCCTTTTTACTGTTGTTATTTTAACATTTTTTTTCTTTATTTATGGTCGTGCAGCCATTGAGCCAGTCGTTGGTTCTTTGGTAAAAGATTCTCCTGCTGTTCAGGCTGGTTTGAAATTGGGTGACCGCTTTATTGAGCTGGATGGGCGACAAGTTGAGAGTTTTGAAGATTTGATGAATTATGTCACTTTTCATGGTGAAAATCCTATAGCGTTTAAAATAGAACGCAGGGGGCAAGTCTTTACGACAGTAATTACACCCAAAATAGTTGAAAGAGATGATGGATTTGGTAATCGGATTCAAAGCGGTATGATAGGTGTAGGTGTGCCTGTCGATCCCAATAATCTTACACGCTTAGATCCAGCTTATGTAAAGCATATTCGTTATGATTTTAGTGCAGCTGTGAGAAAAGCATTAGAACGCACTGCGTTTATTGTTAATCAAACATTTCTTTTTGTAAGTCGTTTAATAGGGGGAAAAGAGGATCATTGTCGATTAAGTGGTCCTTCTAAAACTGTTAAAATTGCTTGGAAAGTTAGTGAGACAGGTTTTATTTCTTTGTTGAATTTTGCAGCGTTTCTTTCGATAGGTATTGGGCTTACTAATCTTTTCCCGATCCCGCCACTTGATGGTGGACATTTATTATTTCACGTTATTGAAGTTTTCACGAAGAGACCAATATCTGCTGAAATCCAAGAAATTATTTTTCGCTTAGGTTTTTTTATTGTTCTCTTATTTATGATTTTTGCGTTCTTTAATGATTATTTTTGTTGGTTCAGCTAATAAATTATAGAAAACATTTTATAAATTGGGTAATAATAGAAAAAATGAAATTAAAGCTGTTTACCATGTCCATAAAATATTGTGGCATTGTATGCTGTAATCAGTCAATAAGGGGTTAAGAGTTGTTCTGTGAAAAAAAGCCATTATAGCAGTTCGTTTTTTTAAGGCCAAATGTCCAAGGAATAAGATTAAGGTAAAAGAAGCCAATGACTATGAGTTCAAAGTTTTTAAGTGCAGCATCTGTGTTGGTATTGGGTATGGGGGGCGTTGTTCCGACAACAGTTTTTATGTCAGTTGCAATGGTTGAAGAGGTACAGGCATCTGTAGTTCATTCTATTGAAGTTCGCGGGAATAAATTTGTAAGTGCTCAAGCAGTTCGAGATAATATAGGCATTAAAGTTGGACAGAATGTTTCCAGTGGTGATATTGATTCTGCGGTGAAGCGTCTTTTTAGGCTAGGTTTATTTTATGATGTTAAAATAGATCAGGTTGATAATAAACTGGTTGTATTTATCAAAGAGTATGAGGTGGTCAATCAGGTGTTGTTTCAAGGAAATAAGTCCCTTAAGGATCCTGATCTTAAACGGTTTATTTCCTTAAGACCGAATGAGCCTTTTAATTCTTCTAAGCTTTCAGAGGATATCAATACAATTCGTGGAGCCTATAAAACTGTTGGCCGTAATAATGTTGCTGTTACAGTTCAGACCATTAACTTGGGAAAAGGGCGTGTAAATGTGGTATTTAATATTGTTGAAGGACGAAAGACAAAGATTAAAGACATCACTTTTAAGGGAAATAGTGCTTTTGGAAGCCGCCGTTTGCGTGATGTGATTTTAACAAAGCCTTCTGGAGTGTTCTCATTATTGTTGGGAGGTGATGTTTACAGTGAAGAGCGTTTAGCTGCTGATGAAGAGGTCCTCCGTCGCTTTTATCATAATCGTGGTTATGCGGATTTCCGAATTGTTTCCTCTAAAGCGGTTTTTGATGAAGTAAGTAACGCATATAAAATTGACTTTGTTCTTGATGAGGGCGTGCGCTATAAAATTGGTGATATTCAGGTTGAAAGCGATATCGATGGGATTGATGTTCAATCTGTGAAAAATATACTGAAAACTCGGTCTGGTGATATTTACAGTGCAGAGAATATTGAACAGTCCGTTGCAATTATTAATAATAAAGCTGCTGATTCTGGTTATGCTTTTGCTAAAGTTGAGCCGCGGGGGAATCGTGATTTTGTAAATCACACAATTTCGATTTCATATAATATTGAACAGGGCCCACGTGCTTATATTCAGCGCATTGAAGTGCGTGGCAATGAAAAAACGCGTGATTATGTTGTTCGCCGTGAGATTGATTTGAACGAAGGAGATGCTTACAATCAAACTTTGGTACAGCGTGCAAAGCGTCGTCTAGAAAGTTTGGGCTTTTTTAAAGCAGTTAATATTTCAATCGTTCCGACCGATCAGTCTGATCAGGTTATTTTGGTTGTAGATGTTGTTGAAGCTCCAACAGGAGACCTTTCCCTTTCTGGAGGGTATACAACGGGTGGTACGAGTCCTGGTATGTCGCTTGAAGTATCTGTTACAGAGCGTAATATTGGAGGGCGTGGTCAGTATGTCCGTTTGGGTTTAGGAGCTGGGCAAGAAAAATCTCGTAATTATAATTTATCATTCGTTGATCCTTATTTCTTGGGTTATCGTTCATCTGCAGGTGTTGATGTTTTTCGCAGTACTTACCGCGCTGATAAAGCATATGATGTACGACAGACAGGTGGATCACTTCGATTTGGATTGCCTATTAATGATCAGTTATCTGCTAATTTAGCTTATTCTTATGTGCAGGAAGAGTACGATTTTGGCAAAGAGTATGATTTAACTAAAGAGAGTGACATAAGAAAATTATATGGGAAATATTCTGGTGCAATTGTTCAGGCCGCAAAGAACAGCCCTTGGAAGCGTTCATCAATTAGTTATGGTCTTACCTATAATACTATTGACGATATGAAAAATCCACATGATGGATGGTATACGCGTATTCTTCAGGAGTATGCAGGGCTTGGTGGAAGTGCAAAGTTCTTGAAGACAACGGGGAAAGCGATGAGGTACAAGACGCTTTCTGAGCAGATGGATCTTGTTGGTTTATTTTCTTTTGGTGGTGGTTATATTCATGAAATAGGCAAAAATGGTGTTCGTATCTTCGATATGTTTAAGATAAATACTGATATGCTCCGAGGCTTCAAATACAATGGAATAGGTCCGCGTCAGATTTCTAATCAAGGTGAAGTTTATTTTTTAGGAGGGACGACCTATATGAATGCGACTGCTGAAGTACAATTTCCTATACCTGTTGTGCCTGAGGGATTGGGGTTGCGTGGTGCTTTATTTGCAGATATGGCAACACTTTATGGTAATAATTACAAACCTGTTGTTCAGGATGAAATGCCTGTTACATATACCAAAAGTGTATGGCGCTCGTCTGCGGGTTTAAGTTTGATGTGGGATTCGCCGTTTGGTCCATTGCGTTTTGATTATGCTTGGCCAATAAAAAAGCAAGAAGGTGATCATTTGCAGCAATTGAATTTTGGTATTTCTACGAAGTTCTGATTTGAGTTTTCTTGAAGAAGGAAAAAATGAAGCAAGTGGGTTAGGCTGGGAGAGAAAGTTTTTTGATGGCGGATACATTTTTTTTTACGCCGTCCCGGCGGCTGACGGTTGCTAATGTTGCAGAGTTGACGGGTGCTAAACTTCTTAATCCAGAGTTTTCTAACACGGTTATAAATACTCTTTCTTCACTTGAGAGTGCTGAGGAAGGGTCTCTCGTGTTTGTGGAGCATCGGAAGTTTTCTGATGCTCTCTTGGGGAGTTCTGCTGTCGCTGTTTTTTGTACGAATGAAATTGTTTTTAAAGTCCCTAAATCTATGGCGATTTTGGTGACATCTACACCCCAGCGTGATTTTGCTCAGATTGGTCGTATTTTATTTCCTGATTCTGTCAAGCCAGTACCTTGGTTTGGTGAGAGAGGAATTTCGCTGCATGCGCACATTCATCCAAGTGCTAAACTCGCACATGATGTGTGTATTGAAGCAGGGGCTGTCGTTGGTAAAAATGTTGAGATTGGAGCTGGAACACTTATTTCTTCTACTGCTGTTATCGGTGAGAATTGTCGTATTGGGCGTGACTGCTATATCGCCCCTAAGGTAACAGTTCAATATTCCTTAATAGGGGATAGAGTTCAGATTTATCCTGGTGTTTGTATTGGGCAAGACGGTTTTGGTTATGTTGGTAGCGTTTCTGGGATTGAAAAGATTCCACAGCTTGGTCGTGTTATCATCGAGGATGGTGTAGAAATTGGTGCGAATACAACAATTGATCGTGGGACGTTTGAGGATACCATTATCGGTGAAGGAAGTAAAATTGATAATTTAGTACAGATTGCTCACAATGTAAGGATTGGTCGCTATTGTCTTATTGCCGCGCAGTGTGGGATTGCTGGAAGTACATCTGTAGGTGACATGTCTCAACTTGGTGGGAGTGTTGGGGTGGCGGATCATATCGTCATCGGTAAATGTGTTCAGATCGCTGCTGGTAGTGGTGTGATGAATGACATTCCAGATGGAGAAAAATGGGGAGGGATTCCAGCACGACCATTTAAACAGTGGTTTCGTGAAGTGGCGGCGTTGCGTAATATTGGCAAAGTTAAAAAGGAGAAAGCCTGATATGTCCAACACTGGAGAAATGAAAAGTTTAGAGGCTTTAGATATTGAACAATTGCTATCAATATTACCACATCGTTATCCATTTTTATTGATCGATCGCATAGTGGGAATTGATGATGAGCAAGAAGCGATTGGTATTAAAAATGTAACTATTAATGAGCCACATTTTATGGGACATTTCCCCGAAAAGCCAGTTATGCCTGGAGTTTTGATTTTAGAAGCTATGGCACAAACAGCAGGTGCAATTTCACTTTTAAGATTAGGAAATAAGAAAACAAACTTAGTTTATCTTATGACGGTTGATAATGCAAAGTTTCGTAAACCGGTAATTCCTGGTGATCAGTTAAAGATTTATGTTCAGCTTTTAAAAAAGAGATCTGGCATGAGACGTTTTTCATGTGTTGCAAAAGTGGAGGATGTTCGCGTCGCTGAAGCAGAAATTACTGCGATGATTATAGAAGAAGAGTAAACGATATTAATGGGGATTTTAAAATGTCCGGTACAAAAATTCATCCAACTGCTCTTGTAGAGAAAGGAGCGCAGCTTGGTGAGAATGTACAAGTTGGGCCGTTTTGTCATATTAGTTCAGAGGCTGTTATTGGTGATGGATGCAGTTTGATGAGTCATGTTGTAATAATGGGGAAGACAACATTAGGAGCCAATAGTAAAGTATTTTCGCATGCAGTTTTGGGGGCAGATCCACAAAATAGTAAACATAAGGGAGGAAGTACAACTCTTTCTATTGGTAAAAATTGTACGATTCGTGAAGGTGTGACAATGCATAGAGGTTCCGACTCGAGTGTAGGAATGACGAGTGTCGGCAATAACTGTCAGTTTTTTTGTTATGCGCATGTCGCTCACGATTGTTATGTGGGAAATAACGTAACATTTGCTAATAATGCAATGATTGCTGGGCATGTTACTGTCGGGGACTATGTTATTATTGGTGGTGGTGCTGCCGTTCATCAATTTGTTCGTATTGGGCATCATGCATTTATAGGTGGTGTTTCTGCACTGGTTGGTGATTTAATCCCTTATGGAACAGCTGTTGGGGTGCAGGCAAAGCTTGCTGGATTAAATATTATTGGTATGAAGCGTGCAGGGCTTGCACGTACAGATATTCATGCATTACGTCATGCTGTTTCTATGCTTTTTGATCATAGCAAACCGTTTAAAGAGCGTGTCAGCGACGTTTCTTCTTTTTATTCTACTTCTCAGTCTGTAGTTGATGTCGTTAATTTTATTAAAGAAAAAGGAAAACGTTTTTATTGTACACCAAGATTTGAAGGTGATAGAATAAAAGAAAATAAGGATTAAAAATGCCAGTATTTCGTGCCAGAAGCTGTCTTTCCGGCCGTACTGCTATTATAGCAGGAAATGGTGTTCTACCTATCACTGTTGCTCAAGAGCTTGAGAAGAATGGGCAGAATCCTTTTCTGGTACTTTTGCGTGATGAAGCAGATACTGTGCTTCATCGTTATGATCATTGCGAATTATCAATTGTGGAGTTAGCGCGACTTGTTAAAATTTTAAAAACAGCTGGAGTTTGTAATATTGTTTTGGCAGGTGGTGTAAAAAAACGGCCTCTTCTTACACAATTACAATTTGATTGGAAAACATTTTTAGCTCTTCCTAAGTTAATTGGAGCTTTGAGGGGTGGAGATGATGCATTATTGAGAGCTTTTATAAAGATTATTGAAAAGCATGGTTTTTATGTTATCGGTGCTCATGAGATAGTACCAGATCTTTTAGCACCAAGAGCATTTAATTTGACGTCACGGCGAGCTACTCAAAAAGAGAAAAAAGATATTTTCTTAGCTGCACAAGCAGCAAAGCTTTTAGGTCAATTAGATATTGGGCAAGCAGTGGTAGCTATCAATGAAAGGGTGATTGCGGTTGAGGGAGCTGAGGGAACCGATAATATGCTGTGGCGGGTTTGTGAAATGCGAGAAAGGGGACAAATTCCACCTAAAGGTGGTGTTCTTGTTAAATGTGCAAAACCACAACAAGATCATCGTGTTGATTTGCCATCAATTGGGCCTGCTACAATAATGAATATTGTAAAGAGTGGATTATCTGGCATTGCCGTAGAGGCAAATAGAAGTCTTATATTGTCGGTGAAAACAACAATAGAAAAAGCTAACAAATATTCTCTATTTATAGAAACATTTGAAAATTTTGATCATGAGTGATTGTTTCTTAAAAATTGCTGTTATTGCAGGTGAGGAATCAGGTGATTTTCTAGGAGCGGATTTGATTTCTTGTTTATCACAACAGACAGGATGTCATATTCATTTGATTGGTGTTGGTGGAAGCCATTTAAAGGCATTAGGTTTAAAAAGTTTTTTTGATTTTCATGATATTGCTTTAATAGGTTTAGGTGCAGTATTAAAAAAGCTTCCGTCATTGCTGAGGCATATTCGCAATTTATCGAAATTTATTGCACAAGAACAGCCCGATTGTCTAATTATTATTGATAGTCCTGATTTTACCCATCGTGTTGCAAAAAAAGTGCGTGCTTTATCACCTTCTATTCCTATCATTAAATATATTGCACCAACCGTTTGGGCATGGCGTCCAGAGCGTGCTAAAGCTATGCGTGAGTTTGTTGACCATGTTTTAGCAATTTTTCCTTTTGAAGAAAAGATTATGAAGGATTTTGGAGGTCCTGCTACGACTTATGTTGGACACCGCCTTTTAACTTATCCTCCGCTCTTGACTGTTCAATCAGAAAAAAAGCGCCAATTAAGAAAGAAAAATTTATCGATTAAACAAGCTTCATTGCCTACACTGGTTGTGTTACCTGGATCTCGCAAGTTAGAGATTCGTTATTTAATGCCCATTTTTAGAGAAGCAGTAGAAATTTTCGCACAACGTGAGCCTCATTTACGTATTATTTTACCAACTTTGCCGCATTTGGTGGATGAAATTCATGATTTTGTACGAGGCTGGAAAAGCAAGGTGGAGATTGTTGTTGGTGAAGATGCAAAATGGCATGCTTTTATGGACGCGGATGTTGCTCTTGCGGCACTTGGAACAGTTTCACTTGAGTTAGCATTGGCAAAGATTCCTATGGTCCTTTGCTATAAATTAGATTGTTTTTCTAAATTTCTACTTTTTCCAAAAATAATGTTATGGAGTGCTGCTTTGCCAAATATTATCTCTGATAAGCCTACTGTGCCGGAGTATTTTAATGAATTTCTACGACCTGGTATGTTAGCAAGGCAGATGGAACAACTCCTGTATAATCCTTTATTACGCCAAGCACAACTTGATTCTTTTGAGATGATGGAACGAAAAATGAAGACTGAAGCTCCCTCTGGAGTTGTTGCGGCTCAAACGATTATAACTCTTTTGAAAGAAAAATCAGGACATTTAGCATTGTGCGAATGCGACAATGTGGACGATTAATATTTAATTTTAGCAAGAAACTCACGAGCACGTTGGCATTTAGGATTGGTAAAAAATACATCAGATGCTGTATCTTCGAGAATTTGTCCATTTTCTAAAAAAAGTATTCTTTCTGAAACTTCGCGTGCAAAACCCATTTCATGAGTAACGCAAAGCATTGTTATACCTGTATTTGCCAATTGAACCATAACTTCTAAGACTTCTCTAACACTTTCTGGATCAAGAGCTGACGTTGGCTCATCAAAAAGCATCACTTCAGGTTCCATACAAAGTGCACGAGCAATTGCAACACGTTGTTGTTGTCCGCCTGAGAGTTGTAAAGGATATTTTTCAGCATGTTTTTCAATTCCAACATCTGTAAGATAACGCATTGCTCGTTCTTTTGCTTGTTGTTTGGAAAGTCCTTGAACTGTCATAGGGGCTAAAATACAATTTTGCATAACACTCATATGAGGAAATAAATTAAAATTTTGAAAGACCATTCCTATTTTACGTAGAACATTTTTCTGCTGGTGTAGAGGAGCAGTGTGAATATCGATATTGTGAACACAAATGGAACCTTTTTGCGCTGTTTCTAATTGATTAATACAACGAATTAAAGTTGATTTTCCTGATCCTGAAGGTCCGCAGAGAACGATGCGCTCGCCAGATTTAACATCGAAATTAATATTATAGAGCACTTGAAAATCTCCGTACCATTTATTCAAATTTTGGATAGAAATCACAGAGTCTTCAGCAGTATGGACAGATTTATTAGGTTCTAAATTCATTTTGTTATATTCTTTCACTGATAAATCAATTGATTAAAGTAACATTTTGATATTACAAAGTTTTTTTTATGACTGTTTTCTTTATCGTAAATACCGAGAGAGGCGATATTCAATAAAAATAATAAAACGATGAATAAATTCAACAATAAAGAGGTAGAGAAAGGCTGCCCAAATATAAACTTGAAAATCAAATGTTCGGGAGTAGGTGAGCTTAGCGATTCCCATTAAATCATAAACAGTGATAAGTGAGGCAATGGCACTAGATTTAATCATTGAAATAAGTTCATTTCCTAAAGGACGCAATGCTAAAACCATTGCTTGCGGAAGAATAACTTTAAAAAATGTTACAGAACTGCTCAGTCCTAATGCTTTTGATGCCTCACGTTGTCCAGTTGTTATGGATAGAAAACTTCCTTTAAAGATTTCGGATTGATAAGCAGCAGAATTGAGAGAAAAAATGAAAAGACAGCAATACCATTCATTTTGGAAAAACCACCATAAACCGACTTGTTGCCAAACGCTACTCATTGAACCAAGTCCGTAGTAGAATAGAAAAAGTTGGGCTAATAATGGAGATCCACGGAAAAAATAGACATAAGCCTGCGAAAAATATTGTAAAAACTTATTATTGGACAAGCGAGCATATGCGATAAGCATGCCAAAAATAAAACCAATAGAGCAAGAAATAGAAACGAGTTCAATAGTAATAATAAATCCCTCAATAAATTTGGGACCATAACGGTTTAGAAGAGCAGGATTAAAAAGAAAATAAAGCCACTCAGGAATCATGAGTTCAAGACCTTTCGATATCCTGCTTGAGTGTATGTTTCCAGATAGTGTAGGATTGCAGAAAAGAACGCTGAAAATAATAAATAGAGTAAGCATGCCACTAAATAAAATAGCATAGGTTTATTGGTAGCGGCAACTGCCAGATTTGTTTGTCGCATAAGGTCAACAAGTGAAATAGTTGATACGAGAGATGTATCTTTAAGCAAAGTAAGCCAATTATTAGAAAGTCCTGGCAATGCATTTTGAACGAGCTGAGGAAAAATAACACGAAAAAATGTGGTTGATCGTGAAAGTCCTAACGTTTTAGCCGCTTCATATTGACCTTTGTCAAAGATATTAAACGCTCCAAGCCAGACGTCACAAGAAAAAGCTGCAAGAACCACACTGAGTGCAAGGACGCCAGCAAAAAAAGCATTAATACTGAACATGACTTCAATATTAAAATAATCAAGAACAATTTGAATAATATTTTGCAGCCCATAGTAAACTAAAAATAGGGTTAAAAGTTCTGGTAATCCACGAAATACAGATGAAAAGATGGTTGCTATGGCTTTAGCTATTTTAATATCGGATCGAATCATCACAGCAGCGAGAAGTCCTAAAGGAAATCCTAAAAGCCCACAGCATAAAGCCAATGATAATGTTATCCCAGCACTAGAAAGTATAACCATTCCCCACCCTCCATTGCTAAAGGACAGCAATGTTAAATTTTCAATCATTCTTGCGCTCCTTACAAAAAGGGTTAGATAATAGTTTTCTAGAAATGGAGAGTGTGCTTAATTTTAATACCTATTGATATTTAATAAATATCAAATGCAAAATATTTTTTCATAATCTTATCATAAGTTCCATCCATATGAATTTCTTTTATTGCTTTATTAAATTTATCTTTAAGCTCGTTATTATTTTGACGTAGAGCAATTGCAATAGGAAATTTTACTTTTTCAAGAGTCCCTAAGAATTGACAACAGTCTTTACCTTCTTTTCCAAGCCAGTTTAATGCTTGTAATTTATCTACAATAATGGCATCAAGCCGACGGTTTAAAAGATCACGATTCACTTCTATTGTTGTCGGATAGAGTTTAATATTTACTCCTTCAGAAGCATAATGGTCTTCTGCATAGGCTGCTTGTGTTGTATTTGATTGCACGCCAAGATTTTTACCTTTAAAAGCCTGCGCAGTAATTTCTTTAATCCCTGAATTTTTAGTAACAATCACAGCGAGTTCTGTATTATAGTAAGAATCTGTGAAATCAATCTTTTGTAAGCGCTCTTGTGTAGTGGCGAGTGAAGCAATAATAGCATCATATTTTTTTGCAAGAAGACCGGGAATCATTCCCTCAAAGTCTTGAGTGATGATTGTACACGTAACATTCATTTTTTTACAAAGGGCATAAGATATATCAATATCAAAACCTTGGAGTTCGTTATTTGAATCAATGTAACTAAATGGAGGGTAGGATCCTTCACTTGCAATTTTTAGTGTTTGAGCATTGACTGGTTGAAAAAATAGTGTTGCACTTGCTATGAGAGTAACGACTAATAATTTCATTCTGTTCTCCTATTGGATAAGCCGAAAAATATGAGACCATCATGTATTTTTATAATCTGTAAGCTCTCTTGGGAGCAATGTAAAAATTTATGATGCCCATTTTGTTATCAATTATGACGGATATCATGATCAAAAAATATCTATTTTTATGAATTATATGTATGATAAACGGAGAGAAGAAACCAATATCTCATTAGCTATATTTATAAATGTTTTTCATAAGGTGATTCATCTTCGTCATTTTATTCAAAAAATGGTTTTTGAAAAAGATTACTAAACTTAAGCATAAAGAAAATTGAGATCTTAAGAAGATAAAAATAAGATATTGTTTCATTTTAATTAATAAGCTCTAAAAATTTGATGTTGATACATCATACGCATGGCTATTACAAAAATGAAATATCGAAAAAGACTCAAATTAATAACTCCTCTCATAAAGAGGAAAGATTTTCTTTTAAAAAGCCGGTTTCTTGCAAAAATAGTAAAAACACTAAATTTTAAACATTTTTATGTTCCTCATGAAAGGGTAAAACAATGATTTTCTAAAATTAAACAGTTGGTTGAATTTGAGTACTTAATAAATATCAAATGTAAAATATTTTTTCATAATTTTTTCATAAGTTCCATCCATCTGGATTTCCTTTATTGCTTTATTAAATTTATCTTTAAGCTCGTTATTATTTTGACGTAGAGCAATTGCAATAGGAAATTTTGTTTTTTCAAGAGTTCCTAGAAGTTGACAACAGTCTTTTCCTTCCTTTTCAAGCCAGTTTAATGCTTGGATTTTATCTATGATAACGGCATCAAGTCGATGGCTTAAAAGATCACGATTAACTTCTATTACTGTAGGATAGAGTTTGATATTTACTCCTTCAGAAGCATAATGGTCTTCTGCATATGCTGCTTGTGTTGTATTTGATTGCGCACCAAGATTTTTACCTTTAAAAGCCTGCGCAGTAATTTCTTTAATCCCTGAAACTTTAGTAACAATGATAGCTAATTCTGTGCTATAATAGGGATCAGTGAAGTCGATTATTTGTAAACGCTCTTGTGTCGGAGCGAGAGAAGAAATGATCGCATCATATTTCTTTGCAAGAAGACCGGGGATCATTCCCTCGAAATTTTGAGTAACGATCGTACACGCGACATTCATTTTTTTACAGAGTGCGTGGGATATATCAATATCAAAACCTTTGTGTTCATTATTTGAGTCAATATAACTAAAAGGGGGATAAGAAGCATCACTTGCAATTTTCAGTGTTTGAGCATTAACAGATTGAAGAAAGAACGTTATACTCGCTATGAGAGTGACTACTAATAATTTCATTATGTTCTCCTATTGGATAAGCAGGAAAATATGAGGACATCCTTTGTTTTTAATAATCCGTGATCTCTTTTGGGAGCAATATAAAAATTTATGGTGTCTATTCTGCTATCAATTGTAATAGATATCATAATCATAAAAATACTTATTCTATTAAATTGAGAGAAAAAATCAATATCCCATGGATTCTATTACAAATCATTTTTGATAAAATAATTTATCTCCATTATTTATTCGAAAAAATTGAGGATTTAGTTTTGAAAAAGATTATTATTAAATTGAAGTAAAAAACTAGAATTTAAGAATACAAAAGTAAAGCACTATTATCATTACATCACCAAATAATAAACTTTAAAGTTTTTAATATATATTATGTATTTTATTGTAAAACATTTAAGTTATTGAGAGCTATCTAAATCGAAAGATCTTTTTTATAAATACGAAAATTTTTCTTGTGAAAATGAGTGTATTACGAACAAATGATTTTAAGAGGAATATTTATAGGGAATACATACGGATATCTATAGTCTTTCATTATTGAATTGTTATTTTGTGTAAGAAACTGTAAGAATATGTTTCATCTTTTTTCTCATTTATTGAAGAGAGATAAGAAGTATTTGAGGTGTAATGAATAAAAGAACTCTTTATAAATTTTTCATTATGCTCTTTAGAAGGTGAGAGAAAAGATTTTTTATAGCTTGTTGTTGAGGTAACAATATCCATCAATTTTTTATAGAGAGTGATAGAGAATATATGTTTAATTGAGATAAAGTTATAAATCAGAATTGTCACATATTTCAGGGAAGTATTTCACCAATCCTCAAAAAGAGTATTTCATATTATTATTGGAATAGGTCATGAAAAACTTTCATTATGACTGTTGTGATAAAATTATAAGAAGAGTTGTTGGATAAAAACTTGTGAAAAATATTCTTATGTTGAGTGAATTATTCATTTACAATAAAGCTCCAGTTGATTGAAGCTTTATTAAGTGCTTCTTCTATTTTTTAGCTCATCCGTTTATCTATAGGAACATATTCACGCATAGGATAACCGGTATAGAGTTGGCGAGGACGACCAATCTTTTGTGCAGGATCTTCAATCATTTCTTTCCACTGTGCAACCCAGCCGACACTGCGCGCTAACGCAAAAAGAACAGTAAACATTTCAGTTGGAAAGCCTAAAGCTTTTAATGTAATGCCAGAATAAAAGTCAACATTCGGGTAAAGCTTTTTTTCAACAAAATATTCATCATTGAGTGCAATTTTCTCAAGTTCTATTGCTATATCGAGAAGTGGATCATCTTGAATATTCAGTTCTTTTAAAACTTCATGGCATGTTTGCTGCATGATTTTTGCACGTGGGTCATAATTTTTATAGACTCGATGGCCAAATCCCATAAGGCGGAAAGGGTCATTTTTGTCTTTTGCTCGTGCAATGAATTTTGGAATTTGCTCAACTGAGCCTATTTCTTGTAACATTTTTAAGCAGGCTTCATTGGCCCCACCATGTGCGGGTCCCCAAAGACATGCAACACCTGCTGCAATACACGCAAATGGATTAGCACCTGATGATCCCGCAAGGCGTACAGTGGATGTAGAGGCATTTTGTTCATGATCTGCATGGAGGATAAAGATTCGATCCATTGCTCGAGCGAGCACAGGGTTTATTTTATATTCTTCACAAGGAACACAAAAGCACATACGAAGAAAATTTTCAGTGTAGCTAAGATCATTACGAGGATAAACAAATGCTTGTCCGATATTATATTTATAAGCCATAGCGGCAAGAGTTGGAACTTTTGAGATAAGACGAACAGAAGCGATCATTCTCTGTTGGGGATCTGTAATATCAATAGAATCATGGTAAAATGCAGACATTGCTCCGAGGCACGCAACCATAACTGCCATAGGATGTGAGTCGCGACGAAATCCGTGAAAAAATCGCGCAAATTGCTCATGTACCATTGTGTGCTGCATGATACAACGATCAAAGTCATTTTTTTCTTGTTTTGTTGGAAGTTCACCGTAAAGTAAAAGATAGCAACTTTCGAGAAAGTCTCCTTTTTTAGCTAGTTGATCGATAGGATAACCACGGTAAAGTAATATTCCTTTATCACCATCAATGTAAGTGATTTTTGATTCACAAGAAGCGGTTGAGGTAAAACCAGGATCGTAAGTAAAAGTATTTGTTTCTTTATAAAGCGAAGCAATTTCAATGACTCCAGGTCCCTTTGTGCCTTCACGCATGGGAAGTTTTATTGTTTTATTGTTCACTGTGATGTGTGCTTTATGCTCGGACATTAGATATTCCTTTCAGATCCTTCGCTCCTAAAAATCAATATGCTGATTCACTGGATAGAGAGATACAAATTGAAGCTTTTCCTATCTATATTGAAAGGTAGATTTACCCTAAAAGCTGGCTCATGCAATCTAAAAAATACTTTTTATTTACAATTTTACCAAATATATTTTTCAAAAACTTAAGAATAACTTTCAATTTGCATAGAGACATTGAGATGTGAATGCTCATTGGATTAATAAGTTATGTACATATATTAATATGTTGTAGCGGCAAGTTGATCATGAATGCGATTAAGAGATTCATCTTTTCCTAATAAAATAAGCACATCAAAAACCCCAGGAGATGTTGAACGTCCTGTGAGAGTTGCTCGAAGTGGCTGGGCAATGGATCCAAATTTAAGGTCATGTGTTTGTGCATAAGATCGAAGAATTTCATCTAATGTTTTTTCATCCCAAGAGTTGCATGTTTTTAAAGCAAGATAAATACCGTTTAAAATGGCTTTTCCATTTTTATCTAGAAGTGTTTGTGCTGTTTCATTAAGCTGTAATGGTCGTTGTGCAAAAATGAACGAAGCATTTTCAATGAGTTCACACAGTGTTTTCGAACGTTCCTTCAAATGTGGTATGGCTTTTAAAAATTGAGTGCGGCGTTTTTCATCAAGTTTTTCAATGATTTGTGATCCACCTTCAATTTCTGGTAGAATATCAAGAGCAGCATTAAAAAGATCTTGATCATTGCTTATGCGTATATAGTGTCCATTGAAGGCATCAAGTTTTTTGAAATCAAAACGCGCTGCACCTTTATTAATATCATCAATATCAAACCAAGAGATCATCTCTTCGATTGACATAAGCTCATCATCACCATGGCTCCAACCTAGACGAACAAGATAATTACGTAAAGCAGCAGGAAGGTATCCCATTGTTCGATAGGCATCGACACCTAGAGCACCATGACGCTTTGATAATTTTGTACCATTTTCACCATGGATAAGTGGAATATGTGCCATAACAGGAATGTTCCACCCCATTGCATTGAAAATGATTGTTTGGCGAGCTGCATTTGTAAGATGGTCATCACCACGTATGATATGTGTTATCCCCATATCGTGATCGTCAACGACGACGGCATGCATATAGGTGGGTGAGCCATCAGAACGCAAAATAATAAAGTCATCTAGATCTTTATTCGGGAAGCGGACTTCACCTTGAACGCGGTCGTGCACAATTGTTTCTCCATTTTGTGGTGCTTTGATACGAATAACAGGTTTGATATCTTTAGGAGCTTTAGAAATATCACGATCACGCCAACGTCCATCATAACGTGGAGGGCGGCCTTCTGCACGAGCATTTTCACGCATTTCAGCTAATTCTTCAGGAGAAGCATAACAATAGTAAGCTTTACCGTTTTTTACTAATTGTTCAGCAACTTGGCGATGACGTTCTGCTCGTTCGAATTGTGAAATAGGAGCACCATCATAGCTAAGTCCCATCCAATGCAAGCTATCTATGATGGCTTTTACAGCTGCTTCTGTTGAGCGTTCTCGATCTGTATCCTCAATTCGGAGCAGCATTTTCCCACCAGTATGTTTGGCGTAAAGCCAATTAAAAAGGGCAGTACGAGCACCTCCGATATGAAGGAATCCTGTTGGTGATGGAGCAAAGCGGGTAATAACGGACACGAATCTTTTCCTTTAGAGTTAAGATGTTATTTATAGGATTTTATAAAAGAGTCATGTTAGCATAGGTGACAGGGGGTGCAATAGCTACATTGCAAGTAAAGTGGGGATTTGCCAATGTTTAATCAAAATAAAATTAGGGATGTTTTATCCATAAGCAGTGAATCAGAAAGAAAAAAGTCGAATCTGATACGGCAGAATGCTTTTTCTATGTGTGATGATGCAAATAACGACAGCTGTAGCAAACAAAATATTTTTCTATTTACACCTTTGAAAGAAGCCATCACTTTTTACTGGAAGTGGTTGATAGATTGCATAAACAAAGAAATTTCTTTTGGAATTCTTTTTTCGTTGGTTTTAGTCTTTTTTGCCCTAGGTATCATTTTTTATTTTAGTTTAGCGTGGGAGCCAAGTTGGGGGCAATTTGGTGTGTTGGTGAGTGTTTCCCTTGGAATACTTTATATTTTGCGTATTTATCGGAGGATATGGATTTCTGCGGGATTTCTGTTTTGTATTGTATTAGGCGCTTTGGCTGCAAAAATAGAAACGTGGCGTCTGTCAACACCAATGTTAAGCAGAGATATTGTCACTACTTTAACAGGAAGAGTTGTTTCTATTGATGCAAGGCCAAGAGGGGATGTTCGTTTAGTTTTAGATGTTTTGAGTACAAAAAATCCAGTATTATATCATAATCCTCAACGTATTCGTTTATCAGCAAGACATTTGCCATATAGATTAGCAATTGGTGATGGGCTTTATGGAAGAGTTAAGCTTAGTGCATTGTCTGGTCCGGTTCGTCCAGGAGGTTATGATTTTAGTTTCCATAATTATTTTAAAGGAATTGGTTCTCAAGGAGTTTATCTAGGAAAACCAAGTAAAATATCTGTTGCGCAAACCGATAGAATATTGAGTATTATCTTACAGAAAATTAAAAATTTACGGATGAATATGACACAAAGAATCCGTATGGCACTTAATGAGGAAAAGGGTAGTGTTGCGGCTGCTCTTATAACAGGACAGCGTGGGGGTATTTCAGAGGATACAAATAAAGCATTGCGTACGTCTGGATTAGCGCATATTTTATCCATATCAGGTTTGCATATGGCTCTATTGAGTGGTATCATTCTTACGGTTGTTCGTGGTTTCCTAGCGCTTTTTCCAGTTTTATCATCCTATTATTCCACTAAAAAATTTGCTGCCATTGCTGCATTAATGATGACGGCTTTTTACTTGCTGTTGTCTGGTGCAGCTGTCTCAGCACAGCGGAGTTTTGTGATGATTGCTGTTATGTTGGTTGCTGTATTGTGTAATCGTTCTGCTTTAACAATGCGTAATTTTTCTATTGCGGGTTTGATAACCCTCGCTGTTACACCACATGAAATATTAGGTCCTAGCTTTCAGATGTCTTTTTCTGCAACTGCAGCTTTGATTGCGTCTTTTGATTGGTGGAGTGGGAAGTTGCTTTCTCGTAAAAGAAAAACAACACCATCTTATGTAGGAGCTAGAGTAATCAGTTTTGCATTCTTATCGATACTTTCGATATGTGCATCTTCATTCGTGGCGGGGACTGCGAGTGGGATTTATGCTGCTTATCATTTTTCTAATGTTGCATTTTTTAGCGTCATCAGCAACGCTCTTGCTTTGCCGATAGTCTCAATTTTCATTATACCTTTTGGATTAATTGCAGTTCTTGCAATGTTTTGGAGTCTTGAGTGGTTACCACTTCAAATTATGGGTTTTGGTATTGGTCTGGTGATAAAAATTTCTCACGCTATAACAGCCATTTCTCCTGCTTTGAATCCCGGATTTATGCCATTATTCTCTTTAGTTTTATTGAGTATAGGTTTGGTTGGATTGATTTTTTGCAAAACATGTATCAGGTTCTTTTTTAGTTTTTTTATTTTTGCTGGTATTGGTGTTTACTTGATGCATCCACCTATACAACTCATTATAGCGGATGATATGAGACTTGTAGGTGTTATTAATGAAAAAAAATTATACATTGACCGTTCCCATATTTCTAAGTTCACGGTATCTATATGGAAAAAATCATTTCATGTAAATGAGATGATCAAACCAACAAAATACGGTCCTGCATTTAATGAACAGTTCGTTTGTGGCAATCATGTATGTACTTCTTTGTTAGAAAATGGATTAAAAGTGATTATCTTACATAAAGAAACAGATCAATGTCTAGACGCAGACATTATAATTAAGACGTTTGCGGTGGGGCATCAAATATGCGACAAGAAAACAAAGATAATATTTACTCCTCAGCAATTATTATCACGAGGGAGCGTTATGATGGACAAAAATGGAGATATCATTTGGTCTTCTATGGGATTTTATAGACCGTGGAATATGCATAGGCAGTATGCACATATATAATCTATAAGTTTTTCAGTCTTTTTTATATTTTTGTTACAACAGAATAGAAAATGACAGATAGTTTTTATGATACTTTGGTTATCTTTGTGTCGTTGCCAAATTTGCAAGAACTGACCAATAGTCCGTAGCCTATTCAAAAATAGACATTCTTTTGATATTAAAATAATTTTATAATTTGTAGATGAATTTTATTGTGTATAGCTTATCAGAAGTGAGCAATAAGCGTTAAATGCTCATTAGATATAGAAAATGCCAGTAAATTACATAAAAATTGTATAAAGAAATAAAATTATTCATTGTTCTATTTTATTATTACCATTATCATATATTTTGTAACAATCGATATTTTTTTAATCAAAAGATGATGAACAAATTTATGGCAGATTGAGGCAATAGGCTGTTTTATAATTAACCTATAATAAATGTCTCTGATGGGTAAAAGGTAAAATAATTCATGGATATTCAGCAGATGAAAAAAATGGCAGCTATTAAAGCACTTGAATTTGTTGAAAATGATATGCGTCTTGGTATTGGTACTGGTTCGACGGTAAATGAATTTATTCGCCTTCTTGGTGAGCGTGTTGCTAGTGGTCTTCGTGTAATTGGTGTTGCTACCTCACGGTATTCTGAACAACTCTGTCATCAATATGGGGTACCTATCACGACTTTGGAACAAATACCTGAACTAGATCTTACGATTGATGGAGCTGATGAAATTGGTCCAGGGATGACTCTTATAAAAGGAGGTGGGGGTGCATTGCTGCATGAAAAAATTGTAGCATCAGCATCTCGTGCAATGCTTGTCATTGCAGATGAAACAAAGATGGTAAAAAAGCTTGGTGCTTTTGCACTGCCGATAGAAGTTAATCCGTTTGGTATATCTTCTACACGTAAAGCTATCGAAAGAACAGCTTATGATTTAGGACTCTCTGGAGAAATTACATTACGAATGAATGAAGAAAATCCTTTTAAAACGGATGGGGGTCATTTCATTTTTGATGCATCTTGGGGATGCATTTTACAACCAAAACAATTGTCAGATTCTCTCCTTGCAATTCCAGGTGTTGTCGAGCATGGTCTTTTTTTGGAATTGGCTTCGCATGCGGTTGTCGCTATGGCTGATGGACAAATAAAGGTTTTTAAAACTGCTTAGTTTGAGAGAAGAAAGCTGACATGATAATATATTAAGACAATAGATAATAGGAAGTAATCGGTGTTGAAGGTTTTGGATAGAATAACGAATTTAAAGCACAAATAATTAGTCATCGGGGTAATCATTAAATGAAAATAATGTATTTTTTTCAGCGTTTTTTTGCGTATGTTTGTGTCGTTGCAGTTTTGTCTGTAAATACTGGAATGGTTTATGCTCAAGGTGTAAGTGATCAGCATTTAGATTCAGCGAGAAAAGCTATTCGTGTTATTCATGCAACGGATCAGTTTGATAATTTTTTATCAAACGCAGCACGTGATCTTAAAGATGAATTGATCAGTGATGACCCTAATTTGGCAACGGCTATTTCTGATATTGTGGATAAACAAGCACTTGCTTTAGCTAGACGGCGCTCTGATTTAGAAAAAGAGATTGCTCATGTATATGCAAAATATTTTACGCAAAAAGAACTTGATACAATCACGGAATTTTATAGTTCTGATACTGGCAAAAAGTTTTTGACAGAAGTTCCAAATATTGCGCGTGATTCTTATTCTACATTTGATGTATGGCGTTCTTCGCTTATGCAGGATTTAATAAAAAATGTAAGAAAGGAGATGTCCGAAACACTTGATTTGAACAATTCTATGACAATTGAAGAATCGAGCTCTTCGGAAAATCAGAAGTAATTCGATTGGTAAGATTACGACAGTGCACAACTTCTATTTAATTAAAAAGGGCGTTTTGCGCCGTTTTTAATTAAAAAGGATAGTTTTATATGATTTTTATAGAAAAAATAACGCGTGAGAACAAAAAGACTTTCATTTGAGAATAAAGAGCAATAGCTTATTGTCGTAAAGGTATGGGAAGGAATAATCCGTGGGATCTTTTGATTTTGATTTATTCGTCATTGGAAGTGGTTCTGGTGGAGTTCGTGCAGCACGTCTTGCAGGAGAGCTTGGTAAGCGCGTTGCTATAGCAGAAGAGTATCGCATAGGAGGAACCTGTGTCATTCGTGGTTGCGTTCCCAAGAAATTGTACGTTTATGCTGCACAATATGCGAAAGAGTTCCGTAAGAGCGTTGGTTTTGGATGGGAATATGCTGATCCAATTTTTAATTGGGAAAAATTGGTTGCAGCTAAAAATAAAGAAATATCAAGATTAGAAGGGCTTTATCGCCAAGGGCTACAAAGGAGTAATGTTCATATTTATGAAAGTCGTGCTGTCTTTGAAGATGATCATACATTAGAACTTTCTACAACAGGTGAGCGGGTAAACGCAGAAAAGATTCTAATTGCGACTGGGGCAAAAACTACGCCAAATACTATAATAAAAGGTAGTGATTTATGTCTTACTTCCAATGAGATTTTTGATCTTGAAAAGCTCCCAAAATCGATAGTCATCGTTGGAGGTGGGTATGTTGGTGTTGAATTTGCTAATATTTTTCATGAATTAGGTGTGAAAACAACATTGCTTCATCGTGGTGATTTAATCCTTCGTAACTTTGATTATGATTTACGACATTTGCTGAGTGATGCAATGATTGAAAAAGGAATTTCTATTATTTATGAGATAGAAGTTTCCGAAGTGCAAGCTATGGGAAATTATTATGATGTTGTTTTATCAAATGGACAAACGATAAGCACTGAACAGGTTATGTTGGCTACGGGGCGTATGCCAAATACAGCAGGTTTAAGACTTGAACGAGCAGGTGTTGAAGTGAATGAATTGGGTGCAATTGTTGTTGATGAAAAAATGACAACAAATGTACCTCACATTTGGGCTGTGGGCGATGTAACAGGACATGTTCAATTAACGCCTGTTGCAATTCATGATGCAATGTGTTTCGTTAAGACTGCATTTGAAAATACACCCACAACACCTGATTATGATTTAATCACGACAGCAGTTTTTTCACAGCCCGAGATTGGAACGGTCGGTCTGTCAGAAGAAGATGCAATACATCGTTATAAGAAGGTTGAAATTTATCGTACAGTTTTTTGTCCTATGCGCAATGTTCTTTCTGGAAGTTCGGAAAAGATCTTTATGAAGCTTATTGTTGATGGTGAAAGTCGTATTGTTGTAGGTGCACATATTCTAGGAGAAAATGCTGGTGAAATGGCGCAGCTCATAGGCATATCTCTCAAGGGAAAGCTGACAAAGGATGTTTTTGATGAAACTATGGCAGTGCATCCAACCATGGCAGAAGAATTGGTAACGATGTATAAACCAAGTTATGCCTATGAAAATGGAAAGAAAATAAAAAATTGAACAGCACATGTTATGGTAAGCGGCAAAGTTTTTAGCACGATGCATTGTGGCTTAAGCTTTGGAGAGAGTATAATGATGAAAGAATGGGAGCCAAACTCTTGGAGAACAAGGCCAATTAAACAGGTTCCGATTTATCCGGATAAATCTGTATTAGAAGATGTTGAACAAAAGCTACGCAGCTATCCTCCTCTTGTTTTTGCGGGTGAAGCGCGTGATTTGAAGAATAAATTAGCAGCTGTAGCACAAGGTCAGGCTTTTTTATTACAAGGTGGAGATTGTGCAGAAAGTTTTGCAGAACATGAGGCTGATAATATCCGTGATTTTTTTCGTGTTTTTTTGCAGATGGCGATTGTTTTAACTTTTGGCAGTTCTAAACCAGTTATTAAAATCGGTCGTATTGCTGGTCAGTTTGCAAAACCACGCTCTTCTGATACGGAAAGCAAAGAAGGGATTGAGCTTCCTTCTTATCGAGGAGATATTATCAATAGTATTGAATTTGAGGAAGCCTCTCGTGTTCCAGATCCACAGCGGATGTCGATGGCTTATCGTCAATCTGCGGCGACATTAAATTTATTGCGTGCTTTTTCACAAGGGGGATATGCAGATTTAGAAAATGTTCACGCATGGATGTTGAGTTTTGTTTCTAATAGCCCGCAGGGTGAGCGTTATGAATTGTTGGCAGAACGTATTTCTGAAGCAATTAATTTTATGCGTTCTATAGGGATTACTTCCAAAACGAATGCTTCATTACGTGAGACATCTTTTTATACCAGTCATGAAGCACTTTTGCTTGGCTATGAAGAAGCTTTGACACGGATTGATTCGACTTCAGGAGATTGGTATGCAACATCTGGCCATATGTTATGGATTGGTGATCGTACACGTCAGATTGATCATGCTCATGTTGAATATTGCCGTGGTATTAAAAATCCTATTGGGTTAAAGTGTGGTCCTTCCATTAAACCTGATGAGCTTTTGAGATTGATTGATATTCTAAACCCTGAAAACGAACATGGTAAGCTGACTCTCATTACACGTTTTGGTTATGATAAGGTTGAACATTATCTTCCAAAACTGATCCGCGTAGTTGAGCGCGAGAAGCGCAAGGTTATATGGTCGTGTGATCCAATGCATGGTAATACGGTTACTGTAAATGGTTATAAAACGCGTCCTTTTGATTATGTTTTAAAGGAAGTCGAGAATTTTTTTGCAGTGCATTATAGAGAAGGGACTTATCCAGGGGGCATTCATATTGAAATGACTAGTCGTAATGTAACAGAATGTACAGGTGGAGCACATGCTATTTCTGTGGAAGATTTATCTGATCGCTACCATACACAATGTGATCCGCGATTAAATGCAGATCAAGCATTAGAATTAGCTTTTCTTGTTGCTGAGCTTCTTAAAAAAAAACGTCATACTGATTCATTCGCTTTTGCTGCGAATAGTTAGGATAAAAGCTTTCATAATGTTTTTAATTTTAGCTCTTTGTAAAAGAAGAGTTTTTTAGAAATGTTTTTGATGATGAAAACAGAATTTTAGTTGCAAAACTGATGATATGGTATAAAGGCTTATGAAAAATGATTTTCGGGTAGCAGTAGCCCAATTAAATCCTGTTGTTGGTGATATTGAAGGAAATTTCTCTCTTGCTGTGATGGCACATCAGAAAGCTAAACAAGAGGGGGCTGATCTTGTTTTATTTACGGAGCTTTTCATAAGTGCTTATCCTCCGGAAGATCTTGTTCTCAAGCCTATTTTTATAAAAACATGTGAAACTTCTGTTAAGAAATTAGCAAAGATAACGGTAGGAGGGCCAGCAATGATAATTGGTCTTCCTTTAAGGCGTAATAATAATATTTACAATGGTGCTGTACTTCTTGATGAAGGACGGGTAATTTCTGAAAGTTTTAAGTTTGATTTACCTAATTATGCTGAATTTGACGAAAAACGAGTATTCTCTCCCGGCTCACGTCCTGAACCTATTATTTTTCGTGGGATGAAGTTAGGAGTAGCCATTTGTGAAGATATTTGGAATGATTTTTCTCTTTGTGCAGAGCTTGGTAAAAAAGGAGCTGAGATCATTCTTGTTCTGAATGGATCCCCTTATGATCGCAATAAAACATTAAGACGCATAGAGGTTACTCGTGAGCAAGCGCTTCGATCTGGTGTACCAATCATTTACGCTAATCAAGTTGGTGGGCAGGATGAACTTGTTTTTGATGGAGGATCTTTTGCATTAAATGAACAAGGGAAAGCAGTGTTTCAAATGAAACATTTTGAAAGCCATATTTCTGTAAGTCATTGGCAACGCAAAACGATAGGATGGCAGTGTATTTCTGGCTCCAATGAAAATCTTCTCAATGGGTTGGCTGCTGATTATCAAGCTTGTGTTTTAGGTTTAAGAGATTACGTTAATAAAAACCGTTTTAAGGATGTTATTATTGGACTTTCAGGAGGAATAGATTCGGCTCTTTGTGCGGCAATAGCAGTGGATGCGCTTGGCTCTGAGAGGGTTCGTAGTGTCATGATGCCTTATCATTATACTTCACAGGAATCATTAAAGGATGCTGAAGAGTGTGCACGTCTCTTAGGAAGTCATTATGAAACCATACCTATTGTGCAACCTGTTGAGGCCTTTTTAAAGACAATGGCTCCTGTTTTTTTAGATCTTCCATCTGATATGACAGAAGAAAATCTTCAAAGCCGTACACGCGGGACAGTTTTGATGGCGCTTTCAAATAAATTTGGCTCAATGGTGGTAACGACAGGCAATAAATCGGAAATGGCTGTGGGATATGCAACACTTTATGGTGATATGAATGGGGGGTTTAATCCTATTAAAGATATCTATAAAATGCAGGTCTATGCATTAGCACAGTGGCGCAATAAAAACCATTTACAAAACTTTAAGGGACCAGAAGGAATAGTGATTCCATACAATATTATAGAAAAAGCGCCTTCTGCAGAGCTGCGGGAAAATCAAAAAGATGAAGATTCTCTCCCTCCTTATCCTATTTTAGACGATATCTTGCAGTTTCTTATAGAAAATGACATGAGTGTTCACGATATTGTTGAACGTGGGTATTTGCGGGAAACAGTTGAGAAAATTGAACAGCTTCTTTATGTAGCAGAATATAAAAGACGACAATCTGCGCCCGGCGTAAAAATCAGTTATAAGAACTTTGGACGCGATCGTCGTTATCCTATTGTCAATCGTTTTCGCGATAAAAATTGAGCTTATTTTATGATAAAAGTCCGTTTTGCACCTTCTCCAACCGGTTATATTCACATTGGTAATATCCGTATTGCTTTGTTTAATTGGCTTTATGCGCAAGTGCATAAAGGGGAGTTTATTTTACGCTATGATGATACAGATGTTGAGCGTTCTAAGCAGGAATTTATTGATGCTATTATGGTTGATCTTGAGTGGCTTGGTATTCAACCGGATGAGATTTATTATCAATCTAAACGGTTTAGTCGCTATGATGAAGTTTCGGAATCTCTCAAACAACGTGGTCTTCTGTATCCTTGTTATGAGACCGCAGAAGAATTAGAGCGACGTCGCAAAATTCAGCTTTCTCGCAAATTACCCCCTATTTATGATCGCGCTGCATTGAAATTGACATCAGAAGATAAAAAAGCATTAGAAGCACAAGGTCGTAAACCTCATTGGCGTTTTCTTCTTCCTAATTTTGAAAATAATCCTTTAGAAACAAAGCGAACAGAAATTTGCTGGAATGATGCGGTAAAAGGAAAGCAGATGATTGATTTATCCTCTCTTTCAGATCCCGTTTTAATTCGTGAAGATAAAAGCTATCTCTACACATTGCCCTCTGTGGTTGATGATATAGATATGGCTATTACGCATATTATTCGTGGAGATGATCACATTACAAATACAGGCGCACAGATTGCTCTTTTTGAAGCGCTTGGTGCAGAATTACCAGTTTTCGGTCATATCAATTTATTGTCCACAGTTTCAGGAAAAGGGCTTTCAAAACGTGACAATGATCTTTCTATTTATTCTCTGCGAGAAGAAGGATTTGAATCTATAGCGGTTCAGTGTCTTGCTGTTTTGATTGGAACATCACAAAATGTGCAACCTTACCCTAATCAAATAGCACTTTTGGAACATTTTAATTTACAAGATACATCAAGATCAGTTGCAAAATTTGATGTTGCTGATCTGTTTACTTTGAATAGCCATCTTGTTCACACGTTAACTTATGCAGAAGTTAAAACACGACTTAAAAATCTTTCTATTGAAGGAGAAATGGCAGAGTGTTTTTGGAACGCTATAAGAAGCAATATTGACAAAGTAAATGATGCTGCCTTGTGGTGGAAAATTATTTATGATGATAAACATTTTGATACAGTAGCGCTTGAGGATCGTGCATTCATACGCCAATCACTCAAATTTTTGCCTGAAGGTGTATTTAATGATGAGAGTTGGAAAATTTGGACAACAGCATTGAAAAAAAAGACAGATCGTAGTGGAAAAGCTTTGTTTATGCCGTTGCGTCAAGCGCTTACAGGAATGGATCATGGACCTGAAATGGGGAAACTTTTGCAACTTTTAGGGCGTGAAAAAGTAGTAGAAAGGCTCGTTTTTCAAAGTGAATAAGAGTAGTTCTTTCAAAATATTTTATCCGTTTTTGCACTATTAAAGAAAGCAAAGTTGCATTTTAATCGCGGGTTTTTATGAGCATAAATGCTGGGATATCAGCGCCAAATCCAGAGGGAGAGGATTCGTTATTTTTTCGAGTATAACGTTGTTCAGGTGGTTTTGTTTTATTGTTTGCACTTTTAACATAACCTACCTTATCGTTTTTTAAGGATTTTCTAGTTTGAGCAATAGATTCTTTTGGAGCGGTTTTCTTTAACGACTTTGAAGGTTTTCTTTTTAAAACAACATTATCCTCTTGATCATAGGTCGTTAAAGTAGAGAGATCTCCATTAAGCCATTCAATTTTTTCGCTACTTATTTTCTCAATGGCACTGACATATTTTTGATCAGCCACTGTGACGATAGTAAAAGCTTTTCCACTGCGATTTGCACGCCCTGTACGACCAATGCGATGAATGTAGTCCTCAGCATGCGTAGGAACGTCATAGTTGAAAACATGACTGACAGCTGGGATATCGAGCCCACGGGCTGCAACATCAGAAGCAACAAGAAGTTTGAGTTTATTGTTCTTAAAATCTGCTAGCGTGTTCATACGTGAATGTTGGTCCATATCACCATGAAGTGCACCTACACTAAAATTATATTTGATAAGCGATCTAAAGAGTTCAGAGATATCTTTTTTTCTGTTACAAAAAATAATAGCATTTTGAAGTTCATCTCCTTCATTTTGGATAAGTTCTCGTAAAACAGCTCTTTTATCCCATGATTTACTTCCAGATTTTACGAGACGCTGTGTAATTGTGGTTGCTGTTGAGGATGCTTTTGTAATCTCAACAGATACAGGAGAATGTAAAAACTGTTTTGTGAGTTTGGTGATTTCTGGCGCCATTGTTGCGGAAAAGAACAAAGTTTGACGTGTAAAAGGAATGAGTCTACAAATACGTTCGATATCAGGAATAAAACCCATATCTAACATACGATCAGCTTCATCAATAACAAGAATTTCAACACCCATCATAAGTAATTTACCGCGTTCGAAATGATCAAGAAGGCGTCCTGGTGTTGCTATAAGAACATCAGCGCCGCGTTCAAGTTTACGGTCTTGTTGTTCAAAAGAAACTCCACCAATTAAAAGCGCAATATTAAGACGGTGATTTATTCCATATTTCTCAAAATTATCTTTGACTTGAGCTGCAAGTTCTCGTGTTGGTTCTAATATGAGCGTACGTGGCATTCTTGCTCTTGCACGACCTTTCTCAAGTAGTGTAAGCATAGGCAAAACAAAAGAGGCTGTTTTTCCTGTTCCTGTTTGAGCAATTCCTAAAACATCTTTCCTTTGCAGCACATGGGGAATCGTTTCACTTTGAATGGGAGTTGGAATTGTATATCCCGCTGATTTCACGGCTTTAATAACCTTTGCGGAAAGACCTAAATCATCAAAATGGTTTAAAGGTGGTATCATTTTTTTATCAATTGCTCTGCGATTTTAATTTCGCTATCCGAACTATTTATGAAATTAAGTATTCTACACTCTTTTGGAGGGTTAAGGTGCTTTTATAAAAAAGTCAACTATAACAGCCATATACACATAAAAACTATAATACAATAATTAATAGCGAAATTGTTCTGATAAAATACGTTCATCCCATGAATGGTTAGAGTCAAACAAAATTGAAGCTGTTACTTCTGTTGCTGTTGAAATAGTAACTGAACGAACAGATTTCACTTCAACATTATCAGCTGCGGCATTTACGGGGCGTTTTTCAGCTTCGAGCATATCAAAGCGTACTGTTGCCGTATTGGGAAGCAATGCTCCATGCCAGCGCCGAGGACGAAAAGGACTCACGGGAGTGAGTGCCATAAGCGGAGCCATAAGGGGTAAAATAGGTCCTTGTGCTGATAAATTGTATGCAGTAGATCCAGCTGGTGTAGCAACAAGAATACCATCGCAACTCAATTGTTCCATGCGTACATGATTATCAATGCTAATACGAATTTTTGCTGCTTGATAGGATTGGCGGAAGAGCGAGACTTCATTAATGGCTAACGCTTCAATAGTTCCTTGACATTCAGCTTGTGCAATCATGCGTAGGGGATGGATTTCCTTTTTATGCGCGGCAGCAATACGATCTGGCAATTTTTTTTCATGAAATTCATTCATAAGAAATCCTACAGAGCCTTGATTCATACCATAGATAGGTTTTCCAGTATTCATAACATCTCGTACTGTTTGTAACATTGTTCCATCGCCACCGATTGCGATAACAACATCAGCTTCTTCCAGAGAAGAATGTCCATAAAGAGAAATTAATTTATGAGCAGCTTTAACTGCTTCCTTAGTTTCAGCAGAAATAAAATGAAAGCGATTTGGTAATGTAATCATTAAGAATTATCCTGATATTCACAGCTTATTTTTTAGTGTATTTTGGGGAAATTTTGAAGTTATATATAAAAATCGTTTTTATAAAGAAGAGGATAAAAGTAGTCTGTTTAAGGTAATGTATCACAGTAGGATAGGATAAAAAGATTACACAGTGATATAAACTAGAAATTTGTATTTTAAAAAAGAATGGTAATTCATCATTGAAGCTGAAAATATGATCAGTTAAAAGGTCATTATTTAATTGTAAGCACCCGTAGCTCAGTTGGATAGAGCGCTGCCCTCCGAAGGCAGAGGTCACAGATTCGAATTCTGTCGGGTGCACCAAAATTTCTAGCTTCATACCGTAGTTTTTTTGATTCCTTATTAATATATTATAATATCATTTTTATTATCTGGATGTGTGATACAAAAAATACACAGCAGATTCTTCAATTCCTAAAAGAAAATCTTTAAGTCTTAAAAGGTAAATTTATCATAAATTGAGACGGGACATGTTTTCGTGAAATTATGCTTAAAAGATAAATAATCAATTTTTCTATGGTAGGCTTAAGAAAAATTGTGTTTGTCTAAGAGATTTAAATTCCTTCTAGAGAGGGGAGATACTTTTTTATATTGGAGAAGGGGCAACAATACTAATTGTTATGCTTTAAATTAAAGAAAGAAAATTATGACTATTATATTAAAACCGGGTGAGGTAACACTTAGAGAGCTTGAGGCTGTTTATTTCGATGGTAAAGTCAGTACACTTCACAGCGATACGCATCAAGCTATTATAAAGGGAGCAGAGCGCATTGCTGAAATTGCTGCTGGAAGTAAGCCAGTTTATGGCATTAATACTGGTTTTGGAAAATTGGCTTCGATTAAAATTGATGCAAACGATGTTGCTCTATTACAAAGAAATCTTATTTTGTCACATTGTTGTGGTGTAGGAGAACCTTTAGCTGAAAATATTGTGCGCTTGATAATGACCTTAAAGCTTCTTTCTTTAGGACGAGGGGCTTCTGGTGTTCGTTTGGAACTAGTACATTTTCTAGAAAATATGCTTGTAAGAGGTGTTATTCCTGTCATTCCGGAGAAAGGGTCTGTTGGTGCATCAGGTGATCTTGCCCCACTTGCTCACATGGCCGCTGTTATGATGGGAGAAGGGGAAGCATTTTTTCAAAATATTCGCATGAGTGGGGCTACAGCTTTAGAGAAAGCAAGATTATCTCCTGTTATTTTAGAAGCAAAAGAAGGTTTAGCTCTTATTAATGGCACCCAAACATCAACAGCACTTGCATTGGCAGGTCTTTTTCATGGTTACAGAGCGTTGTGTGGTGGGCTTCTTGCGGGAGCATTAACAACAGATGCTATTATGGGGTCAACGATACCATTTCATCCTGATATTCATCTTTTACGGGGGCATTATGGGCAGATTGCTGTATCACAAACATTAGAACAGCTTTTAAAAGATTCTGGGATTCGAGCTGCACATTTACGTGGTGATGATCGTGTACAGGATCCCTACTGTATACGTTGCCAGTCACAAGTTATGGGCGCATGTTTTGATATTCTTCTAGCAGCAGCAAAAACGCTCATTATTGAAGCTAATGCCGTTACAGATAATCCGTTGATTTTAAGGGATGGTGAGGTTGTATCAGGTGGAAACTTCCATGCTGAACCTGTAGCATTCGCTGCTGATCATATTGCTCTCGCTTTATGTGAAATAGGCTCCATTTCTCAACGACGTATCGCTCTTATGGTTGATCCAGCAGTTTCTCATGGACTTCCAGCTTTTTTAGCGCAAAATCCAGGACTTAATTCAGGTTTTATGATTGCTGAAGTAACTTCTGCGGCCTTAATGTCTGAAAATAAACAAATGGCACATCCTGCCTCGGTTGATTCAACACCAACTTCAGCCAATCAGGAAGATCATGTTTCAATGGCTTGCCATGGTGCTCGTCGATTACTGACAATGAGTGAAAACCTTTTTACTATTATTGGCATTGAAACGCTTGTTGCAGCACAAGGAATTGAGTACCGTGCACCTTTAAAAACAAGTTCTTTCTTGCAATCTGTTATGAATCATATACGCAAAAATATCGATACTCTTAAAGAAGATCGTTATATGGCTTCAGATCTTCATAAAGGGCATATTCTTGTGCGTGAAGGGTATTTATTGTCTGTTTTACCAAAAACAATTTTTCCTAAATTAAGATCTGAATAATATTTATTAAATATTATATGAGGAAGTTTAAATAATTAAATGTCTTATCTTTCTCATTGATATTTATAAAATTGATAATTTAAAATAATAAAGCGAGTGTTTTCTCATTCATTATACTATAAAATTATTTTTTATAACATTTTTATGATTGTTTTATTTATTATAATAAATTTTAAATAAAATTTTATAATTATAAATTAAAAATATATTTTATTATATTCTTACATATGCAATAGTATTATCTATAATATATTCACGAAAAATCAATTTTAGTTTATATTATTTTTTATATGTTTTTTAAATTTATAATTTATTTTTTGTGTTTTTAATTAAAACAAAGGATAAAAATGTTTATAAACAGCATATTACGTATTTTTATAACTGTTATTTTTTGTTTTTCACAAACTATACAGGTTCATGCGAATCTTTGGAGGAAAAAATCTCAGGAGGAGATTTTTACCGTCGTGGTTGCGCAAAATAAAGAGATTCCTGTTCAAGTAATCAATAAAGCGTTTGTTGATGTTTCTGGAAAAATTTCGGAAGAAAAGCGTGGAGTTTTTACTGGATCAAATATTGAAAAGGTTGTTTTTATTGCAATAGGTATTCTCCTTGGAAAGCTTGCGTCTAAAACTGTTGGAATTCTTAAAAGATGGGCTGGAGATGCAATTTATCGAGCCATTATAAATTGTCGGGATGCATATTATAAAGTTTAAGATATTAAATTCTTTTAAAAAGCTATTTCATATGATGCTTGTATAATTTATGATTATTATGAGCTAAAAAGATAGAGCATTTATTACAAAAACAGTAAAAATTAATGCATGCTCTTTTAAATTTTACCATATAAATTTTAAAGTTTTTATTATTTTGATAAAAGCAAGCACGGGGAGTGAATTATATTCACTCCAATATTTTTATAGAAAAATTAAAGAGTTTAAAAATGAATTAAATGTCAATTATAAAAAATTTTATTACCACTTGATTTTAACAAAATGATACAAAATTTAAAGCTATAAAAAGCTGTATATTCGTAATAAAAGTGGTTTCTTATTACCTAGGACAGGAGGCTAATTAGCTATTATTCAATATTTTTTAAGATAGTTCGTGAAGGAAACAAAGGCTTTATTTGTTGTAAAGTTGGTGTCGTTCTATGGAGGGAGGTAAAATTTTAATGAAAAAGGAAAAAAATGGTAACAAATGAACTGAAACGGGGTATGAATAAGCGTCAAGTCATCTTTTTAGCTCTTGGCTCTGCTATTGGAACAGGTCTTTTTTACGGATCTGCACAAGCTATTAAGCTTGCTGGTCCAAGTGTTTTGATTGCCTATTGTATTGCTGGTTTAGCTATTTTTATGGTTATGCGAGCTCTTGGTGAGATGATTATTCATAATCCACTGCCCGGTTCTTTTGCTCGTTATGCTGCAAATTACATATCGCCGTTGGCTGGTTTTTTAACGGGATGGACATATGTCTTTGAAATGATTCTTGTTGGTTTAGCTGATATCACAGCTTTTTCTACTTATATGGGATTTTGGTATCCCGATGTTGCGCCTTGGATATGGGCACTTAGTATTACATTGATTATTACGGGGATTAATTTGGCAGCAGTCGAAGTATATGGTGAATTAGAGTTTTGGCTGTCTTCTATTAAAATTATGGCTATCATTGCGATGATTGTTTTAGGAATAGCAATTATTTTGTATGGATGGAATAGCAATGTAAGTTTCTCTGCTGTGAGTATTCACAATTTGTGGAAAAATGGTGGTATTTTTCCCAATGGTTGGTTTGGTTTTTTGGCTTGTTTTAGTGTGGTTGTTTTCGCTTTTGGAGGCATAGAAATTATAGGGATGGCAGTGATGGAGGTGCAAAATCCTCATCAGACCATCTCAAAGGCAATTAATTCCACACCAGTTCGTATTTTGCTATTCTATATCATGACACTAGCTATTTTGATGTCACTTTATCCTTGGAATAAAATTGGTCTTATGGATAGTCCTTTTGTTTCAATTTTTGAAAACCTTGGGATTTCATCTGCAGCAAATATTCTAAACATTGTTGTTGTTACAGCAGCTATTTCAGCTATGAATAGCGGAATGTATGGTGCTTGTCGTATGATACATGGATTATCGCAAGAAGGTTACGCTTTAAAGGAATTTCAATATTTGTCAAAGAACGGCATACCAATTCTTGTTATTTTATTGATTTTTGTTATCTTCCTTTTTGGTGTTGTCCTTAATTATTTTTATCATGAAGGGCTTTTTTTTCTTATTGCTGCAATGGCAACATTTGCAACGGTTTTCGTTTGGATGATGATTTTACTTTCGCAAATTTTTATGCGGCTTAAAATGCCTAAAGAGGTACAGCGTGGTTTACAATTTCCAATTCCATTTTGGCCGATAGGATCAATTTTTTCTATTTTGTTCATGGTTTTTATTTTTATTTTGTTGTGGTTTTTTGATGATACACGACCAGTTTTGATTGTAGGTGTTAGTTGGATTGTTTTGCTTGTTATTTGTTTTTATGCGCTCAAATTTTATAATTTGAAAAAAAGCAATATAAATAAAGTTCAGAAAAGCAGAAAATAATTGCAGGAAAAAACGTTCGATAATTCTACTTCAGATTAGGGAATTTTTTCTAATCATCATGCTGTTTAGGTGCTGTACAAACTATTTCTAATAAATTGCAATCAAACGGTATAAAATAGGAAAATTGATTACTATTTTCATAAAGAGTGGACCATTTATAAAAAATGGTAACAGTGTAGGCTTAAGAATATACAGATTTTTATAAATTATATTTATGTATAAACTTATTTTAAAAGGCAATATAAAGTATTATTTATGCTTATTATAATATTTAATTGTTAAGATTACATTTTTGTTTATGTGTATATATTATTCATTTTTTTACATTAAATTCAAAAAAAACAATAATAATATGATTATATTGAAATTATTCTTTATTTATTCTTGTATTTATAACATTTTGTGGGAATAAATTAGCTCATAATATTTAAAAATATGATTTTTAAAAGTCTTTAAAAGTAAAGAATAGAAACATAAATTTGCAGCGTTTTAAAATGCAAAATTTCTGTTTTTTACTGCTTTTAAAGAAAGGTTATGGTTATTTGTAAAGAGGGAAATGGTAATATTCTCTATTTAGAAGGTGAAAATGGGAAACTTATAGAAGACAATCGTGGAAAAAAAATTCCTCAATTGCACTATTTAACAAATGAGGAAAATAAGTACTTACAAATTGGCTCTGATAGTAAGGTTCATATTTTTTAATGGCATTTCTATCACGCCTGATGAAACAGCTCACTATACTATTATTTTTTTGATAATAAGAAAAATCTATACTATTTTGTGATCTTTCCATCTAGTGATTTTTTCTTAATGGAAAGTTTTGTCGTTGGCTATCAGAAAATTTTGGAAGGTAGTTTGAGGATTTGGGAAATTTCATAAAACAGGTAAAGGCACTTGCATATGGGTATGTGGCAACACAGGGTTGCATATTGATGCCCATAGTCACGATAGCATGACAGTAGGCAATGGGTCGCATAGTATAGAAAGCTGTCCATGGTATAGCAAAAAACAAAAATCAATCTTTTTGCTTTAGTTTATAATACCCAATCTATGATGGATATGTTATATATTTTAATGAATGTCTAGCAAGATTATATCGATTTTGAAAAGTTAAATATGATTTTGTTGGTGGAAACATTTGTTATGATCCTTATACCCTTGAACAGATACCCCTTGGCAGCAATGTATTGAAAGAAGCGTAGAAAATAAAGAAAGGTTATCCTAGTGCTCATGCCTATTTTGGTCATGCAGAATAAAAGATGCCAAAATGCTTATGGGGATTCTTACAAGATCATCAAAAAATATATTCAATGAATTATGGAGGAAAAAAGAGTAACCATTTAAACTATTAAGTGATTTTTCACTCTTAAATATAGCAGGATGTGAATATCAAACATGACAAATTTCCTCTAGGTGAGGTCTATGGATAAGTGAAGTTTGGAGTGGATTTTCTTGAAATAGAAAAAGCACTGTTGGGATATGGCATGATGAACACTCATTATCTGGATAGAGAAAATGAATGCATGAGCATGAATGATAAGGTGATAGTTGAGGTCCTGCATGATTCAAGATGGTTTTCATGATAGATATGGTGATCTAGATTGGTGTAAAAATTATAAAGAATAAAATCTCTCCAATTGTCACTTTAGCGCTGTTATTCCAAAATGAAATGTTTAAAAGCGCTTAAATAGCCCTTATTGCAAAATATATAAAAGCCTATCTACCTACAAGCTTTGAGTTTTGCTTTTGGTCATGAACAACAATCCCCATGTTTTTTCGTAGGCATGTGCAGGATTATTTTCTCAATCTATTATCTTCATATAGCCTAAATCTATCTGAACACGTAGGTAAAAAAAATCCTGATATGTTTATGCAAATTTAATACGGCATCCTGCATGAGTTTGTTCAACCAACTATAGGAGAAGAAAAATGAAGAAAAATTTGAAATATTTTGGTGAAGTAGTTCTACTTATTATAACTTGATGTGTGATCAACCTTTTCTATCAGCGTTGATGTTTCCTGTGTTGATCAGTTTGCTATTCAATAAGCATTATTAAAATGTGACTGGAAATTACTTCATGCTACTTTTAAAAATAAGGGGTTGTATGCGGATGAATTTTTCTCAGTTTATGAATGCATGAAAAAAGCAGGATATCGGTATAAACTGCAAGATTCAAAGGAGATTTTTTATATAACCTCTGAAAAATGGTTCTTTTTTAGAAAATCTCATGGTGGGAGGATATCAACAGTTTGTTGATAATGATACCTTTGGTGTGAGCAATACAACGAAAAAGAAATGTGCTTTGATAACGCATTTTGAGAATGATAAAAAAGAATGACAGATAACAAAGAAATTTTGCAATAACATCCATAAAGTCGCAGATTCATGCTTAAAAAGATAGTTTAATAAAAAACCTTCACGGGAAGGAAGTCAAAAAAGACATGACTTTCTTTGCCACAATACAGATAAAGTCCATGATGGTTTAGATGAGTAATGATTATTATTATCGGTCTAGGACATATGGGAAGCTTGTATTGTATCCTCAATTTACTCAATATAAAAAAACAGATTTTCTAAAATATTTATTTTAATATTATCACAGCGGTTTGTTATCAGTAGAATTTATTTTTGTGAAATATTTCGTTTGATAATTCTTAATTTTAGGATGATGAATATTTCATTTGCCTCTTCATTTTGTTTGAATATTTACGGTGTTATGCAGGTCTTTTACTTGAATATTTTATGGAAAATAAAAGAGAATTATGGCTATTTAGAAAAGTCTTCATTAGCATTTTCTTAGATTTTTTCTTCTATAAAAGAAGTGTATATTGTTCTATTTTTTTTTTACACATTTTGTATTGTTTTGTATTTATATAAAAATTTCCTATATGATTTATTGTAAAAATAAGTTTTATATTTTTATTTTTCCTATAAATTAAATTGAATTTTAATATTCCATCCTCTTTAAAATTTCATTTTACAATATTTTTTATTATCAGGAATAAGCCTGTAAAATTTATTTTTTTGACGGGTTATATTGCTATTTTTAACTGTATTGAACAAATCATTTTTAAACTTATAAGTCTAAATTGTTATTGATGATTCTTATTCTCACTTTACATAAAATACAAAACAAATTATAGACATAAAAGTTTACCACGTTTACGATAAATAATCATTGTTTGTTTGAAGTTTATTAAATTTAATATGTGGTTTATTGTGTCTGCATTTTTGTTTTTTCTGAGAAAAAGAAGGTTTGAAGAGGAATTATGGTTAGAGTATCTAAAATTCGCTTATGTTTATGCGTTTTTACAACAGCTATTTTTTCTTTTTTACCAAATATAGAGGTTGTAGCGCATTCTCATTCATATGCTTCACTTTCGTGCAGTGAAAGTGAAGCATATTATAGATGCAATGATGGTGAGGCACATACTATTAACAATAAAGTATACAAATTAATGACGTTTTTTGAAAAAGAGAATGGAAACAACAATTCTCCTATATCATTTGCTGTCATAGGGGCGCAGATGGCAAATACAGTTATTCAGGCAATAAGTGTAAAAGTTGAGGGTAATGATAACATAAAGGATGTTTATGGTGTAGTTGTATCGCAAGGAGGAAAGGTTGTCTTGAGCGATTCAACTTTTAAACATGTATCGACAGGTTTCAAGGCTGATAATGGAGTAATTGAAGTATATGGTGGATTCGTTGAGGCGATACAGGCAGGCGTTTATGCCGAAAAGCAAGGCACATCTGTTATTTTGACGAATGCGAAAATTACGGTAAAAAATCGAGAAGATAATCAAGGAGCTGCTCTTTTTAGTCGTATTGGTGCAAACATTCAGATGAAGGGTGGAGAGATTGATGTGACGAATGCGGCTGCACTCCATGTGGGAACAGGGGGGAATGCAAATCTAAATGGAGTTACTGTTACTTCAAAAAACCAAGAAATTAAGGATAAAAAAAATATTGTTCATGCGGCTTTAAACATAAGCCATCAGAGTGTTCTTCATTTAAAGAAGAGCAATGTTGTTGCTAATGATATGAGTGGTTTGTGGATCGGATCAGATGCCAACACACCGTCAGGAGTAGATATCGCAGGAAATATTTTAATTTCGCGAATTAATATTGAAGATTCAAAAATTATGGTGGTAGGTAACAAGTATGGTATGCACTTTGATGTGAATAAAAAGAATAAGGAATATGGACAGGAAATTGTCTTTTTGAAAAACTCAATTCTTGATGTTCCAGATGGTACAGCTATTCATAACAGTGAAAGTCGGGCTTATCTCGCAGTAACAGCAGGTACAAAGATCTCTGGTGATTTGTTATTAACAGCTGAAAAGGGGGCTTCTGTAGCGATTTTGGCTGATTCTGCTTCGCTTGCAGGAGGAGCTCGTGTTTCTGAGGATGCGATTGCCGAACTTTATTTGACAGAAGGATCAAAATGGGTTCTGACACAAAGAAAAGAGAAAGATTTGCAAGATTTAAATAGTGAAGTTTCATCTATCTCATTTGTAAAACTTTCGAAGAGTGTTATCGTTTTTGAAACTCCAATATCGCAGAAATATCAAACACTTTATATCGGGAAAGGTAGGGAAGAGGCTTACAGTGCACAGGACAGTGCACATCTCTATTTTAATACGCATCTCAATGATGATGGTTCCTTCGACAATAAAAAAACTGATAGGCTTTTGATTCATGGTGATGTTTCTGGAAAAACAACAGTTCATGTGCAGCTTGTTGTAGGAGATCAGAAGGAGAAAGTAGACGATGAAAATGCCCAAACTATTTCAATTATTCAGGTTTCTGGAAAAGCGGCGGAAGATTCTTTTCAGTTGAGCACACCTTATGTTGCACTAGAAGGTTTGCCTTATCAATATTATCTTCGTGCATATGGTCCAGATTCTTCTCGTGGAAGTGCACGCTCTGAGCAAAGATTAGTTAAAGGTAACGGGGATTTTTGGGATTTTCGTCTTGAAAGTAAATATATTCAGCCTATTCTGGACGAACCTACTTTTCTTGATACTGTGAGGAGAGTGAAAGATGTTGTCCCACAAGTGCCGACTTATCTTCTCTTACCAAATGCTTTGTTCCATGCTGGATTGATGGATATTAGTATTAAAAATAAGTATTTGAAAACATTGCAAGAGGTTTCTAGTGGATTGTTGAAAATTGGAGGTAGTTCTGCTTTATCGGTAAACAGTTATGGTGGAAGTTATCATTATGTTTCAGATCTTTCTGCATTAGAATATGGGTATGGAGGTGATTTTGCATATAACGCTCTAGAGGCTGGTGTTTTGCTCAAAACAAGAGAGAGTCCATACAATGTGATATCTTTTGGAGTTATGGGAGCTTATGGAAAACTTGCTTTGCAACCTCGGGATGTAGAGAAAAGTCAAAACAATACATTTAACAAATGGTCAGTGACAGCTTATGGTAGTATGGAATATGAGAGTGGTTTTTATTTGAATGGTGTTTTATCCTATGGGCTATTTAAAGGTGATGTCTTTACTCTTGCAAGGGACAAGGCAGCAACATTAAAAGGAAATCCCCTAAACATTTCATTGTCTGCTGGTAAAGCATTTGTGAGTGGATATAAAGATTTTGTTTTTGATCCACAAGTTCAGTTTATTTATCAAAATCTCCAGTTTCATAAGGCTCATGATATTGATGGTTTTGATATTGAGATGGGAAAATTGGATCAATTGGTCATGCGTGTTGGTGGGTATTTAACCAAGACGCTAGCAGTTTCTAAAGAGGATCACATTATCTCTTTTTATGGTAAAATTCATTTTTCTAGCCATTTTGGAGAAAAGCAATTTGTGCATTTTAAAGATCCTTTCCAGTTAGGTCTCTTTGGATCTTCCTTAGAAGCTGGTTTAGGTATTAATTCGCAATTGTCTTCTAAAATTACACTTCATGGTGATCTAAACTATCAGCATAAGCTTACCAATGCAGGTTTTTCTGGAGTTAGTTTTTCTGGTGGATTGCGCTATCGCTTTTAATCAATTCTTTGAAAAGCCATAAGTAAGATTATAGCTTATGGTGTTTTTATTTTACCGTAGAATGGTTAAGTATAAAATGCTTAAAGTGTAGTCAAATGAGCTCTTAACGTGCTTAATAGAATGCTAAGAAGGATTCTAAATAAATCTAGTAATGATTGAGATTAATGAAGGTTATTTGTACGATAAAATGTTGCGATAGCCTTTGCATTAAGACGGTTTATGAGAGGCATTTTACTCCTTTCTTAAAGGTCTTTTTATCCACATACTGATCCAGTTTGTGATATGTAAGAAAATGTTTTTTTGATTCATTATAAGAGGGGATGAAATGAGAAAATCTTATTGTATTTGCGTTCTCATTCAACATGCAAAACAATAGTTATCTTTGTAAATCAATGTGTTGATATGTTGAGACGTGATTACTAATCATCTAAAAAATAAAAGAATTAATCAGTGTTTGCACGCGAGATAATAGCAACAAAATTGAGTTCGATGACGGTACGAATACATTTCATAATGGTTTTTGTAGACTAGGAGAAAATTATCAACCTTTTAAGTGAATAATTTATTTACTTTTATGATTTTGTTAAAAGAGAACAATGATCGACATTTTATATTTAAACAGTATTATTATTAATTAAAATATGCAATTTATATGAAAATAATATATTTATACATTTATGTGTATTTTTTTATTATTGAATACTGTATTTGTCTAAGTCGTACGATAGCCACTTTATCTATATTATTATGATGCATTTAAAAAATAGATAAGAGTATGATTTATATGTTTGTTTGGTTTTTCTAATAGTTAAGCTAAGATTTCTTCAATGAATTTTTTAAGTGGTGGCTCACAAAATGGGTATGATGTTAGCGATTATCTCTCTACAGTAAATTGGGGAGATAGGGGAAAGATATGGGAATGGTAGCAGGTAGTCTTGTAGATCTAGTTGATGGACTAATAAGGAGATCTAGCAGGCATGAAATCAGGAGAAAGAGTTGGCTATATAGGAGGATTTGCGACAGGTTTGGGATGTAAGGTCTATCAGTGCTATTACGAGTATTATAAAATCAGCAGATATTTCTGAAGTAAATATTCTTGTAGGCGTTATGATGTGCTTAAAATGATTGAGAAGAAAGACTTAAGAGCATATCTTTATACTTTTAATTATATATTTTTATAAATTAAATTTCTCTATTTTATAAAATTATTATTCATTTAAAAATATGATTAAATAATACACTTTATAAGTATTTATTTTAAAATAAAACTAATATATTATAAAATTAATTTTTAATAATATTTGTAAAAATTTTTATTTGTATATTTTGTATTGTTAAATAACTTTTTTATAGAGGTTATTATATAAAATAATTATTAAAAATATTATTATATAGTTTTTTTTGAATAAGAAAAATGATAAAAAATGAACAATAAATGGTGAGGATATAATGAGATTTTTCATTTTCCAGTGTTGCACCATTTTTATATTTTTAATGCATTAAGCACATGTAAATTTCATCCTTAAATTTCGTTTAAAATTCATAGATAAGATTTATTTTTATTTGTTATTCAATAGCTTGTATTGAAGTATAACAAAAGCGTCTGATTTAAAAATCGGTATTTTGACACATTCGCATGTTTTATGTTTTGTCTAAGGTCGCAAGGTTTATGTGTTGATTTGGATATTCAAAAACTTTGCAATCTGATTAAAAAGATATGCAATAATAAAAGCTTACAGTTATAAAAATTCTCTTTTTACGAACTGAAGAGATTATTATGCTCAGTATTATAAATATTTGCGAAAAAGTGTTTTTATAGGCAGTTATTTAGTTTCTTTATGGTTTACAATTTTTTTTATCATTTTATCTTAAATTAGAAGGACTGTGTATTAATTTTTATTTGTCTATTTTATCTCAAAAGGGTGGAGTTATATTAATGTCAAAAAAAGTCATGATCGTGGAAGATAATGAGCTAAATATGAAATTATTCCGTGATCTTGTAGAAGCGAGTGGCTACGAAACCGTTGAAACGCGTAATGGTCTTATGGCATTAGAATTGGCTCGTTCATCAATGCCCTCTCTTATCCTAGTGGATATTCAGTTACCTGAGGTATCAGGAATCGATGTTATTAAACAATTAAAAGAAGATGAGGAACTTAGATCTATTCCCATTGTTGCAGTAACAGCTTTTGCTATGAAAGGGGATGAAGAAAGAATTCGTGCAAGTGGATGTGAAGAATATATGTCAAAGCCTATTTCCGTTCCTCATTTTATCACAATGGTAAAACACTTTTTGGAATGAAGCTATTTGAGAATTGGAAAGAACGACGTGCTTTTGCTTTACCGTATTTTTTACGTTCAACAACACGACTATCACGGGTAAGAAAGCATCCCTTTTTTAAAATTGCGCGAAGCTCTGGTTCATAATAGGTTAAAGCTTTAGAAATACCATGGCGTACTGCACCGGCTTGTCCAGAAAGACCGCCACTTGGCTAAATACTATTAGAAAAATCTAATGAGGAAACTGCAACTGTATCGCAAATGTTTTTGTGAATAAATACGTAGGTAGATTTGAACTACTGAAGTATATATCCTAAAAGCTTAATCCAAGCTTTCTAAGCGTTTCTAGTCGTCTCTTTTGGATCTTTATCTATCAGAAAAAATGATTGTTTTCTTTTCTTAAATTTTTCTCATGATGGAGAAGAATTGGATACAGTGTTTTCTTCAAAAAAACTGCCTCAATAAGCATAAAGCCCCGCAAAACGGGGCTCGAAGTATTGTAAAAAAATTGAAATTAGCGCTTTGAAAATTGGAAAGAACGACGTGCTTTTGCTTTACCGTATTTTTTACGTTCAACAACACGACTATCACGGGTAAGAAAGCCTCCCTTTTTCAAAATTGCGCGAAGCTCTGGTTCATAATAGGTTAAAGCTTTAGAAATACCATGGCGTACTGCACCGGCTTGTCCAGAAAGACCACCACCTGCAACGGTTGCAACAATATCGAATTGACTATCCCTGTTAGTTGCAACGATTGGTTGGCGAAGGATCATTCTAAGAACAGGACGTGCAAAATATTTGTCGAATTCTTTATTATTAATGATGATTTTTCCAGATCCTGGTTTGATCCATACGCGAGCGACAGCATCTTTACGCTTTCCTGTTGCATAGGCTCGTCCATGTGAGTCAAGCTTTTGCACATGGATAGGAGCAACATTTTCATGAGTTTCTGTAACATTTGTTACGACACTAAGCTCAGCAAGAGAATTAATTTCAGCCATAATCAAGCAATCCTTTTGTTTTTGCGGTTTAAAGCACCAACGTCAAGAGCTTCTGGCTGTTGTGCCTCATGTGGGTGTTGGCTTCCAGCATAAACACGCAGATTCTTCAACTGACGACGTCCAAGTGGTCCACGAGGAATCATGCGTTCTACAGCTTTTTCAATAATACGCTCAGGAAAACGACCTTCAAGAATTTGGCGCGCTGTACGTTCCTTGATTCCACCAATATATCCGGTATGCCAATAATATTTTTTATCTGTATATTTTTTGCCGGTGAGAAATATTTTATCTGCATTGATCACAATAACATTGTCACCATCATCAACATGTGGAGTAAATGTAGCTTTATGTTTGCCACGTAAGCGATTAGCAACAAATGTGGCAAGACGACCTAAAACGAGGTTTTCTGCGTCAACAATAACCCATTTTTTCACCACTTCAGTTGGCTTTTGTGAAAAAGTTGCCATAGAAGTATCCTTTATTGAGCTTCTTATAATAGGAGCATATTTTTGTTTTTTTGCGTTGAAAATTGTTATTATAGCGCAATCTTTCACGCATACTAACTGTTCTGATATAATGTCTTTTGATTGACGTCAAGAGAAAATAAAAACTTATAAAACAGTGTTTTATGTCTGAGGTATTATAGTACCTTATCAATAAAGTAGCCTATGCACATTTTAAATGAGAATGAGTATTGTAAAAGAGTGCTTTCTCTTTTTAAGTCTTGATTGTATTTTATTGACTTTCATTATAGAAAATAAGAATGCAGCAGCCCCATTATTTTCTCAATATTGAATCTTCAGCTTGCGGTCAGGCTTGGTTAGATTCCCTTGATATTCAAGGGATGAATAATGCTCACGCTATTTCTCAAAAATTTGGTCTTCCAGATCAGTTAGCACGCGTTCTTTCGGCAAGAGATGTAGATGAATCTGAAGCTGTTGCTTTTATTAATCCAACATTACGTACGCTAATGCCTCATCCAGAAAGTTTCAGAGATATGCAATGTGCAGCAGAACGTATTGTTGAGGCTATTTTGAAGCAAGAGAAAGTAGCTGTTTTTGGAGATTATGATGTGGATGGTGCTTGTTCATCTGCACTGGTAGCACGTTTTTTGCGTTATTTTGGTATTAAAGTAAAAATTTATATTCCTGATCGTATTATTGAAGGATATGGACCCAATGAACAAGCGATGAGAATGTTAGTGCAAGAAGGCGCTCATTTGATTATCACGGTTGATTGTGGGGCGAACAGTCCAGATGCAGTAAAGGCAGGAAGACTTGCAGGTGCTGATATTGTCATTTTAGACCATCATCAAATGTCGGAGGTTCATCAAGAAGCAGTTGCTCTTGTTAATCCTAATCGCCCTGATGATTTTTCTGGACAAGGGCATTTATGCGCTGCCGGTGTTGTCTTTGTCACATTAGCGTGGGTTAATCATTTATTGCGAAAGAAAAAGTTTGAGGGAAAACTTCCAGACCTTCTAAGTATGCTTGATCTTGTTGCATTGGCAACCATATGTGATGTCGTGCCATTACAAGGTGTTAATCGTGCTTTTGTGGTTAAAGGGCTCCAAGTTGCTCGTTCTATGCATAATCCTGGGATAATGGCTTTAACAAAGGTTGCGCGTATAGGGGAGCCACTTAATAGTTTTCATTTAGGTTTTTTATTAGGTCCTAGAATTAATGCGGGAGGACGTATTGGCGACCAAGCTTTAGGAGCACGTTTGCTCATTTGTGAAGATAAAGATGAAGCTGACAGAATAGCAGAACAATTGGATCAGCTTAACCAAGAACGCCAAGAAATGGAGAACATTCAATTAACGCAAGCAGAATCTTTTATTGATTCTCTTTATCAGGCTCAAAAAATACCACTGTCACTTGTGATTGCTCATCAAGAATGGCATCCGGGAATTATTGGTATTCTTGCATCGCGTTTAAAAGAACGTTTTTTTTGTCCTGTTTTTGTAATTGCCTTGAAAAAAGATGGAAGTGGCATAGGATCAGGACGCTCAATAAGTGGTATAGATCTAGGAACACTTGTTCGTGAAGCTGTTGCATTAAATTTATTAGAAAAGGGTGGGGGACACAGTATGGCAGCAGGGATAACAATCCAATCAACAAAAATTGAAAGCTTTCGAGAGTGGTTGGAAGAAAAAGTCTCTTTGATGGTCTCACAGTTGCGTACTAAAAAATCTCTCCGTATAGATGGTTGTCTTTCTGCTTCTGGTGCAAATAAAGCACTTTTTGATATGATCGAAAAAGCAGGACCATTCGGTTCAGGGAATACAACTCCTGTTTTTGTTCTTCCCTCTCATCGGTTAATTTATTTGTGCGAGGTTGGAAAAGGACATCTTCGTCTCGTTATATCTAATATTGAAGGAAAAAAGTTGCAAGGTATAGCCTTCCGAGCTGTGGGGACATCACTTGGTGATTTTCTTTCTAAAAATATTGGTGAAATGATCCATTTAGCTGGTAATCTTAGTTTGAATTATTGGAATGGGACAATTAATCCGCAATTGCACGTGCTTGATGCTGCAGCAGTGGTTTGAGAAAAATTTTTAAAAACTTAGATATCGAGATTAGACACAAAAGTAGAGTTTTCTTGTATAAAACGAAACCGCGCTTCTGGTTTTGTTCCCATGAGACTGTCTACTGTATTTTTTGTTTCTTGCATTTCCATTGCATCGATAGAAATCCGTAGCAATGTACGTTTTTGAGGGTGCATAGTCGTTTCTTTAAGTTGTTCAGCACGCATTTCACCAAGCCCTTTAAAGCGCCCAATTTCGACTTTAGCTTTCCCAGTAAATTCAGTTTTTAGCAATTCATCTTTATGGGCATCATCGCGTGCATAAGCAATTTTTCCTCCTTGCGATATTCTGTAAAGAGGGGGCACAGCAAGGTATAAATGTCCTTGACGAATAAGATCTGGCATCTCTTGAAAAAAGAAAGTAATGAGGAGTGAAGCAATATGAGCACCATCAACATCTGCATCCGTCATGATAATAATGCGTTCATATCTGAGATCTTTTTCACGATATTTAGAACGTGTTCCACATCCAAGCGCAAGGATAAGATCACTAATTGTTTGGTTTGAGTTCATTTTCTCGTGGGGAGCACTGGCAACATTCAAGATTTTTCCACGAAGAGGTAAAATTGCTTGGTTTGCTCTGTTTCGTGCTTGTTTAGCGGAACCACCAGCAGAATCACCTTCAACAATGAATAATTCAGCACCATCGGCACAACTTTGGCTACAATCTGCGAGTTTTCCAGGCAGACGTAATTTACGTACAGCCGTTTTTCGGCTTATTTCTTTGTCTTGGCGTCGTTTAACACGTTCTTCAGCACGTTCAATAACCCAATCAAGAAGTTTTGTTGCTTCTTGTGGAGAATTTGTTAGCCAATGGTCAAAAGGATCACGTATTGCATTTTCAACGATACGTTGTGCTTCGATTGTTGCTAACCGATCTTTAGTTTGTCCAACAAATTCAGGATTTTTGATGAAGATTGAAAGGATTGCAGCTGTTGAAATCATAACATCATCGGATGTAATGATAGCAGCACGCTTGTTTCCTATTAGCTCAGCGTAGGATTTTAATCCACGTAAAAGAGCCAGACGCAGTCCTATTTCATGCGTTCCGCCTTCTCCGGTAGGAATAGTATTGCAATAAGATTGTACAGAGGCATCGCCACCATGCCAAGCGATAGCCCATTCAACAGAGCCGTAGCCACTATAGTGTTTTATCTTCCCAGAAAAAATTTCCGACGTTACTCGATATTCATCTTTTAGTGATGAGAGTAAATAATCTTTAAGTCCATCAGGGAAATAGAAAACAGCTTTTTCGGGGATATTTTTTGTGCTCTCAAGTATAAGAGGATCGCAACTCCAGCGAATTTTTACGCCACCAAAAAGATATGCTTTGGAGCGTGCCATCTTATAAATTTTTTCTGGATCAAAAGCAGCTTTTTCACCAAAAATTTTATGATCAGGATGAAAACGAACGCGTGTCCCACGACGGTTATAAACTTCACCTAAATCTTCTAATCCAGATTGAGGTATACCACGTGAAAAGCGTTGTCGATACAGTTTTCGTTCTCGTGCTACTTCGACTTCCATATCGTCAGAAAGGGCATTGACAACAGAAATTCCTACTCCATGTAATCCGCCAGCAGTTTGATAAGCTTTTCCATCAAATTTTCCACCTGAATGGAGCTGTGTCAAAATGATTTCAAGAGTAGACTTGTCAGGCATTTGAGGATGATTTTCAACAGGAATACCGCGTCCATTATCTGTAACTGTTAAATAGCCGCTTTTATCCAATGATACATCAATTAAATCTGCATAACCAGCCACGGCTTCATCCATTGCATTGTCAATAATTTCAGCAAACAGGTGATGAAGCGCTTTACTATCTGTTCCACCGATATACATTCCAGGACGTAAACGTACGGGTTCTAAGCCCTCAAGTACTCGAATAGAGAGGGCGTTATAGTCATCTTCTTGCATATCTTTTTTCGAAGCTGCCATTTTTGAGCTCTTTGGTTTTGATGGATTTTCTTCTTCTATATTTATCCGAGACTGAACATCATTTAAAATACTCAAAAGGTCTTTGTTGTTATCGCTCATAGCGTTTGATTATCTACCTTTATTAAAAATAAACTCTTAAAATAATGATAAATTTTATGCCTGTTTTTTATTTAGAAATCAATGTACTTAGGAAACATCAATTGTTGGTCCAAAAATTTTTTCAAATGCTTGTTTCAGAGCAATGTCAACATCATACATTGTTATGTGAAAACCTAGATTAAGCAAGCTCGTTACGCCGTGATTTGCAATACCACAGGGAATAATCCCTGAATAATGTGCTAAATTAGGAGAAACATTGATGGCAATTCCATGAAAACTCACCCATTTTCGCACACGAATGCCAATAGCTGCGATTTTGTCTTCCAAAGAGAGACTGTTTTGTGTCAATTGGCAATGAGATCTTTTAACCCAGACACCAACACGATCTTCACGACGCTCGCCTTTAATATTAAATTTTGCAAGCATCTGTATAATCCATTCTTCTAATGCACTAATAAAAGCACGAATGTCTTGTTTTCGGCGCTTAAGATCAAGCATAATATAAGCAACGCGCTGCCCTGGACCATGATATGTAAATTCCCCACCTCGACCCGCTTCATAAACAGGAAACAAATGGGGTGTTAAAAGATCTTTTTTATTGGCACTTGTACCAGCTGTATAAAGGGAAGGATGTTCAAGAAGCCAAACTTGTTCATGCGCTTTTTTTGCAAGAATATTTTCTACACGCTCTTGCATGTAACATAGCGCTTCAGGATATTCGACCAAGTTATTACTTATTTTCCATTCAACTGGTGGATTCCCAGGAATTGCTTTAAACTGATGTGGTAAATGATCTCGATGGATATGTTTCAATTCAAATGCCATAAACGATATTTATATTGGTGTTTAAGTTTGTGTTGTCATTAGTAAAATAATTTCAGAGTAAGATATGAAGCTGTTTATTAAGATTGATATAACACGATAATGAATTTTATTTTAAAAAATTTATGATACTCAAAAATTTGCACTCATTTCACCATCTTCCTGTTGCACCGCCACCGCCTGATGATCCACCACCACCTTTAAAACCTCTACCTCCTGATGAATGGTTGCCAAAAATTCCATCAGAGCGTCTACCGACAGCATTTAAATTTAAAAACCATGGTGTGAAAATGATACCCATCCAGAGGTATTTTTGTGGAGCTACTTTTTTACCAAAAATCATTGCAAGAATAGGCAAACCAACCATGATAAAAAGGATTAAAAACATAATTGTATTAATGACTATCTCTTCTTTTTTAGCTAGTTCACGTTGTTTTTCAACAGATTTAGCTTTCTCTTTGATTTGAAAAGAAAAATCAGAATCTCTTTCTGTAATAATCTTGGTAATAGCATGAATGGCTTCAATAATTCCCTTTTCGTAATTTCCTTTACGGAAGTTGGGAAGAATAAAGCTATTAATAATAACTGTGGAAAGAGCATCTGTTAGTTCTCCTTCCAATCCATAGCCCACTTCAATACGAACTTCACGTTCATTTGGTGCAATGACAAGTAATACACCGTTGTTGATTTTTTCTTGACCCAATTTCCATGTGCGAAAAAGAGAATTACTGTATGTTTTTATATCATTTCCTGCAAGAGTAGGGAGAGTTACAATAACAATTTGATCTCCGGTTTTTTCTTCGAGTTTAGATAGCTTTTCTGTTAGACTTTTCTTTGTTGCACTATCAAGCAAATGAGCTATATCATTAACATAGCCAGTTAAGGGAGGAAACTGGGTCTGTGAGCAAGCGATATTTCCCGCTGCGATGACCAACCATAGAGTGCTCAAAAAAGCTCCTAAGTATAGCAAAGCAAAACGTTGCATAAAATATCGAAATGGATTCATTAATTAAAATTGACTGTTGGTGTTTGTTGGTTGTCGGTATCTATAGTAAATGTTGGCATAGGCTTAGCATCACGAAACCATAATTTTGCCCAAATCATTGTTGGTATTGTTTTTAATGCGGTATTATATACACGCACTGATTCAATATAATCGCGGCGTGCAACAGAGATACGATTTTCAGTTCCTTCTAATTGTGATTGAAGAGCGAGAAAGTTCTGATTCGCTTTAAGGTCAGGATAATTTTCGACAACAGCCATAAGACGAGAAAGTGCGCTTGATAAATTGGCTTGATTATTAAGATATTGCTGCATCATTTGTGGATTATTTAATATATCAGCGCTGATGTTAACTTGTGTTGCTTTAGCACGTGCTTCAATAACATTTGTAAAAACATTTTTTTCATGGGATGCGTAGGCTTTAATAGTCTCTACGAGATTGGGAATGAGGTCTGTACGGCGTTGGTATTGATTTAGCACTTCACTCCATGCAGCATGTGCTTTTTCTTCATTGGTTGGTATTGTATTAAATCCGCAACCACTTAAAAATGGTATTAAAAACACTAAGAAGATAGTGAGCGATAATTGTTTTAATATCTTAACTATAGGACAAATAAGTATCGCTAAGACAGTTCGCATATTTAACATAAAAATATCTCCATAGAATTTTTTATGTACTATATAGGATTTATCTTTTCAGTGAAAAGTACTTTGAATTTTATGAAAAAACATTTTATGAAAAAAATGATATTTTTATGAGTTTGAGATTGTTTACTTTGCTTAAATATTTTGTTGACATTTCAATAATAATAATGCTGTGAATGAAAGCTTATGAAATATTAACACAACATTAGTGTTAATTATTACTATTTTATTGAATATAGACAACTATATAAGCGGTTTCTATGGATATTGCTTATTATCAAGCAGATTTTACTTTTGCAAAACTGTATAGTAGCTCTTGGTGAAGAGTTCTTGCTCCATGTCAATAGTTTAATGACAAGTATTAGAGGGACTTACGATTATTATGGCATGGGTAGAAGTGTGTTCCCGTTCCCCCTTAACTGATTGTTATCATCAAAACATTACATCTTTGATGGCTTTTATTAATATTGCTTTGCAGGTGTTGTGTTTTAAGTAAATAAAACTGACAAAATAGATCATTTGAGTGAGTGACTAAAACATATCTTATGATATGAAAAGTATGTGATCCTTTAAAGCTTCTCAAAAGATAGGTTTATAATCATAAGAAATGCTATCAAGATTATTATGGTTATGAGTTTTGAAGGGGTTTTGGGTTTTGACGGTTGCTGCTATTATGTAAAAAAACGATAAAAAATAAAAGACATTATATTTCAATGTGTTAATATTTTACAGATCTTTAAAAAAACAGCCTCTATTGATAATACAACCTCTAAATTCAATCAATAATATAGGTTTTGAGGGGGGGGTGACAATTTTTACACCTCCAAAACCTATAGAGAAATGAATATACATAACTCTCTTTAAACAAAGCTTTTGGAAACAATAAAGCTATCATTTTAGATTGCGATATAATCTCTTAAAGGCAATGTAAAAAAACTAATTCTATTTAAGAGTGGGTTTCTTATAAATCTTAAAGCAATCCAAATGAGAGTATCTAAAAGTGCAAGTTTCTTCTTTTTAGAATAACGTATAATAAATTATCCTTTTAAAGATTGTATGTAAGCAATTTATAGAAGAGGTATAGATTATGGTTATAAGCTCTATACTCCTTTGTGAGGTTAGCATGCCTATCATGTGAGCATGCTTTATAAGTTATTCAGTTTCTCTTATTTCTAATTTTGGTAGGTTCTTAACGATTTTCATGGTTTCCAAGCTTACAGTAATAACCCTTTGAAATAACTCTAAGGGGTAGGCAGGGTTTCCAATGGTCTCGATAGCATAGCGATTGGCATCATTCACAATACCGCTTTTTTATCTGTTTTAACGCATTGACGTCCCATAACCCATTCAAGAGCAGGTCTACCATTTACGATATACTCATAAGCCTCAAGAGGGATATCTGTCATGGTAATATTACTATTATAAATAACAGTCGATTTATCCTTTTCCTTATTATAATAGAATTTCTCAGGATTAGAGATCTCTGTAAATTTTGGATTTCCTTTTTTAAAGGTCACTGGATAAGGTTCTATGCTTTCATAATTCACGTGCAAATGACCCAGTTCACGCCCTGCTGTACAAATTTCCAAAAGTCATCAGCACTCTTTACGCAAGGGATACGAGGCAATTCTTTGCATAAATTATGCGCATAGCGAGTGCGATAATCTTCCGAATATAAAATTCCGTAAACGTAGTAAAACAGATCATCTTTAGTGATAGTTTCATTCGGATAAGCAGCTTTAAAATGTGCTAATCCTTCATCAGTAATGGCATCATGACGTTTTAAACTGGCACTTTTGCTTTTTTCTGTAGCATTTGCAAACAAATGGGATTGGTTATCATTTTCATAAAGATACCTTGGAAAGCATTGGTTACCACCATCTATCATATTAAAATCAGGCACATTATTAGTCATAAAAATAGAAAATCTACTTCTTGTTCCTACAGAGGCGACTTGTATCACTCTATTTTCAATCACTTGCCCTATCGGGAATATCCGCGGCATTTGAGAAATCATTTCATTGAAGGTGCGACTATAATAAAGCCACTGTCGTATAAAAGGACGGTAAAGACCTTGCGCAAGGCACGCATTTTCAAATTCAAAAAACTTACCTTTTATCAGCTCTTTTTTAAGTGCACGACTCCAACTGATTTTCTTAGAATTTGTATTGATAAAATCATTTATAATATTTGTAAGTGACTTACGTTCAGCATGTGTACAAAAGACAGCTGATAAAACGCAAAAGACAGCTGAAAAGGTGCAAGAAAAAGTTGATCTCATCCAAGCTTTTGAATAGCAAGACTGGATTAATGGCACAAAAACAGAGGATGGTCTTATATCACCAGTCAACTTACTGGCATTAAAGCAAATAGCAGCGACAGCAATGGAAGCTGTCATTGTGGTGGGGCTTCAACAGGCATACAGAAAAAGCTGGCAACCCAGTGGTTGTTGATGGTATGGTTATTACGGAAAAAAAAGCAGAAGCTATGCTTTTGGCAGATTTACGTCAATATGAGCGTGCGGTTGAGAAAGCGGTTTATGTCGACTTAAGTGATGAGCAGTTTGGTGCTCTTGTTTCTTTTTGTTATAATATAGGGATAACAGCTTTTCAAAACTCTACATTGCTTAAGAAACTTAATAAAGGTGATTATGAGTCAGTACCAATTGAATTACAGAAATGGACAAAAGCAGGAGGAAAGCGTATAAAAGGTCTCGTATACCGGCGTGCAGCAGAAGCAGGTTTGTGGGCGAAAGGGGCTTACGTTTCGTCTAATTACCAAAGCGTTGAAAAACAAGAACCATCAAGAATTTTAAAAGCAGAAGTTCTTGCTCCTATCATAGCTTCTTTTTCTGGGCTTGGGGAGTTGTTAGCAGGGAATGGACCTATGCAATGGGCTTTAGCAACGATTATAGTTTTTGCTTCCTGTGTAGGATTAGTGTTTATTATTAATCGCTTAAGAGAACAACGCTTATGATCTTGTGGGGGAAAAAATATTTTGTGGTGATAGCAGCTTTAGCTGCTTTTTTTATGGCTTTAGCTAAGGCATTTCGTTTTGGCAAGAAGACTGAACGGCAAAAGCAGACAGAGAC
>NZ_JBEPLT010000009.1:0-82030 GCF_040545385.1 Bartonella japonica
GAGAGGGTTTGTGATGAGAAAATCTTACTATATTCGGAGGTCTAATTCAATATGAATAACGACAAATTATCTATATAAATCAATGTGTTGAATTCTCTTTGAGGTACTAGAGGATATAAAACCAGCACATATTCTATCATTTTGAGCTTTTATTATAGGGATTTGAGCTTTCATTATAAGGGATCTTTGTAACTCATTTTTAACTTATTATCGACTTTATTTGAACAATTTTCTCAATCGTATAAATTTTTTTTGGTGAAAGATAATATCCTCAACTTTGTATCTCAATTCCACTAGGTTAAATACCCTTTATTTTCTAAAGCGTTCAATAGAATATTTTTATACTTGTCTTTTCTTGTTCACTTCTCAAAAAGAATAAGTGCTTCATCCCTTTTTCATATTCATGACAAATATGTTTGAAAATACTCAATATTCCCCCTTTGTCTTTATCTTAAAAATTAAAAATGCGCTGTATGTTAGTCTTTCTCTTAGATCATAAGAGATTTTTACCTTCAGGAAGATGCAATCTATAATGTCTTTTTACATATTTCCTTTTTAAGATTTCTTCTTTACATCTTTTCGCTTAAAACCTTGCTGCCTCTGTATTTCTGTATTACAATGGAAGTATCTGTTTATATCACCTAGCATAGAAAATACGGTTTTAGATGGGGAGTGAAATAATGTCTGATCCCAACGATTCCATCTTACCGCCTCTGAACTGGCTATCTGACCAAAATCTTTCAGTACCAGAAAACATCCGCGATTGGCTTATGGAGTTGGGTTCAATGACTCTTCGATTGAAGAAACACTGCACCTGCCTACGCGTCGAACCACAACGTGAATGTTTTATTACGCGTGATAAATTGCAAGAACAAGGAGAAGCCGAGCATTTATCCAACAGTGCACGTTATTGGCTACGTGAAGTTGTATTAATAGGAGATAACCAGCCTTGGCTTCTTGGACGCACTGTAATCCCAGAAGAAACCCTACTCGAACACAATCAAGCAATCATGCAGTTGGGTAATGTTCCACTGGGACATTATTTATTTAACAGCGGTAAACTAACCCGTGATTACATTCATATTGGCCAACGAGGTGCATTATGGGCACGCCGTTCTCGTTTACGATTAACAGATAAGCCTTTATTATTAACCGAACTGTTTTTAACAGCTTCACCAATTTACGCAATAAACCCCACATAAATACCCCCACATAAATAGAGAATACTCTCCTTCTCCATGTCGCGACACAGCACCCGTGAGTAGTATAGCTAAAAACCATTGACACCATCACTTTCCACTTATGAATGTATAATCCAACAGCAGCATATTTGCCAGCTCATGGTATTGCCGACAACCTTGCATTAAGACAGTTCATAAGAGATATTTTTAGTCCTTTTTAAAGTGATTTTGCACACACACCAACTCCGCTTGTGGCATGAAAGCGAATGATTTTGATTGATTGAATATAAACAGATTTGAATGAGTAAAACTTACAATATTCAGAACTCTCATTCAATATACAAAACAGTAAATTATCATTATAAACCAATATGTTGCTATTAAAAGAAGTTTATTGATTTTTATATTTTTTAAAAGATAAAAACATAAAATCCTCAAATCTATCTCAACAGCATAACGTTCTAAAATTCTTTTCAAAGTTCTTTTTGAATCCTCTCAATTCAAAAATTTTACTTTTGAAAAAGGAATAAAAGATCCCTCTTCTCTTAGAAGAGTTATTAAAACATAATAAAAAATCGTCTTTAATAGTATTGTTGTGTGTAATATTAACAAAATTAGCTCTATTTAAATGAAGAACTTTAAAATACGACAGTTAATAATAAGAAGTATTTTAGAATATCTAAATAATTAAATATATCCGGTAAAATTCGCAATTTATATGAGAGCGATTTTTTTACTACCTTATTTTCTCGAAAAGACTTCCTAGATTGCAGACAGTAGATTTTTATAAAAGGTGACATACCCGTAGTCCTTCCAAAATGAAGCAAACACTTTGAAGAAGTGTAAAATAATCACACAGAAAGAGATAGATTCTTTCTCCATAAGTAGAAGAAAACCCTAGTCTAGTTGGCGACAAAACATTCCCTTATGATAAATGAAATAAGCATTGCTTATCCGCTTATCTCTATGTTCTTGAAAAACTTGATGAGTTCCTTGTTATAAAAAATGCTTTTTACATCTTATGACTCATTCTAATTTTTCACGGAGGCTCTTGCATACTTTAGAAAAGTTCATTTATCCTGCATAACGTTCCTTAAGCCATGCCATAACTTTACCGACATCACGTAATTTTTCAGCCTTTGTTTGTGCTAAGGCTTCCAAAAGCGCCTGTTCAACCTGCACTTCATCAAGCTGATAGGGAAGAAATTCACGAATGATTTCCATTTCCACTTGCCCTTTTTCTACTAACTCCAAGCAACCAGATTCTTTATAAATATGCATTGCCTTCTCACGCTGTTGAAGCATTTGTGTAAAGACAAACTGGATCTGCTTACCATTCACTTCTCGTTTTTCGTCACCACTTTGAAAACTATCACGATCTTTCACTGCAGCACTCATTAAACGAAGTGTAGCAAGACGTGTACTATCTTGTGCTTTCAAAGCAACTTCAAGTGCCCTATCAATCTGCTCACGTAACATGAATTTACCCAATTTATTCAAATGGAAAAGCAGCTTTTAGCCAACCTTTATATATCTTGCAATGCATAGTAAAAAAAATAATGAGCATACAAAGTCTCAGAAAATCTAAAAACAGGACTTTACCTCTTCGTAGAATATACTATACTTCCTGTCCCAAGCGAAACATTGCAAGAACAATATACAGAACCTCTGTTATGGTTGTGCTTTTTGTGTAACGTTGGTATTATCCTTTCAGATAATAACGATACCCTTCAGATAATAAATTGTAGGTGCATACTATGACACAAATTATCCCATCTTGCGATTCTTGGAGTGTAAAAAAGCCTACAGCCCTCTTAATACTAGCCGATGGCATAGTTATTGAAGGTAAAGGTGCAGGTGCTACTGGCATTGCTGAAGCTGAGGTGTGTTTCAATACCGCTATAACCGGCTATGAAGAAATCCTCACAGATCCATCATATACGCAACAAATCATTAACTTCACTTTTCCTCACATAGGAAATGTAGGAACAAACAACGAAGATATTGAGGATCTTACTCCCCTCAACTGTCATGGTGCGGTTGGTGCTATTTTCAAAGCAGATATTACGCATCCCTCTAACTACCGTGCAAATAAAAATCTTAATCAATGGCTTGAAGCACGCAAAATTATTGCACTTTGTAATATTGATACACGTGCACTCACCATTCTTATTCGTGAAAAAGGTGCACAAAATGCTGTCATCGCCCACAACCCTGATGGGCATTTTGATATTCCCGCTTTAAAAAAACGAGCACAAAAATGGTCTGGTCTCGTTAACCTTGACCTTGCGAAAGATGTGACATCTCAATCATTAAAGCAATGGAATGAAAAGCCTTGGGTATGGAATGAAGGATATGGTACAAACGATGTGCATAATCTTCATATTGTTGTGATTGATTATGGTATTAAACGTAATATTCTTCGTCTTCTGGCTGCCCAAAATGCACGCATCACTATCGTACCTGCACACACGAATGCAGAAGAAATTCTGGCAATGAATCCTGATGGTGTTTTTCTTTCTAATGGACCAGGTGATCCAACAGCTACAGGTGAATACGCTGTTCCAACAATCAAAACATTGATTGACCATAATCTACCACTTTTCGGTATATGCCTTGGTCATCAACTTCTCGCTCTTGCTCTTGGTGCAAAAACCATAAAAATGCATCAAGGACACCACGGTGCCAATCATCCTGTTAAAGACCTTAGCACCGGAAAAGTTGATATTGTATCAATGAACCATGGCTTTGCTGTAGAAACAACATCTTTACCACAGCATGTCCAAGAAACCCATATTTCCCTTTTTGATGGTTCAAACTGTGGCATTCGGATGATTGGAAAACCCGTTTTTTCTGTTCAACATCACCCTGAGTCTTCTCCTGGACCACAAGACAGCCACTACCTCTTTCAACATTTCTGCGATCTTATAGTGGATTACAAAAAACAGTTTAACTAAAGTGCTGCTCTTTTGGATTCTCTCCTTCAGATTATACTTGTTTTTTTTCAAGCAAACATGTTGCTTTGTTAATACCACAAAAATTCACATCACGAAAAGTGCAATCTACTTAGAGATACAAGTATCATTTGCTTTTTGCATTGCACAATCAATTAATGATCTATTACAGAACGCCAAGTGGTATCCTGAAACTTTCTTTCACGATCAATATTGTTACAATAAATGAACTGCAAGAAGCATTTAATTTTGAACACCCCAATATACTGGTTGAATCAAATATCTTGTAAAGACTATACTACCCTGCAGAAGATCTAAAGAAGAAATGTAGTAAAAAACCTTAAAATAACGAGAAATAAAAACAAGCATGCTCTTATCTATGTTGCTTCCTATAATATATATGAAAGCCATTTTTATATAACGGTTTTTTTTATAATAAAAATTATTTATTCTCTAAGAACTATCTGCCTATTAAATTACAAATAAATATGTAAAAAACATTTTAATACTTACTTTTTTCGTAACTTAACCTATAAATTATTTTATCCTCAAAGCTTAATACTGTCTGCAACAAAATCCACACGAATATTCATTATAGAGAAAAATCATTGTCAAAACATATACAGTATAAAATCTATTCTTAATCATTAGATGCGGGACCTATTATTAATCAAAAACATGAATTTTGCTATTTCAAGTATACAATCTTGTAAAACATTAAAAGAAGAAGATTATCGAATTATTTTGGTTAATTCTAACTCTGACACCATTATGACAGATCCATATTTAGCTGATATGGCTTTATATTAAACCTATCACCCCTAAAGTCATTGCACAAATTATTTTCCGCAAATGTCCCAATGCTCTTTTACCAACTATGAAAAAACAAACAGAACTCAATACTGCACTGCTTTGTCATTAAAGCGTATGAGCATTTAGACCGCTATCATGTTGAAATGATAAGTAGCCAATACCGATACTATCGATAACAACTGAACATAGTGCCCTCTTTCACAAGGCTACGGAAAAAATCGGTTTGGAAACACCGCATTCCATGTTAACCAATGTAACTAGAGCTTAAAGAAGAAAATCGCTGACTACATGCAAAAATACGTGACGAACTTAACGCAAAACTCTCTGAGGGAATACATTTGACCAAACATCGGAAGATGCTTGAGCGTAATTGGCGAAACATAAAGACTGATCATCAGTAACATTATATTGTACATATTTATATTGCATATGCCACTGCAAAAATGATTCAGGTTCTTGATATTGTTGGATTCACAATGATTACCCTTCCTTCATTCACACTTGGTAATTAGGTGGTGGAATTTCTTACAACTCTTCTGAATTTTATAAACTTATTTTCTACCCCTTGGAAATAAACCGTAAACAAAAATTCAATAAACATGGAATGCATTTAACTATTTTGAGAATACCATGATTAGTGTTATGATATATATCTTCTTACCTTTAATATTATTATCTTCAAAAACTCATCAAAAATTTGGTATCAAAATAATAACTATAAAATTCCTTTTAAAATAATATTTTATCTTTTTATATCAACATACTATAAACTCAAATGAATACAGTTAAAATATTTCACGTAAAAATAAATCATATTTTATTGTATAAAATATGATCTCATATAAAATAAGCATTTTTATTTAAATAATTGTTAGTATTTTAAAGTATTTTTCTAATAAAAATATATAAAATAATTTTTATTCTTATAATATTAGAAATATACATCCCATGTGTAATTTGTATAATATTAAAAGTTGTAAAAATATCTATTTAGGTTATGCTTCATAATATGCTATCATTAACTCAACGCCAATCTAATCAGCATAGGTGAAATACTACCTTTAATGACGATTAACCGGCAAGCTATTAATTCAAAAATGGTGTATAAAATGCGAAAAATATTTCAATTAATTTTACTCTCCGCGTTGGCCGCAGGATGTGACGTTCAGAATTCTGATAAGAACAAGGATATTCCAGAAAATAAAACGGAGATACAACAAACAACTAAAGTAAACCTAGATCCATACACTGTAAATAAACTGAATACCCTTCTTGAAAAACGCTCGAAAGCTGATCACAATGAGAGAGGAAAAATGATTGATTTACTTTCTAAAGATTTTTTAGAGACACCTTACCAAGCAAATATGTTACATGGCTCAGAAAATACACCAGAAGAACTAATTATTGATTTTAGAGGTTTAGATTGTTTCACTTATCTGGACTATGTTGCAGCATTATCGCAATCAACATCACAAACAGAATTCATAAATAACGTCATACGGACGCGTTATGTTGATGGTAACGTTAGTTTTTTGAATCGGAAGCATTTTTTCACTGACTGGGCTTATAGAGAATATAAAATCGCTACTGACATTACCGCTCAAATAAGCCCTAACGCAGTAAACACTGAAAAATATCTCAATAAAAAAGCCGATGGCGGAAACTATCTTCCCGGACTACCAGTTGTTAAACGCAATATAACATATATTCCTAGTAAATTTATTAACGAAGAAGTTATAAATCATTTACAAACTGGTGATTTCATTGGTATTTATACTAAATTGGCTGGGTTAGATGTAACCCATGTAGGTTTTTTTATCATGACAGAGAATGGTCCAATGTTCCGGAATGCTTCTTCACGAAAAGAAAATGAAAAAGTCGTCGACTCTCCTTTTATGGATTATATCGCGAAAACACCAGGAATTATTGTTTTAAGAGCCCTCCAATAATCTATATGGGGGTAAATGCCCCCATATTGCCATATATACTGAAATTATTAAGCTAAATATTAAATTCGTGTAATCTATATATCTATAATATATTTATTTATACTTTTAACAATAGAACAATTATTTTTATCTGGATTCATATACTAATAAAATATCGTACTTATTACTTATCATAAAATTGAAAATTATGTTCATGATTTTTATATTATTTTACTTTTAATATATCATCGAACTTATTTAAACAATAAAATATAAGTAATTATAATTTAGAAATTTATAATAATAGAAATATTAATAATGATAAAAATTATTAGTATTATATTTTATCATTCAAAGTTTTACTGTTATACAAATAACAACTTATCCTTTATTTATCAAATAATATACTTGAATATTTAAAATATGCTATGAATTATTATTTTATTAAAGATCATATTTTCACATCCCCAAAGAAGATATTTAGCTTCCACTCTATGAGAAAAAAAACATGGAAAAGGCATTTTAGTGCTTACTTTCTTTGTCACTTAACCTATAAAACTACTTTAGCCTCAAAATTTATGCTGTCTGCAACCATCGCACACGAATATTCATTATAAGGAAAAATCATGCCTAAACGCACAGATATAAAATCTATTCTTATCATTGGAGCAGGACCTATTGTTATTGGACAGGCATGTGAATTTGACTATTCAGGTACACAAGCATGTAAGGCATTAAAAGAGGAAGGTTATCGCGTCATTTTGGTTAATTCCAATCCCGCGACTATTATGACAGATCCAGATTTAGCCGATGCAACTTATATTGAGCCGATTACTCCCGAAATAGTTGCACAAATTATCGCTCATGAGCGCCCTGATGCCCTGTTGCCCACTATGGGAGGACAAACAGCACTCAATACAACTTTATCCTTAAAACGTATGGGTGTTTTGGACCGTTATAATGTTGAAATGATAGGTGCTAATGCCGATGCAATTGATAAAGCTGAAGATCGTGCTTTATTTCGCAAAGCAATGGCAAAAATTGGTTTGGAAACACCACGCTCTATGTTAGCCAATGCAACAGAGCTTAAAGAAGAAAATCGCCGACAGCACGCAAAAATGCGCGACGAACTTACAGCAAAGCTTTCCGGTAATGCACTTGACCAAGCATTGGAAGAGCTTGAGCGTAATTGGCGGCACACAGAATCTGATCGCAAACAACACTATATAGCCCATGCAACAGCAAAAGCAGTTCAAGCTCTTGATGTTGTTGGGCTCCCAGCGATCATCCGCCCTTCATTTACACTTGGTGGAACAGGTGGTGGAATTGCTTACAACCGCTCTGAATTTTATGAAATTATTGAACGTGGTCTTGAAGCTTCACCGACAACAGAAGTTTTAATTGAAGAAAGTGTTTTGGGATGGAAAGAATATGAAATGGAAGTTGTTCGCGATAAGAACGACAACTGTATCATTGTTTGTTCTATTGAAAACATTGATCCGATGGGAATCCATACCGGTGATTCCATTACTGTAGCCCCTGCTCTCACTTTAACTGATAAAGAATATCAACGGATGCGCAATGCTTCCATTGCTGTCTTGCGTGAAATTGGTGTCGAAACTGGTGGATCCAATGTACAGTTTGCAGTCAATCCTGAAAATGGCCGCCTCATTGTTATTGAAATGAATCCGCGTGTTTCTCGATCTTCAGCGCTTGCCTCAAAAGCAACGGGTTTTCCCATTGCCAAAGTAGCTGCTAAATTGGCAGTTGGCTATACGCTTGATGAATTAAAAAATGATATCACGGGTGGTGCAACACCAGCATCATTTGAGCCTTCTATTGACTATATTGTTACCAAAATTCCTCGTTTTGCCTTCGAAAAATTTCCTGATTCATCTCCTGTCTTAACAACTGCGATGAAATCGGTGGGAGAAGTTATGGCAATTGGGCGCACTTTTCAAGAATCTCTGCAAAAAGCGCTTCGTGGACTTGAAACAGGTCTTACTGGTCTTGATGAAATTACGATCCCTGAACATGCTGAAGGTGATGAAAAAAGCTCTATACGCTCTGCTATTGCAATACCAAGCCCTGATCGTCTGCGCTACATAGCCCAAGCAATGCGTGCAGGTTTATCCTTAAATGAAATTCATCAAATCAGCAAAATTGATCCATGGTTTTTGAAACAAATAGCCTCTATCATTGAAATGGAACAGCGCATCCGTACCAATGGTCTTCCCCAAAACGCAGATAATTTCCGTATGTTAAAAGCCATGGGCTTTTCAGATGCGCGTTTAGCCACACTTACAGGACAAGAGCCAGATGATATTTCTGCTTTGCGCAAATCTCTTAATGTGAAGCATGTTTTCAAACGGATTGATACTTGTGCTGCGGAATTTTCTTCACCTACAGCCTATATGTATTCAACCTACGAAGTTCCCTTTGCTGGCGTAGAATGCTCGGAAGCGCAAGTTTCTGAGCGTAAGAAAATTGCTATTTTAGGCGGGGGTCCAAACCGTATCGGGCAAGGCATTGAATTTGACTATTGTTGCTGCCACGCTGCTTTTGCTCTCCGTGATGCAGGCTTTGAAGCTATTATGATTAACTGTAATCCTGAAACCGTCTCAACCGATTACGATACCTCTGATCGTCTTTATTTTGAATCTTTAACCACTGAAGATGTTATCGCTATTTTAGAAACAGAACAGGAAAAAGGCGAATTAATTGGCGTCATTGTCCAATTTGGTGGACAAACACCCCTAAAATTGGCAAGCGCTCTAGAAAAACACAAGATCCCCATTTTAGGTACTTCACCCGACGCTATCGATTTAGCGGAAGATAGAGATCGCTTTCAAAAATTGCTGTTCAAGCTTAACTTAACACAACCTAAGAATGGTATTGCTCATTCGGTCGAACAAGCGCGCCTCATTGCCCATGAACTAGGCTTCCCATTAGTTGTACGCCCTTCCTATGTTTTAGGAGGGCGTGCTATGGAAATCATTCGCGACGAGCGTAGTTTGCAAAATTATTTGTTTGAGAGTGTTCCTGAACTGGTTTCAGAAGACATCAAAGCCCGTTATCCCAATGACAAAACGGGACAAATCAATATATTACTTGGTAAAAATCCACTTTTATTTGATACCTATCTGACGGAAGCGATCGAAGTTGATGTTGATTGTCTATGTGACGGTGAAGAAACACTGGTTGTTGGCATTATGGAACATATTGAAGAAGCAGGTATCCACTCTGGTGATTCAGCCTGTTCTTTACCAGTCCATACACTCTCCCATGAAACAGTCACTGAATTAGAACGTCAAACCAAAGCATTAGCTCACGCACTTCACGTTTGTGGCTTAATGAATGTACAATATGCTATTAAAGATGGTACAATTTATGTCTTAGAAGTAAATCCCCGAGCTTCACGGACTATCCCGTTTGTTGCCAAAACAATTGGCCGCCCCATTGCAAAAATGGCAGCACGTATTATGACAGGAGAAACTCTCCACCAAGTTCTTGAAGCTTATGGTGGATTAGTCTCAATCCAGAAAAAACAACATATTGCTGTTAAAGAAGCTGTTTTTCCTTTTGCACGTTTTTCAGGTGTCGATACGCTTCTTGGTCCAGAAATGCGTTCAACTGGTGAGGTTATGGGACTTGATTATGAATTTTCCCTTGCTTTTGCTAAATCCCAACTTGGAGCCGGTGTTGAACTTCCCAAAGAAGGAACTTTATTTGTTTCTGTGAGAGATGAAGATAAAAAACGTATCTTAAATCCCGTAAGAATTTTAACTGAGCTTGGTTTTTCTATTTTAGCAACAAGTGGAACACAAAAATTTCTTACCGAACATAATATTGAAGCAAAAAAAATTAACAAAGTGCTAGAAGGACATCCCCATATTGAAGATGCTATTCGTAATCGACAAATTCAATTGATTTTCAATACGACCAGCACTGCCAGCGCTATCTCAGACTCCAAATCACTACGTCATGCCGCACTGATGCAAAAAGTCCCTTATTATACAACAATGGCCGGAGCGGAAGCTGTCGTAGAAGCTATCAAAGCACTTAAAAACAATCATCTTGAAGTACGCTCACTGCAAAGCTATTTTACGTGATTTTCTTGCTATGATACAAAGCATGTTTTCCTTATATTCTGTATTTTCTTTGTATAAAAATATCGATTAAGACTTGCTTTTTACCCAAAACTTCTTTATATGAAAATTATCGGACTTTCGGTTATGTGACTTTCTTTCCTGTGCAATCTGCACTTTCAACGAAACTTCTCCCACCTAATTTCGATTTCAAATTGTATTGAGGGCTTTGCGCATTCAGTACACTATATAATATATAATTATCCTATTTTAAGGAGTCTTCTATGTCTACAGGAACAGTTAAGTGGTTTAACACAACAAAAGGTTTCGGATTTATTCAACCTAGCGATGGAAGTGCCGATGTATTTGTGCACATTTCCGCTGTTGAGCGTTCAGGTTTAAACCACCTTAATGAAGGACAAAAAGTTTCTTATGACGTTCTACAAGACCGTCGTTCCGGAAAATTTGCTGCAAGCAATCTTTCTACACTTTGATCTTTAAATTCTACAACAGTTATAAATCTTTGTCTTAACAGATGAAGATTTATTTTTTATGAGCGTGATTTACTTTTATAAAGCAAATTATGAACTCTTTTATTTACGCAATAATCAAGATATTCCTCCCCTTCTCTTTAAATCCTTCAGATTTTTTCTCCAAAATTTCAAAAAACAATAATAAGATCATAAGCATCAAAATGGCAGCCACCTAATAAGCTTATATTACTACCCCTTATGCGTGATAATCTTAAGAGATGGCGTTTTGAAAAAAGTAAAATGTCTTTCTAAATTTATAATACAACGCTATGCATTTTTTAAGAATTGCAATACATTTTTCGTATTTCCCAACTCAGTAGGAACATTCTAAAAATACGGGTTCTATAGCTTCACGCCAAATGGAATAATAAAAAGACAAAAATTTATCAGCGTCGGTTTGTCCCATTGCAATCACCTCTTCTATGGGAACAAGGAAATTTGTCTCATCACAACCATTTGCATCATATTGCTGACGATTTTTTAAACCCTTGCGTGAAATAGCAACAACCTGACGAGCTATTTCTAAAATGATAGTCTGACGAAAAGGTGTTCTTAATCCTTCTTTAGGAACCCGTTTGCGCATATCCCAAACTTCTTCAAAACACCAATCTTTAGTCAAAGCCTCTGCATCATTAAGAGCTTCACTATCATAGAGAAGTCCGACCCAAAAAGCGGATAAGGCACAGATACGTCTCCAAGATCCACAATCCGCACCTCTCATTTCTAAAAACCGTTTTAAACGTACTTCGGGAAATAAAGTTGATAAATGATTAATCCAATCTCCCATATTTGGTACTGAATTTGCAATTTTTTCTTTTAATGCCCCATTCATAAACTGACGAAAAGTTATATGTGTACAATCATAATAACGTCCGTCACGCACAACGAAATACATTGGTATGTCAAGTGCCCATTCAACATAATCTGCAAAACCAAAACGATCTGAAAATACAAAGGGAAGAACCCCAGTTCTTTGATTATCAGTATCACACCAAATTTCAGAACGCCAAGATAAAAAGCCATTTGGACTCCCATCTGTAAAAGGGGAGCTAGCAAATAATGCTGTTGCAATAGATTGTAATTTCATTGATACTTGCATTTTTCGCCGCATGTCAGATTCAGATGAAAAATCCAAATTAACCTGAATTGTTGAGGTGCGATACATCATATCAAGGCCACTACGACCAACTTTTGGCATATAATCAGCCATAATTTGATAACGTGATTTAGGCATTCGCGGTGTTTCAACCAATGACCACTTCGGACTAGCACCCATACCAAAAAAACCAATCCCCAATGGCTCTGAAATTTTTTTGAGAAGAGCTAAATGCTCCATTACTTCACAATAAGTATGACCAATTGTTTTTAACGGTGCACCAGATAATTCAAATTGTCCTCCAGGTTCCAGAGAAATAGCCCCTTGCCCCACTGATGACCCTACGAGCCCAATAATATTCCCTTCATCTAAAATAGGTTTCCATCCCAAAGCTCTTTGCATTCCTTCTAAAAGAACGCGAATTCCCCTTGTGCCCTCATAGGGAACAGGACTAAAATCAGCTATATAGAACGGAAATTTCTCATGTTCTGTACCGATACGCCAATCATTTTCTGTTTTACACCCCCCTTGGAAATAACTCACCAAGGAATCTAAGTTATAAATTTCACTTTCATCAGTTATATCAAGTGCCATAACTTACTTTATCCCATCATCAGTTCCATCATTTTAAACAAATCCTGTAAAATGATTCTATAGTTTACTCAATCCGTTGACCAATCCCCTAAAGTAGCATTAAGAAGAGCCAAAGCAGCAACAGCTGCAGTGTCAGCGCGTAAAACACGCGGACCTAACGATATCGGAATTACAAAAGAGTGTTTTTTTAAAAACTGCTGCTCCTCTCTACTAAACCCACCTTCTGGTCCAATAAGGACACCTAGTCTCGTCACTTCACGCCTTTTTAAAAGAGACAATAAATTATGCGATTTATGCGTTTCATCACAAAAGAATAAAGGCTGTGTTTCATCCCAATGCGATAAAAGTTCTGACAACGACACAGCGGGTAAGCACTCAGGCAAAGATAAAATACCACACTGCTCAGAAGCTTCAATGACATTAGCCTCCATCCGCGCCATATTAATACGCGTAACCTGTGTGTGATGCGTTACAACAGGCTGCAAAACAGACGCCCCCATTTCTACAGCTTTCTGCACCATATAATCCAAACGCGCATTTTTGAGTGGAGCAAAACAATAAATAAGACTCGAATGCGCTGTTTGTAATCTTTCTTGATGGATAAGCCGAACCACAACAAACTTTTTTCCAACAGTGATAAGTTTAGCAAGCCACTCACCATCCTGTCCATTAAAAAGTAAAATTTCAGCTCCTTCCTGCATACGCAAAACACGTATAAGATAAGAAGCTTGCGCTCCCTCTATTTTTATTTCTTCATTCAAAGCAAGTGGCTGTAGAATAAAAAGTCTTTTAAGTTTGTAATTTATACGCATAAAAATCGTACCAAATTCAGATATAATCACCTAAAAAATGAAGAGAAATATATAACAAAAAGAAAAAAATATATCTATAAAACTATAGAATTTTTTAGTTTTATGAAATAATAGTGGGAACAAATAGAATTCTAAATGATTCTATCTTTAATTCTATAATAATATACCATGCACCCTTGCATTTAGTATTTAATTACATGATTTAGAGAGAAAATATGTCTGCTAAAAAAGCAACACTCATTACCATTACCACATTCCTAGCCTTTATTCTTATTACCTTAGGCATCGGTTCCGTTGTTGCAGATGGAAAGCACACAACTATCACGGATGGCTACGGCATTTCTTCTGAGATTCAATAAAAGTATGCTAACTTATTCCTAAAACTTCATATCAAGATAATTTTCTAACATTTTTATCCACAATGAAAGGTGATACTCAATTTATATCACTATTCTTTCTAACCCAAAAATTGCCGCGATCTTGCTCTGTAGAACTAAGAGAAAAAACAAAGGGCTGTGCGAGACTGTTAGTAAGGCATTCAACATCTTTGCATAGAGTATCTGAACGATTTCTTTTTTGTAACTGTGCTTTCAATATCAATCCATTTTGCTGATCTTGAGCGATAGCAGTTGCTATTGTACCCTGAATGAATAAATTCCAATCCATTATATGCATTAATGACTCTGTAACCTTTATCATACCATCTGAAAAACTGGTTTTAATATCCCAACGGTCAAAGGTTGTTGAAAGAGCATTATCGTTCTTTAAAAGGAATTGCTCATTTTCTGAAAGTCTTGAGTATAAATCGTGTACATCATATCCTAATAGCCGTCCAGAAGACATATTGATTTCTAATTCCCCTTGCATTTTTGCAAAAACTTCCGACCAAGAACTGGCAAGCGTTCGCATCGTCATAGTAAAGTTAGCTTTGGTTTGTGCAAATGGGACAATTCCTAGAACCTCTGAAATATGCTGCATTTCAACAGAAGTACCTGAAAAACGCCCTTCACCTCGCATTTTTTCATCAGATGATGTAACTTCGATATTGCCTTGAAGCGAGCCACCAAAAACATTAGCATGTCCAAGATCAAAAATGCCATGCCCATTTTTCATTTGTATTGCGGCAGCTAAATGAGTAAGCGCAATGTTCCCTATTTTTGCTTGTGGAGCAGAGAGCCTAATATCTATCCCAATATGGTCAAAAATTGTCATATCAAGGGATGAATTTTTCTCTTTAATTGGAGAAAACATCGATCCCAAGAGATTAAAATCTAAATTATCAAATGCTAAAGATCCCATTACAATCGGAACATAATCTTGGAAATCAAGTTTCAAAGCTCCACGCGCGTTTGCTGTACCCATAGTAAATGTAACATTATCCATTTGGATATGCATTGGTTGTGCTAAAAAATGAGACTCCCATACAAGAGGTGCTTTTAATTCATATCCCCCAAAATGATTACCTCCAATCCAAGTTAATGTCTGATTCCAACTTGGCGAACGCATTGATACCTTTCCATCAAAAATATAATATTCAGATAATCGTGCCTGACCGATAAAGGTGATACCACCACGCACAGAATTAAAACTTGCCTTAACTTGACTTTTCCCTCCTGCCAAAAGCAACAAAGCTTGCTCAGCATCGATTGATAATTTTGTCAATTCTCCACGCCAACGAGCATCTGCACGAAACCGTGCTGCCTGCATTAATTCCGGCCAATCTAAAGTTGCATTTAATCCCGTTATTTTCTCTGCTACACTAGAAAAATCATCATGATATACAAGCACACCATCTTCAATGATAATCCGCCCAAAAGGTTGATTTAAAAGGTGCTTCATATCGGGTTGATGAGGATTATGCTTCAATATTTCACGAGTGTTGCGTATCGCTGATCCTAATACACCTTGTGAACGCGAAAATTGATCAAAAAAATCTGCTACTGTTTTAACAGGCTTTTCCATAACAAATTGTGGATGCACAATACGCGTTTCTGAAAAAGAAACAGATCCCCAAAAGAGATCTATCAAAGAAAGATCAACCTCTATTGATTCAGCTTCCATTAACGGTGAAGCGTTATTCATTTTTGATGTTAATGTAACACCAGAAAGAAATGCTTTAGGATAAGGAAAGAGATTCAATCGTGGTGGATCACGCAATTGTACATGATACCCCGTCCACGTACTTAAATCCTGTGCTAAACGAATACGAATCGCATCTGTTGACACAACATAAGGTAAGACAAGAATACCAACTACAAACAAAAAAATAACTGTAATAAAAATTCCGCTCAAAAATTTTATTATTCTGACGCGCACAATCTTCCTCTACATTTTCAGCCCTATATCAGCCATATAACAGATTAAAAGTAAATCTAAATGATTGTTAAAAAACTTTTTATGTTTTTAAAATTCGCTCTATTTCATTCAATAGATTAATTATTCTTGTTCTTATCCAAAATTTATGAGAACAGCAATATTGTTGCTTCTTTACAAAGAAATTATTCTAAAGTCCTTCAAAATTATAAACTATATAAAAATTATAAACTATATAAACGTTATCGAACCACTCTTACCGTTCTCATATGAATATTGCTACAAAGTTCTATTGTATTATTAGAAAATGCTTTACAAAGAAACAAACAGCTACCTGAAAGGATCTCTCTCATGAATAATATTATCGATGGAAAAAAGCTTGCTGAAGAGATTATTGTGAAAATTAAGGCTGAAACAACAAAACTCCGCACTAAATATAATATACAGCCAGGTATTGCTGTTATCATTGTTGGAGACGACCCTGCAAGTCAAATATATGTTACCTCAAAGAGCAAAAAGGCCGAAGAATGTGGTTTTTTTTCAAAAAAACATATGATTTCCAAAGAAACACAAGAAAAAGAACTCCTTCAACTCATTGCAACATTAAATTCTGATCCTAAAATCCATGGTATTTTGGTGCAACTTCCCCTTCCTGTCCATATTAATACCAACCATGTAATGCAAGCTATTGCTTTCCAAAAAGATGTTGATGGTTTTCATTACATCAATTTAGGAAAACTCGCTGCCAATGCACTTGAAGATGCTATCATACCCTGCACACCAGCGGGAGCCATGATGATGATTGAACAACAATGCGGACGAGATTTATCCGGTCTTGATGCCGTTGTTGTTGGGCGCTCTAATATTGTCGGTAAACCTATGGCTTCCCTCCTAATAGCAGCGAATGCTACTGTGACGATCGCTCATAGTCGTACCCGTGATCTTGATGATGTATGTCGTAGCGCCGATATTTTAGTCGCCGCCGTAGGACGCCCACAAATGATTAAAAAAGACTGGATTAAAAAAGGTGCGATTGTTATTGATGTTGGCATTAACCGTATTGTAGCACCAGAAAAAGGTGTGGGGAAAACACGTATCGTTGGTGATGTCGATTTTGAAGCAATAAAAGAAAAAACCACCGCGATCACTCCTGTCCCTGGAGGGGTTGGGCCTATGACTATTGCCATGCTTATGGTAAATACGCTTAAAGCCGCTGCTCGAGCACATAATTTGCCTGTACCCAAATTTTAAGCACTTTACGAAATTTACCGCACACGCATTACTTTTTTCTTTTCCCGTTTTGTTTACACCATAAAAACAGAAGCTCCTTGATCTGCACAATTAACAGATTGACGAAAAACTCGAAAGAACTCGCGCTCAACCCCATATTCATTTTCCAGAAGGTCAGGAAATATGACCGTTTGAGCGCTCAATTGTGCTATATCTTCCAAAATAGCTAACTTACCCACATAAGTATCCAAGCAAACGATATCACCATCCTACAAGCAACGCAATGAGACTATTATCGCAAAACTTCTGATGTCACATAAATTGCAGCAGGGATTTTTCCTGATGCTCCAGACATACGTCCGTCCATTATTAATGCTCCCTTTTGCCTCTGATCTTGTAAAAGACCTAAAATTATTGTTCGTCTGTGCAGTTCTGGCATACCATTGGATTTTTGTTTTTGATAGAGAATAACAGCTATAAAATCTCTATTATTCAACATTCAAGCTTTAAAAGCCTGTTGGAGTTCCTCTTGATCATTAAAGATAAGGATTTGAGATTCAAATCCTCTAATGCTTAGATTTACAGATGAAAATTTCATGACAGCTGTTCCTAAATTTCCTAACAAAACACCAATACCACCATCAGGTTGGAACGGCTTTCTCTACTCCACTAACACCTTATGATTACCATTTTCATTGAGAACAGACTCGCGCACCACATAACCATCAGCACAAAATTTGACATCAATTGCATAAACATTAAAATATTTATCAGAAACTGTACAGATATCTTCATGCCCTAAGCCAGCCTCAATGAACTCACAAATAATAAACTCCATCCCACCAACTGCATGAAAATGATTTATATCAGCTAAACCATTAAGATAAATACGTTCTAAAAGAAGAACAATTGACGAAATTTCTACAATATCATGCCATGCTAAACGAATACCGCAAGCAGCAGCAATAGCAATCAAATGAATCGCATGATTGGGTAGATTCTCCTGTTGCACTTAATCACACAATAGCATTCACAAAAGAACGCTCATTAACTATCATAGCAAGAGGTCTATAATCACCGATAAGAACTGTCATTTCAAAGAACACGCTGAATTTTTTCCTTTGTTAAAACATCACGCAATGGTATATTCGCATTGATGAAAGAAGCTAAGCATGTGTAGCCCCGCCATCCCCAGTACCACCTGATTTAAGTTATAAATCTCATAAAATGTACATGTTCTAGATCCATGATAAGAACGTGCTTCTTATTCCGGTAGTGTTTGGCGATCTATTTTATTTTCTGGATAAAGCTGACATATTTTTACTTTTTATCATTGCCTTGATTACTGGACTTGCAGGAACAAAAATTCTTAGTAAATGACCAAATGTTAGCATCCCAATCATTAAACTAGGTATGATTTTATCACAAACCCAAAGATACAACGCGGCATCAAACATATCGTGTGAAAACCTATAGCCATCGCAATCACGTCACGTGAAAAAAGTGAAAGTTCCATACTAGCGTACTCTTGTGGTACGTCATCACATATTATAGGCACAACACCTGCCACCTGTGCCACACCGCCCGCCATACAGGCAGACTCTTTAATTAAATGAGGAAAAGACTCAAAAGGCTGATGAGCTGATGAGCTGATGAGCTGATGAGCTGATGAGCTGATGAGCTGATGAGCTGATGAGCTGATGAGCTGATGAGCTGAAACTATATCATCATACCTAACAATAATACCAATATTTTCAACGATATTACACTTAAAATACTCTTTATCTATTTGACCACAAGCTGCAAAACCATGGGGCTCTGATTAGCATACTTCAAAAAACTCCGATTTGGGCGATTTTCCCGTGCTTTAGCAATATGGTCTAGATAAATTTCCCGTGTTGGTAGAGAACGTTTATAAATCTTCTGTGTAACGGTATCAATTGTTTTGGAAAGTGCCATGTTTATCCCCCCATCACTTACGCATCCCATCATCAAAGATGAAATTGCTCTCTACTACATTCGTATCATGGTTTTACTTCACTTATTTCATTTGCATCTGGTGACCAATAAACTTGAACAAGATGATGAGCATGACGCAAAACTGCTCTAATAGGCATTTCCATTTCAGGTCCATCTTGACAAGCGACTTCAAAACAATCGCGTTTTTGATCACCTTCAAAATGGAGAATAATACAACGAGACTGTATGATAACTGGCAAAGTCAACGAAAGTCTTGGTTCAGGAGCACTCTTTGCATAAAGTGGTAAAACAAGTGCCTGCGTTTGAAGATCAAGCGCTTGCTTCAAACGGTCAGCACTAGGAAAAAAGGAAGCAGTATGTCCATCCGTTCCCATTCCTAAAACAGTAACATCAAAGGGTCTCGGCAAAGTATTGATACGAATCGCTGCTGAAAAAGCAGCAAGCTCAGCAGTAATTGCTTTATGATAAAGTCCTACAAAATGCGCTTTAGCTGCAAAGTTTTTCAATAAATGACATCGTACCATATGTTCGTTAGAACGCTCGTGATGTACAGGAACAAAACGTTCATCAACCAAAGTAATAATAATATTTTGCCAATTAATATCAGCTTTTGATAAATAATGAAAAAACAATTCTGGTGTTTTACCACCAGAAACTGCTAGAATTGCTTTTTTCCGCTCAAGAACAGACACACTAAGCTCTGCCGCAACACGGTCAGCCAATGCTAAAGCTAAGGTTGTCGGTGTTTCAAAATTTAAACGATCAATATTCATTCCATGCATATTTATTGCTCTAAATTAAATTGTTCCACATACGTCCATCATGTTCCATTAAAAATGCCGAAGCAGACGGTCCCCATGAACCAGCGCTATAACCATGAAGAGGCTGTTTTATTGCCTTCCATCCTTCAAGAATTGGATCAATCCAACGCCAAGCAGCCTCAACTTCATCACGACGCATAAACAATGTTTGATCTCCACGAATAACGTCCATCAATAATCGTTCATAAGCATCAGGATTACGCTGAGAAAATGCAGATGCAAAACTCATATCCAATGGAATATGACGAAATCGCATACCACCAGGCCCAGGATCCTTGATCATCAACCACTGTTTTACACCCTCATCAGGTTGAAGACGAATAATAAGCCGATTAGAAAAAATCTCATCCGAATAAGTATTAAAAATATTATGAGGGATAGGTTTAAAAACGACAACAATTTCAGATATCCTCGTGGACATACGCTTACCAGTCCGTAAATAAAAAGGTGTATCTGCCCAGCGCCAATTATTAATTTTAACTTTTAACGCCACAAATGTTTCACTCTTACTAACCTCTTTTCCTATATCATCAAGATAAGATCTCAGAGTAATACCATCCGATAAACCAGAAAGATACTGTCCACGTACGGTATTTTTCTCCACATTATGAATATCAAGAGGTGTTAAAGAATGCAAAACTTTCAATTTTTCATCGCGCACAGCATTTGCAGTGTTAGCAAATGGAATTTCCATTGCAACTAAACAAAGCAATTGTAGCATATGGTTTTGTACCATATCGCGTAACGCACCTGCACACTCATAATATTCTGCACGTCCTTCTATCCCCAAAGACTCAGCAACCGTTATCTGAACATGATCAATATAATTAGAATTCCATAACGGCTCATAAAGCGTATTAACAAACCGCAACGCCATCAAATTTTGAACAGTTTCTTTACCCAGATAATGATCAATGCGGAAGATCTGACCTTCATTAAATACTTTTGCAAACATATCATTAAGTTCAACAGCTGTTTTTATATTCCAACCAATGGGTTTTTCGATGATAATCCGTGTTTGTGGAGTTACCAAACCGCTCTGCCCTAATTTTATTGTGATCTTATCAAACAGTGACGAACCAACCGCAAAATAAAATGCTCTGATGTCAGCTGGATCTTTTGACAATAATAGAGCTAAATCCTCCCACCCTCGGTTTGAAGCAATATCAATAGACACATAAGTCAAACGTGCAAGGAAACGATTGAGTTCAACTTCGTTTAGATCTTTTGGATGAACATATTGCTTTAAAGAAGCGCGAACAAAATTTCGATATTCTTCATGACTTAATAAAGAACGTGAAGCTCCAATGATACGTGTTTTTTCACGAAATTGCCCCACACACTGACAATGATAGAGAGCAGGTAAAAGCTTGCGCAATGCCAAATCACCATTGCCACCAAAAACAACACAATCAAAGGGAGAAACTGGAATAATTTTACATGCCATGAACTTGTTTATTTTCCCATTCGATTATGAAAGCTGAAAAAATGATAGACGCTTCCAATCGTTAAAACAGACAGATACAAAACAAGCCATCGATTTTCTCTATTTCAAACAATATTCCATTAAAAATGATCCATCAAAGAAAACCAATGCATTGCCAAAAATACAAGTGGATAACGCAAAATTCTTCCACCTGGAAATGATGAAATCTTCAGATCTTGAAAATAGGAAAAGCGCTCGCGCTTGCCTGTTAGCCATTCAGCGTATAATTTTCCTATAAAAGGTGCAAGCATTACTCCATGCCCTGAATAACCTCCACAATAAATTATTCCAGGTAGAAGTTGGCGAACATAAGGCATACGTTCAATTGTTATAGCAACTGTTGCCCCCCAATGATGAGTCAAATTTATAGATTGTAAATGAGGATAAATTTCAGTGATTTGCCGTCTTATACGTTTATCTAAATTTGTAGGACACTGATTATCATAACTTTCTACCCCACCAAATAATAAGCGATTATCAATAGTTTTGCGAAAATAGCGAACCATAAAACGAGAATCATCTACCGATTCACCTCCCAGTAAAATTGAATTGTCTTCTGGTAATGGTTCCGTTGCTCCAATATAAGAACGAATAGAAAAAATATTTTTCTCAACAAAATGCTGAAGTCCAAGTTTATACGCATTGGTTGCCAATAAAACATGCTCAGCCTTTATGTTGCCTTGTTCTGTTATCACTTTCCAATGACGCCCATTGCGCTCTACTGCACTGACTTTTGTCTTTTCATAAAGCTTAGCACCAGCACCTTTTGCTTTTTTTGCTAAATAAACAATCAATTTTAAGGGATTGATATGACCAGTGTCTGCATCATAAATGCCACCACAATAAAAAGACGAACCAAGCCGCTTCACTGTTTCATCCCTATCCATAAAAGTGAGACCATGATAACCATAACGCTGCATCGTCTCAACATGTCGTTGATAAGATACAAGCATACGCTTTTTATGTGTAACAGACAATTGTCCTGTCATAAAATCGCACTGGCAATCAGACATCGAACACCAAGATAAAATATCCCTTTTGGCTTCTTCAGCTAAGTCAAAGAGTGCTTTACTTCGCTCAAAATCATATTTTTTCTCTAGGGTTTCCACCCATTGTCGTTGCCCCGTTCCCAATTGCCCACCATTGCGCCCTGAAGCCCCATCACCAAAACGTGAAGCTTCAAACAAAACAACACATACTCCAGCCTTAGCTAAATGATAAGCAGCTGAAAGCCCTGTAAATCCCCCTCCAATAATCACAACATCACACTGTTTCTGTCCATCAAAAAACGGATAGGAAGGACGTTCTTCCAAACTGTCTTCATACCAAGAAATACCTGGAGAAATCGGATTATAATTAATCATCGTGATAAAGCTCAAACATTAAGCAAGAGATATTCGCGCTCCCAAGGGCTAATCACTTCCATAAAAGTCTCAAACTCTTGCCGTTTAATTGCAGCATAAGTGCTTACAAATACATCTCCTAGAATAGCACGTATTGCTGTATCTTGCTCGAATAAATTAACTGCTTCAATGAGTCCGCGTGGTAATTCAATGTTATCAGTATTCACATTACTTGTTGTTGGCTCATCTGGTTCTAGATTTTGCTGCAAACCAATAAGACCACAAGCCAAAGAAGCGGCAAGCGCTAAATAAGGATTAGCATCTGACGAAGGAAGCCTATTTTCAACACGCCGCGCCTGTGAAGAAGAACGAGGCACACGAAACGCCGTGGTGCGATTATCATACCCCCATCGTAAATTAACAGGTGCCGAAATATCAGGCATAAGACGTCGATAAGAATTTACATAAGGAGCAAGCATCACAAGTACCCCAGCCATATGTTTTTGTAATCCACCAATAAAATGGCGAAAACAAGCACTTTCCCCACCATCCTTTTGTGTAAAAATATTCATACCTGTTTTCTTATCAACAACTGATTGATGAATATGCATAGCAGAGCCTGGCTGCCCTTGAATAGGTTTAGCCATAAAAGTCGCGTACATATTATGCTTAAGTGCTGCTTCACGAATTGTTCGTTTAAACATAAAAACCTGATCAGCTAATTCAATTGGATCACCATGACGTAAATTAATTTCAAACTGTCCCGCCCCTTCTTCATGAATGAGCGTATCAATTTCTAACCCTTGTGCTTCTGAAAAATGATAAATATCATCAATGAACTCATCAAATTCATTCACACCAGCAATTGAATACCCCTGGCCTCCACCAATTGAACGTCCAGAACGACCAACCGGAGGAACCAAAGGATAATCAGGATCGGGATTCTTTTCTACTAAATAAAATTCAATTTCCGGTGAAACAACCGGCTTTAATCCCATTTGCGTGTAGAAATCTATGACTTTTCGCAAAACATTTCGTGGCGTATAATCTACAAGCTGTCCATTCTGATACACAAGATCACAAATCACCTGTGCAGTAGGCGCTTCTTCCCATGGCACAATACTTAACGTAGAAAGATCAGGCTCAAGACGCAAATCACCATCAGCTTTGGGATATTCAAAACCATGCCCATCTTCAGGATAATCTCCTGAAATTGTTGCTATAAAAACAGCTGAAGGCAATGCCAACGATGTTTCTGATGTAAATTTTTTAGAGAGCATCATTTTGCCACGCGGAACGCCTGCTTGATCAGGTGTAATACATTCAATATCTTCTGCATTACGGAAAGCAAGCCACTGCGAAACTTGCTCCCAATTATCTACACCACGTAAATTTTTAAGAAAATGAGATACAGGCTTAGAACCTTTTTTTTTCATTTGTTTATCATTTTTCACAGCCATAACATACCAACTTACAACACAATCAATTCCCGTTATTATGGTACCATTCTACGCATAAATGTCACAAAAAAAATTTTAATCAACTTAACTTTTATAGAATGTATAATATCTATCAAGGTAGAATCGACCTTATCATCATTATAAACCGCTATTATACTAAAAATGATGGGAAAATGATCCTGCACACGATAAATCGGTCTAACTTTCTCCTCATATAAAACAGCATAAAGGAGCGTGATCATTGTCCTTAGTCTCTTGCCAATATCGTTTGACAGACAACAGAAAATTCGTAACATTTAGCAGAAAAAGACACATTTTAGAAGGTATCAGATGCCCCCTAAAAAATTAATTATCCACAATAACACTGCTGAATTTCTGATTTTCACTCAACAAGCTGGTGAAGATGGCATTGAAGTTCGCTATGAAAATGATACAATCTGGCTTAATCAAAGCTCATAGCAGAATTATTCAGTGTAGATGTATATACAATCAGCGAGCATTTAAAAAATATATTTGAAACTCAAGAATTAGATGAAAATTTAGTTATCCGGAAAATCCGGATAACTGCCTCTGATGGTAAAAATTATAATACTCAATTTTACAACCTAGATGCCATTATCGCTGTTGGATATCGGGTTAACTCCAAACACGCGACACAATTTCGACAATGAGCGACACAAATATTACGTAATTTTGCAATTAGAGGCTATGTCATAGACAAAAAGCGCCTCGAAAAGGATCTAACTCTTAATGAAAACTATTTCGAACATTTACTCGCTGAAATAAGAAAAATTCGCCTTAGGGAACGGCGTTTTTATCAAAAAAATACAGATATTTATAAAACCAGTATAGATTAAACAAAGATGCGCCAACGACGTGCGATTTTTTCGCACAGATTCAGAATAAGTTGTTGCTGTGCATAGACACACAACAGCTGAACTAATTGCTAAGCAATAAGACAGAAAAAAACATATGGGCTTAGCAACATGTGAGAATTCTCTACATGGTAAAATTGTAAAAACCGATGTTACAATTGCTAAAAACGACTTAACACAAGATGAACTTAAGCAGCTTGGCTTAAGTGTTAATGCTTATCTTGATTTAGCAAAGAACCGTGCCGAGCGAAAATTGCCAATGACGATGAAAGACTAGGCAAAACAATTAGATAAGCTCCTCGAGTTCGATGGGCGAGATATTCTACAAAATGCTGGAACAATCACAACAAAAATTGCCAAAGAACATGCCAAAACTGAATTTGAAAAATATCATATCATTCAGGATAAATTATTTGAATCTGATTTTGATAAAGAAATCAAAGCCCTTGAGAAAACTAAGCGAAAAAAGGTGATGACTAAGCTTGCAATGTACTTGAATAAAGCTGTCTTAAGCGCGGTGTATACTGACCAACGCTTCTAAAATATTGAATCTCGGCACTTTCCACAAATGTGTATATGCACGCAACAACACTCCCAGCACAAGCCAACAATCCTGCATTCATGAACACCAACGCCTAATTCCCACCTCAATCTCACCCTGCCCCAAACATAGGATTGCGTTTTATTAAATGACCCACGCGCATATAATTAAAAAGAGAAACAATTAAACTTGCACCAATCATTCTGGAACAACTACCGCAGCACTGGGAAACTCATGCGTGCCTTCGGGCAAAGTACGCTTATATTCGCGCCAATTTGTCACCGGCTGGTCATTAAACGCAACGCCCGTCTGCAGTGCAGCAAAATGCGCTTTGCCGCATTTAATCTTCAGCATTTCTTTAAGGCGCAAATCAAACTCGCTGTTTGCTCCTTTTGTCTCCAACACAAAGTAAAGCTTTTGTTCGCCATCCTGCTCTAAAAAGATCGCCCAATCAGGCGTATAAGAACCAATGGGAGTGGCTATTTTAAAATTTCTTGGCAGTTTAAAAAACAATCTGACTTCAGGATCATTTTCAAGACTTTGTGCAAACTCTTTCTCCACACTGCTTTCATAAACCACATGATCATACACACTCTTCTCACTCACAACAGCTGTACGCTCTAAATTCGCCACAAGCTCTTCATTGGTAAAAAACTCTTGCACACTATATTCTTGCCCAGCCAGCTTTAAATATTTAATGCCATCAATTGTAAGATTAACATAGGTTTTATTGAGTATTTCTTCTATGCGCTCTAAAAAAGCTTGTGGATTTTTCACAAACTCATGCTCACGACCACTCTTCATCAAAATACCAATAATCGTCTTTGCAGTTAATTTCAGCTTTGAGGCCAAATAATGTACAATGTTCGGCAGTGCACACAAACTATAATCAAGTGCACTCTGCTTTAATAACTGCTCTTCATAGGTCATACCATCACTATCCAGTTCTATCTCTGCTGTCTGATAAACTAAATATGCGGGCGCAACTGGCGCCATTTTTTCCACTGCATCCACTGCTTCGGCGACAAACTCTGTGTGGTCAAGCTTTGCGCGATAAGTGGTCTTTTTATTGATTTTCTCCCACAAGTCCAAAAACTCTGGCGAAGCCACTGTTTGCTTTTTAAGCTTAACCTGCACCTCTCGCGTAGCATTACGAATAATCGGCATGGCTTGGCTCGCTTCTAGCGCCTGCAGCACAGCCTGTTTTTGCCCCTTACTAAAACGTTCACTTAAATCCAACGTCCCAGTTGCCCATTGCGCTTTTAATGTATCTGTGATTTTTCCTGCTGATGTAAGCAAGCCTTTTTCACGCAACTCAACCAATATATCAGCAGTCTCTTGCGAAGACAGAATCTTTGTTTCCGTCACAGCTGTCGTATAAATCAGATCTTGCAACGTCTCAACATTAATAAGCGCGCCCGCATCAGTTTTTTTCACAATTTCTTGACGCAATTCGCGTGGCATTTCTTCCTCCCCTATAGCTTCAAATTCGCTCGCCACTAAATCTTGATCTACTCTAATGACACCCGCCTCATCAATCAAATCTTTTGCAACAAGTATTTTAACAATTTTTTGTGCTTGCGATATTTCCACTTTAGCAGCCACATATTTTACATCTTCATAACTACGGCCAACCAACCGATCCATCTGCAATGTACCAAGTTTATAACCAATATCCGCCTCTAATTCTTTTTGCAATGTACTTATAAACTCAGAAAAGCTTTCATTCACCATAACATGCAGCACATTTATATCTTTATCTTCTACCTGTTCACCTTGTTGGTTTACGCACAAACGCAAACCGCGACCAATTTTTTGCCGTACAGTAAAATTCGATTTTTGCTCAATCAACATGCATACTTGAAACACATTCGGATTATCCCAGCCTTCTTTCAAAGCCGAATGCGAAAAGATAAAACGCAAGGGACATGCAAAAGATAATAACCACTCCTTATCGCGCATAATCGTGTTATAAGTGTCATCATCAGCTTGGCTATCGCCCTTTGTATCCTTATACACGCCTTTCTTGTCTTGCGAAAAATAACCGCCGTGCACATTTCGAACATTTTGTGCAAGATTCGTTCGCAAAGAAGCGTATTTCTCTTTCGCCAACAGCTCTTCATAACATTCTTCAAACATACGCTCATAAAATGCTGGCTCTTCATCATTGCTACGATATTTAGCCACCTCATCAATAAAAAAAAGTGATAAAACTTTAATCCCTAAGGGCACAAACCGCAGTTCTTTATCTAAATGTGTTTCTATAGTGCGATAAATTTGCGCGCGTTTCAGCTCTATTGTATTCACATCACCAAGAGCGTGGCCAAATTTGACAATTTCAGTATCAGAAAACTCAACGGCTTCATCCCCCGCCATGCAATTGATACCCGAAACAATATACCCCCTATAAAGCTCACGCCCGCCCGTAACGCGATACAGATCATCGCCTTGCCTCACTGTAACTGTTTTGCGGCTAACAATACCATTTTTCCCCGCAATATCCAACTCTAAACGTGCCTTAAAGCCATGTTCGTGTGATACGGATTTCAAGGCAATATAGGGACGGTTAAAATCTTGCTCTATCTGATTAGAAGAGACACAAATTTGCTTCACCAGTCCTTTTTGATAAGCATCAACAGGTGTTAAACGATATAAAAGATTAATCTCATCTTTATGCGTAGCACTATAGCGGAAAACACAAAGCGGGTTAAGGCTCGCAATAGCTTCCTTCGCTTTTACTGTATTATCCACCGATTACGGTTCATCTATGATCACAATCGGATTTGTGTCTTGGATATAGCGCATAGCACTTTCGCCATTCAGTCTATCCTGCGGAAGGTTGATAATATTTTCTGCTTTTTTAAATGCATCAATATTGATAATCATAATTTCAATATTGGCAGAGCATGCAAATTGGCGAATTTGCGAAAGATCTTTTGAATTATATATAAAATAATGATAGGGTAGATTATTAAACTCTGCTTGAAAATGCTCCCTCGTTACCTGCAGTGATTTATATACCCCTTCGCGAATAGCAACACTTGGTACGACAATAATAAATTTGGTAAAGCCATAGCGTTGATTTAACTCAAAAATCGTCTTACTATAGACATAAGTTTTGCCTGTTCCCGTTTCCATTTCAATAGAAAACTGCTTTTGCTCTAGCGTCTTACTCACCAAGAGTTTATTGTTCTGTTGCACCTCTTGTCAATTTGCTAATATGCTTTCATCACTGATCAATAATTGATTACCCTAGCCAAATTCATTTAACGCAAATAGAAGAATCCCGTCGTGGTTGGCCTTTAAATAAATCAATGACGCTTTTAACCGCATCATTTTGAAATTCTTGTTGTCTAAACTTAAGTTTCATATCGCCGCCCCAATCGTCTCTCTATAGCTTAAATTTTATCAAAACTTACTTCATTGTCTTTAAAGATAAAGTCGCAATTAATAAGCGCCTCATCACTTTTAAAGGCTGTATCAAGCGCTACGATTTTTACGGGCAGGTACTTTATCATCTCTTCGGCATCTTCTGGTTCAAAGGGCGAGTCTATGGCTATAATCACCAAGACATCGCCTTCGCTCTTGCCTATGTAATAGAATTTTTTGCCATTGATTGGTAAAGGATAAATTTTTAAATCCAGTGGCCAACCATATTTAAGTATAATCTCGAAGATAATATCTTGGTGAGAACGCTCAGGTTTCACCACCTGCAAAAGACGATCAAAGCGCATCTTCAATTGTTCTTTAACATCAAGTGCATTCGGATCAATCGGACTATCGTCCCATATGGGAAAGTTTGAACTATCAAGCTCTAGCACACGAAATCCAGTATCTAGAGGCTGCTCGCTTGTGCGTTCTGCTTCATACTTTTGCTTGATTTGTGTACCAGCACGGCGAATACGTTCGCTACCTATATCGCAAATAGTTTTATAACCAACTTTATAAGCTTCGCTCTTTTCATCACATAATTCAGGCAATTGCACTATGATGAATTTGCGATTGCCGCCATCTTGGGCATTTTGCGCCATCACTGCATGCGCCGTTGTGGCAGAACCAGAGAAAAAATCGAGAATGATGTCGTCTTTGTTGGTGCCAATTTGCATGAGCAATTTTATGAGTTTGGTAGGTTTAATATATTCAAACAGTCCTTGAACATGCATTAATTGATCAATTTCACGTTTGGAAAAAGCGGTATCTCCTGCAAATTCACGTTTAAAAATCCCCGCAAATTCTTCATCAAAATCAGCATCAATTTCCTTGCCAAAAAACGTTGTGGGCACCAACCCATCTTGCGTTTCACTTAAAAAACGTTTGATCATAGGATAGGATTCGCCTTCGCCCCATATGATCTCATCATTAGCAATTTTTTCTTTCAAAACTTTTTCGCTAAAACGCCAATACCCGCCTTGGAGGCGTTTTAACACAACACCATTCGGCTTTGTAATTGTATAATTGCCGCATAAGGCTTATGCGCAGTAATAGGGTCTGCTTTCCAAGGACCCTTGGGGTGATTATCTGGATTCTTATATGCAGAGCTATCCTGCCGTGGTAGTAAATTCCTCTTAAAATTCTCCTTATGCTTTGCGTAGCATATAATATATTCATGGCTGACAGAAAAATATTTCGCTGAATTCTTGCGTGTGTGAACCTTCTCCCACACCAATTGTGCGACAAAATTCTCCTTGCCAAACACTTCATCACAGAGCTTACGCAAATTATGCACCTCGTGATCATCTATTGATGATAAATATCACCCCATCATCACGCAATAAAGTCTGTGCCAAACGCAAGCGCGGATACATCATATTCAGCCATGCCGTGTGAAACCGCCCCATTGTCTCAGGGTTTGACTTCGTTGTCTGCTTGGTCACTTCCTTATATCGCGCCAACGGGTCTTTAAAATCATCATCATAGATAAAATCATTCCCCGTATTATAGGGCGGGTCTATATAGATCATCTTCACTTGGCCAAAATAAGCCCGCTGAATAAGTTTTAACACTTCAAGATTATCGCCCTTAATATAAAGATTATGCGTATTATCAAAGTTTACGCTCTCCTCGCGCTTCGGGCGCAATGTCGCCAGTGAAGGCTTTTGTGCAAGCTTTAAACTTGCTCCTTTGCCCTTCCACTCAAATTTGAACTTTTCAAAATCATTATCGATATATTCACCGCAGAGATTAAGAAGCTGGTCTATATCCAGCTTTCCCTCAGCAAAACATTGCGGAAAGGCTGCTTTTAACTTTTCTATGTCTGGATTAATTGGGCTTTGACTCATGCCTTCTATTTTATCTTCACCCGTTATTATACTCATCTTTGCGCTTCTCCATTACGCTCAGTATAAAATATGTCTATGAATATTTCCTTTGTACATCGCAATTCCTTTTATCCTATTTATTTCTGTATCCTCTGCAAATTTACTTTCATGAAAAATGTCGTATAAGCTATTCTCTTTATTTTTTAAAGTTTCTTGTACTTGTTTTATATCTTTCTGCTCACACAAGTCAGCTAGATCAATTAGCATTACCACATTTTGATCATTTTGCTTTTCTTTGATTTGCAAGAGCAATAATTTCACGCTCTACGTTGGCGCGCTGTTTGGCATAATAAAGACGGCTATTTTATATTTTTTCTTGTATGCTATTATGGGCACTTACAAACATTATCAGTAAGCTTATCAATTGGTACAAGCCCATCCAAAATATGTCTATCTTTTGTCCTTGTCATATTTACGACAAGTCGAAGAGCTGAATCGTCAATTTGACGACATGTCATTATGGATAATTTTAAAGACGCAATAAAAACCAATTTCTCAAGGGATTATATCAGCATCCACTTCTAGTTCTCTTTTGTCTACGCAAGCAAGATTTGCTAAAATGTCTTTTAGGGAGAGTAGAAGCATACTCAAACGCCCGCCAGCAGGCTAAAAATCCTTCCCATGCTAAAGACGCTTTTCCTTCATAGATTCTATATTGTGCGTCAGCTTCATAATAAAATAAAACATAGCTCTTATCATTTTGTCCCTGAATGATTTGTGTTGCCTCATCAATCATATAATTAGGCTCATGTGCAAATCATGCTTTTACAATCTGCCATAAGAATGTATTAATTTTTTATACTCGCTCCTTAAATGTATTGCGGCACGATTTTTACATTATCAGCAACGTTGGTATTCATTGCTAACCTTCATGACAGTAAGCTTTAACAAAGCTTTCCCCTGCTTCTTTTTGTCGTCCAGTGAATTAAACACTTGTTCTAAACCTTCTTCAGTGATTTACGTCTATATATAACACCACCTATTGGTTTTATCGCTTGTTTAAGCACCTTTCTTGTCCCCTGTCATCCCTCTCATCCCCGCCTTACAAGGTAAAAAAACAAATGGCCATTCCAATTGATGTCGGTAATATGCTTGGCAATAGCTTTCAAGCTTTTGTAAATCTTGCCCCCATATTGATAGCCTTTGGGCACCACAAGCACATGATGTGTCTGTCCTAAATAGTCGTCGCGGCGCAATTGTATACCCTGTATACCCAAAACGGACGCTTTTCTTTTGCGTGCTCTTTATTTTAGCCGACTATTCATCACGCAAAAAGACCAGTGTCTCTTAACTTAAACCAGCATCTTCAAGCAATTGCATGCGATCAACCAGATCATAGCCAGTGTTACTTTATTGCGCCTTAGCACATCCTCACTGAAATAAGTGTGCCATAAGGCTTTGATCTCCTACATTGACGTATACTTTACAGTAGCTATTTCTTGCTCTAATTGTTCACAACTCATTGTCTAATCCCCCTCAACATATGGATGTTCTATTTCCTCGATTAGTCCAGAAAATAGTGTGTGTTCACAAAGTCAGAAAAAAATGCAATTATATCGAAAAATAACCTATGCTCAGTGCAAAAAAACAATTTATTCTTTTGCATTATAGCTCAACCCTCCTCCACGCTTAGAACCAATAAATCTAAGCTTATTGATCACGTTTTTCTATATACCTCAATCGATCAAACACAATTTAAATAAACTCCTCAATAATGACGGTGTCTGCTAACTATACGCTTAAGCTTGTTGCTGCTATAAGCCTACCGTGCACCCAAAACAAGTAATTTATATCCTATTGAAAAAAATAATAAATTTAGAAGATCCCTTCTTAGACGAAATCTCGACTAAATAAGATGGTTTGGGCATTTTTAGCAAAGAGAGAAAAATTTCACCGTCTCAAGGGTCTTCGCTACGTTATCGATCATATGCAAAAAAGACCGAGAAATGCAGATTTCTTAAAGAAACAAAAGAAATGAGAAAAGTTGTAAGGAAATCAATGGTACGGTTGGTGGGATTTGAACCTACGACCTCTGGTGCCACAAACCAGCGCTCTAACCAACTGAGCTACAACCGCATAAAATAAATGTATCATAACTGTTTACAATTTCATAAACACTTATTCCCTATCTGTGTGACATAAGGAAGATCAGAAGAGTTTGCAAGCCCCTTTAAAAAAATCCCATTGTTTTTATCCAGAAAAAATAATTTCATCACGAAGGCAGCACATATTTTGCCCAATACTCAACACGATGATCACGGTAAGCTTTAATGCTATCAATACCATCTTTCTGCATAAACTGCAAAATCTCTTCTAGAATAGTTATAGCAAGATCTGGCCCCTTATAAACCATTCCACTATACAATTGAACTAAGTCTGCTCCAGCTTTCACTTTTTCCAAAGCTGTCTGTGCATCCTTCACACCACCAACACCAATGATTGCAATTTCCTTACCTAATTTTTGGCGCATTTTTGCAAGTACAATCGTTGAGCGTTCAAAAAGTGGCTGACCAGAAAGTCCTCCTTCTTCACTGCTTAATAGACTGTTTGTAAGTCCTTGGCGTGAAAGAGTGGTATTTGAAACAATGAGACCATCAAAATCAGAAACTTTTATTTCTTCAGCAATATCATCCAATTCCTTTTCCGATAAATCAGGTGCAATTTTTAAAAAAATGGGAACGGAAAATTCATGCTTTTTCTTTTGCTCATTGCGCGCCTGCGAAATTGCATTCATCAAAAGATGTAAATTATCCCGCACTTGTAAATCGCGTAACCCCGGCGTATTCGGTGAAGAAATATTCACAGTAAAATAATGAGCAACATCATAAAAATAAGTGATACCCGCAGTATAATCGTCAATTTTATTGATCGTATCCTTATTGGCACCAATATTAATACCTACAATACCGCGTTGTTTATGCGCGCGAAGTCTGTTGTAAACAATTTGATGTCCATCATTATTAAAACCCATTCTATTAATAATCGCTTCATCTTCTCGTAAACGAAAAAGTCGCGGTTTAGGATTTCCCGCTTGAGGTCTTGGCGTCACCGTACCAATTTCAGTAAAACCGAATCCTAAACGAAAAATAGCATCGACAACCTCTGCATTTTTATCAAACCCCGCAGCAAGACCAATGAAATTTTCAAACTCAAGCCCCGCAATAGTTACACACAAACGCGAGTCAATGATCCTCCGACAACTGTTCAGTCCACTTTTTAGCGCAATAATCGCTAAACGGTGTGCATGTTCTGGATCCAACATAAACAAAGTAGAACGACCAATACAACGAAAGAGACTCATAAATCCTTCTCCAAATATAAAATTGATCCACTGCACCACATATAAATCTTTTTTTTAAAGATCATCCATAAGAATGGCATATCATTTAAATTAAGAACATCTACACACTATAAAAAAGTTTATAGTTATACACTGTAAAAAAAATTATAGTATAATGACAAAAAGTTCATAAGATTATCGCCATTAACATTTGCGTTTACGCACACTAAGCAAAAAAGACTCTCAGCTTTTTTCAATTGTTCAAACGTTTAAGATTGGAAACCTACACAAATAGGTCGACACATTGATTTACAATAAATAATTTATCTTTTGATATTTAGATGAGAGAGAAAAATACTGTAAGACTTTCTCATTTAAAATCCTTTTTATGATGTATCAATCAGACTCTTTCCTTGCATATCATAATTAGGATCAGTATGCGGATAAAATCACTTTAGAAAATAAAGATACCTAGCCCTTCTCAATGCAAAAGTTATCGTAATATTGGGAGTTATCAAATAGAATGATGACGCCAGCTTGTATTAAAAAATAAACGTCCCATAAAATAGCTTTATAATATTATAATTATAACGGATTTATAAAGCAAACGTTCTTTTTTTCTTTTAATGGAAAGAAGATAAATCTTTTATCAAAAAAGCTTTTTATCGTTCAGAATTCCGCGAGATACCCTTATATTTAAATCAAACAGAATTCTTGATTGGATTTTCTCTCATGTCATCATACTCTTGGAAAAGCTTTAAGAAAATAAAAACTGCCCTTTCTTTTTTCATTAAAAGCGGTAATTAAGTATTACTATTGCATATATACAAGGGGAAAACACAATGCTCAAAGAATTCAAAGAATTTGCTCTCAAAGGCAATATGATTGACCTCGCTATCGGTGTGATTATAGGAGGTGCTTTTGGGAGTCTGGTTAATTCAATTGTTAATGATATTTTTATGCCAGTCATTGGACTGATTACAGGTGGAATTGACTTTTCTAACATGTTTATTCAACTTGCTGGTGAAAAACAGTCTACCTTGAATGCCGCTAAAGCAGCAGGAGCGACCATTAGCTACGGAAACTTTATCACGTTGCTTATCAATTTTCTCATTATTGCTTGGGTTCTTTTCCTATTTGTTAAAGCTATGAATAAACTACGTCGCAAACAAGAAGAAGAGGAAATTTCTCAAAAGATGTCTCTAGAAGAACAACTTTTATCAGAAATCAGAGATCTTTTGGCTAAGAAAAAATAAATTTATGCGCGATTTGCTTCATGGAACAGAGGAAAAAACATTTCCACCGTTGTTCCATGACTGGGCTTTGAAAATAACAAAAATTGACCACCGCTTTCTTCCACCATTGCTTTGCACATCGGAAGTCCTAACCCCGTTCCAACAAAACTACTATCACCAGCTCGTCCATCTTTGCGCTTTATTTGACCATAAGGTTTGAGTGCCTGTACAATCTCTTCATCACTCATCCCTATACCATTATCACTGACTGAAATTTTAACACGCTCTTTTTTTCCATAGGACACATGAACCACAATTTGCCCACCTGATGGTGTAAAACGAATAGCATTTGAAAGAAGATTCCATATAATTTGCCGAAATATCTGTTGCGATACACGAATAAATGGCACACAAGCCGGAGCAGCAATGCGCATGATAATGCCATTATGATTAGCCTGCATTTCAAGAAAAGCCATACTCGCACGCAAACAAGCTATCACATCAAATTTCTCAGCTATAAGGGAATGGTTTACCTGGTTATTTGCATCCAAATAGTCTGCTTTCGAGCACTCTAGTAATTGATTAACCAACGATAATATATGTTTTCCAGATGAGATAATATCGTATAAATATCCACGATACCGCTCATTGTCTATCGGACCAAAACGGCCATCCCTCATAATTTCTGCAAAACCGATAAGAGCATTCAAAGGTGTCCGTATTTCATGAACTATTCCAACTGTCTTATTCTCTTTTTTCTTTTTATCCACAGGTAAATCTCCTGTCGTATTATGTAACATAACAGCATAATTGCCTTGTCGTGCCAAAGATACAATTGTCATGAAAACCGTTATATTTTTGTGACTTTTTGTCTCTAAATCAACTGTCACACCACAATTAAAACCTGATTTTTTCCTTTCACACGGATCAAATAAAAATATTTATCAACGAGCAGTTGATTTTGCAAAGTAAACAATGACAATAATGGCTGTGCCAATAATTCATTTATTTCATATCCAATTAATTATTTTATATCCAATGAATGCCAAAGCAACGCTACTTACTGATTGAATGCCCCCCTGTCCATCTAACCAAAAAACACCATCAATCGCTGTATTCAACAATGATAAAACCACTGCGGGTTCTTTTATAAGAGTCTGTTCTATAACACTTACCGACCATGCCTCTGCACGCTACAATTGAATTGCCGTTTCCTCACCCACATGCTCACCTCCGACAGATAAATGCAATTCTTCACGCAATCGCTCTGCGATTTCACGAAAAGCTGAATGCTCTAACTTCGAAAGACTTGTTGTTCTTGTATCCAGATTTTCATCTTTTTTCTCTTGCCCTTTTGCTTGTATCTTCAAAACACCAAAACTACAAAATTCTTTAAGACATTGTTTATTATCAAAATTGGCATAGCAGACAATTCAACCTCAAAACACTCTAAAAAATCATCAATAGGCCAGTGAATTGTCCGTTTTCTCCAAAGTAAAGATTCTGCAATAAGAACTAAATAATTGATATAACTTAATTATTAAATCTATCACTAAGCTTATAAAAATCAGATTCTAAAATAGAGAAAGAGATAGGTCCAACAATTTCAGCTAATTCTTTTGAGACTTCACAAAACCGTCCATTTTTGTATCAGCTATCAGCTTACGCACTGCACCAGTGATCCTAATACAAAATATCGCTGCTATTTTATTACTCCCCATTTAATATTTTTAATATTTCACAATACAAACAAGCGTACAGCAACAATCACTCTCATATAGTAAACATAAACCATTAAAATAACGAACCATTAGATATTTTAAAAATTATTTATTCTTAAAGATTGCCTACTTATTGTCATACTCATTGATCAAAATTTCACGTTTTCCAACATGATTAGCACTTCCAACGATACCTTTTTCTTCCATGCGCTCAACGAGCGAGGCCGCTTTGTTATAACCAATTGCAAGCCGACGCTGAATATAAGATGTCGAACATTTTTTATCACGCATAACAATCTTTACAGCTTGCATATAAAGTTCTTCACCCTCATCATCCGAATTTTCTTGCGTAGAAGCTCCAGTAACTGAATCAATCGTCTCATCGACTTTATTATCGTCTTCACCATCCGTTACCGTGGTTAAATAATCAGGCTTTCCTTGCATTTTAAGGTGGGCAACCACAGACTCAACTTCTTCATCAGAAACAAAAGGACCATGAACACGTACAATGCGTCCACCACCTGCCATATGAAGCATATCTCCCTGCCCCAACAGTGTTTCAGCACCTTGTTCTCCCAAAATTGTACGACTGTCTATTTTTGATGTTACCTGAAAAGAAATACGAGTAGGAAAATTTGCTTTAATCGTACCAGTAATAACATCAACAGACGGACGCTGTGTAGCCATAATAAGATGAATTCCTGCCGCACGCGCCATTTGCGCCAAACGCTGAATGGCATTTTCAATTTCTTTACCTGCCACCATCATAAGATCGGCCATCTCATCAACAACCACAACGATATAAGGAAGCTGCGTAAGATCCATGGCTTCTTCATGATAGAGCATTTCGCCACTTTCTTTATCAAAACCCGACTGTACAGTACACATGATCGTTTCGCCTTTTTGTGCCGCAAGAGCAACACGTGCATTAAAACCATCAATATTACGCACACCTAACTTAGCCATTTTGCGATAACGATCTTCCATTTCACGAACCGCCCATTTTAAAGCTGTTACCGCTTTTTTGGGATCTGTGACAACAGGCGTTAAAAGATGTGGAATTCCGTCATAAACAGAGAGTTCTAGCATTTTAGGATCTACCATGATTAAACGGCACTGCTGTGGTGTCATTCGATAAAGAATCGATAAAATCATTGTATTAATTGCAACCGATTTGCCCGCCCCTGTTGTTCCTGCAACCAATAAATGAGGCATTTTTGCTAGTTCTGCAATGACAGGATCTCCATTAATACCCTTTCCCAAAGCAAGGGCTAATTTAAATTCGCTTTCACGAAAAGATCTTGTTTGAATTAATTCTCTTAAATAAACAGTTTCACGAACCGCATTTGGCAATTCAATCCCAATAACATTCCGTCCAGGAATCACAGCAACACGTGTAGAAATAGCAGACATAGAACGAGCAATATCATCAGAAAGATTAATAACACGCGATGATTTTACTCCAGCAGCAGGCTCAAATTCATACATTGTCACCACTGGTCCTGGATGCACATGGATAATTTCACCCTTAATGCCAAAATCTTCTAAAACACTTTCCAAAAGCCCAGCACTGCGCTCTAATGTTTCCTGTGAAATTGTAGAATCTTCATGAAAAACAGGTTTTTGTAATAAATTAATAGAAGGAAATTCATAAACATCATCAAGAGATTGAACCCTTGGCGTAAAAGAAGAATGATAATCGCCTAACAACGTGCTAGAAGATTGCAATATTTTACCTTTTTGCTTCATTCCAGAAAAATTTTCTGAATTCTTTGTGTTTCCTTCAGTTCTAGCATCAGAAATACTACTGCTATTCGGAACTTCTGTAGTCGACTCTCCATCATTTAATGTGTCATTTTTATGTAATCTGTCATTTTTATGACTTAACGTATCAGCAGAATCTTCAACAACAACTTTAGAAGAAGATTTTGAAACCTCTTTAATAGGATCATTCTTTGCATGCATTAAATTAGAAGTTTTCTCAATTTTCTGTATTCCTTCTGCATGAGATTCTGAGGTAATAGAATCATAGAATTGTGGGAAACGGTATTCAAGAACACGATAAAGAGCCGTAATTGACTCATCAAAAGCAGAAGTTGTACTGGAAGAAATTTCATTACCCGTAGAATCAACCGATGTTACAACCTCTCTCGGAATTTGCACATCAACCTGTTCTAAGATACAGGATCCACACTCAAAAAATGCGTCATCAGAAAGATAAAAAACAGAATTTGTTTTTTGCATCAAATTTTCTACTTGTAATTCATGCTTCTTTGTATCTTTCTCAAGTGGCTGACGATCCGCTTTCTGCGACAATTGCTTCAAAACTGTTTCATGACAAATTGATGCCTTATTTTTTATTGATTGAGAATTAACGACTCTTTTTGTTGAAGGGATCTTCTTTGTGTCCTTATTACAGTGTGTAATATTTGTAGGATCTTTTTGCTCTTTCCTATCCGTAAAAACTTTAAACTGTTTCGCAAAAACTGGATCTTTTTCTATGCGACGACGCAGAATCTCAATCTCTGGTGTTCGCGTAAAACGCACATTTTGTCCGAGAGTGAATGCCTTTTTCCACACTTCTGGATAAGGAAATGTCTCGGAAAGCTTAGTATATGAATTTCCTTCTGATATATCTTGAACACTCTCATCAGAAAAAGAGGACGTAGAAATGGATTTTATTTTTGAATTATGCATGGCATCCAACAAACTTATAGCAATGAGAACAATCACTTCTTCAAAAAGAATGCATAGAAACTATAATATGAAGGTTAATAACATTTTGCTGACTGTCATTTTTTAGCAAAAATAATGTAACAATTTTTCTCAATGAGACTTTTTTCAAAAGTATGAGGCTTTTTTCAGAAATATCAGATAAATTGCAACGTCCATGGTGGCATAGAGCTATCCTTCATATTTTTATAAAGAAATTTTTTTATAAAAAATTACAGAAAATTTGCTCATTATTTTATTTTCTTCTCATTTCATAAATGAGTACAATAATTACAATTATTTAGCATAAAAATATCTAGCATAAAAAGTCCTCTTATAACTTTCCCGTCTTATTGTCACACAATAGACTGGTTTAGACTGGTTCCTCGACCGTTTATAAGATTATCCTTGTTATTTTTATCCAAAAAAGCTCAAATAGGATATTATAATAATACAACAATAAGGGAGTGAAACATGTTTAATAAGCAAAAATTTTATATCAATGGTTTATGGGACGATCCAAGCACTCCTCATGATTTCCACGTCATTGATCCATCAACAGAAGAGGCTTGTGCTGTTATTAGCCTAGGCAGTGCAAAAGATGCAGATAAAGCAATTAGCGCTGCTAAAACAGCTTTTCAAACTTGGAAAACAACGAATCCCAATGAACGCCTCAGCTTCGTTGAAAAAATTTTAGAGATCTATGAAAAACGTTCGAAAGATATGGCAAAAACCATTTCAATGGAAATGGGAGCACCTATCGATATGGCCCTTAATGCACAAACCGCAGCCGGTAGTTCCCATATTCGCAACTTTATCAAAGCTTATAAAGAGTTTTCATTCCAAAAAACTTTAATAAAAGGAAATGAACAAGCGATTCTTCATTATGACCCTATCGGCGTCGTAGGATTGATTACTCCATGGAACTGGCCCATGAATCAAGTAACCCTTAAAGTTATTCCAGCTCTTTTGGCTGGCTGCACCATGGTGTTAAAGCCCTCTGAAATTGCTCCTCTTTCTGCTATGCTCTTCGCTGAAATTTTAGATGAAGCTGCCCTCCCAGCCGGTGTTTTTAATTTAATCAACGGAGATGGTCAAAATGTTGGCTCTTACCTCTCTGCTCATCCCGATTTGGAAATGATTAGCTTTACCGGATCAACAAAAGCAGGGAAAGATATTTCTAAAAATGCCAGCAATACTTTAAAAAGGGTCTGTCTGGAACTGGGAGGCAAGGGAGCTAATATTATCTTTGCCGATGCTGATAAAAATGCTATTCAACGTGGTGTACAACATTGCTTTTATAACAGTGGACAAAGCTGTAATGCACCAACACGCATGCTTGTGGAACAAACCATTTATGATGAAGCTATTAAAATAGCCAAAGATATTGCTGAAAAAACAAAAGTAGGACCAAACTACCAAGCAGGAGACCACATTGGTCCGGTTGTTTCAAAACAACAATATGATAAGATTCAAAATCTTATCCAATCTGGAATTGATGAAGACGCAACACTTATCGCCGGTGGAACAGGCTTACCCATAGGAATGGAACGGGGTTATTATGTCCGCCCAACAGTTTTTGCTGATGTAAAACCTAATATGCGTATTTTTCAAGAAGAAATCTTTGGCCCAGTTCTCTCGATTCTTCCCTTTAACACAGAAGATGAAGCTGTAGCCTTAGCCAATGATACAAAATACGGTCTTACAAACTATATACAATCGCAAGATCGTAACAAATGCCGCCGTATTGCTGCACAAATACGATCGGGTATGGTAGAAGTGAATGGACATGATTTACCCGATGGGAGTTACTTTGGAGGCATAAAATTCTCTGGACGTGCCCGTGAAGGTGGTCACTGGGGAATCAAAGAATTTCTTGATACCAAAGCAATTTCATACTGGTAAGTGACTTTATGAAAAGTTTAATAGGAATCATATGATAACACAGAAAATAACGGATGAATGTTCTCTTGGACAAAGACTAGATCAGTGGCTTGCTCAACAATATCACAATGCACTGTCGCGTTCACGTCTGCAAACCCTCATCCGTGAAGGCTATCTTAAAATTGACGGTCAATGCGTAAAGGAACCAAAAACAAAATTAAAACCTCATCAAATCATTGAACTGTCAATGCCTGTTCTTCGTGATGCAGAACCTAGCGGTGAAGCCATTGCATTAGATATTCTCTTTGAAGATGATCATGTCATTGTTATTAATAAACCAGCTGGTCTTGTTGTTCATCCTGGTAATGGAAATTGGACGGGAACATTAGTTAACGCTCTGATCTATCATTGTGGGAATAGTCTATCTGGTATTGGCGGTGTTAAACGCCCCGGTATTGTTCATCGTCTGGATAAAAATACAAGTGGCGTTATGGTTGTTGCAAAAAATGATTTTTCTCATAAAAATCTTAGTGCCCAATTTTCTGATCATGGACGTACCAACGCACTAGATCGACGTTATCATGCCTTGATTTGGGGATGTCCTAGCCGTCATGTTTGGACAATTGATGCACCTCTTGGACGTTCTCCTCATAGCCGAACAAAGCAAGTTGTCTTTCATGAACAACATCCTCATGCTCGACATGCTGTTACGCATTTTTCTCTCTTAGAAAAATACGAAATTCATGCAAAAACAGCTTCCTTGGCTAGCCTTCTGGAATGTCGTTTGGAAACTGGACGTACTCACCAAATCCGTGTTCATATGGCACATATCGGGCATCCGCTCATAGGTGATCCTGTTTATGGAAATGCTTTTAAAACGAAATCAAATATGCTGAATCCCATCATTAAAAATGCAATCGATCAATTTAACCGACAAGCACTGCATGCAGTTAGTCTTACTTTTGAACATCCTGCTACAGGTAAAATTATGTCTTTTTCTTCACCACTTCCTCAAGACATGGCTGAACTTATCGAGCATTTAAAAAAATAAATTGCAACCTTTAACCTTTTCAGGATTTCACAATAAAATATCTATTTTTTAAAAATATCTCTTTTTGAACAAAATTGAAAATTATGCTAAAGTAAAGTCAAAGAGATGTTTAACATCTAGAAATGGAATTTGCCTTATGAGGGAATTCATGAAAAAGGAGGGTGCTATATGGCCCATATGAATATGCTATCAGTAACAATAGGTGACGGAGGATTGAATCGTTACCTTGAAGAAGTGCGTCGTTTTCCAATACTGGAGCCAAAAGATGAGTATATGTTGGCTCAACGTTATCGTGAACATAATGATCTAAAAGCTGCACATAGGTTGGTAACCAGTCATTTGCGCCTTGTAGCAAAAATTGCAATGGGATATCGGGGCTATGGGTTGCCTATTGGAGAGGTCATTTCAGAAGGGAATATAGGGCTTATGCAGGCTGTTAAGCGCTTCGAACCGGAACGCGGATTTCGCCTTGCAACCTACGCTATATGGTGGATTAAAGCATCAATCCAAGAATATGTATTGCGATCTTGGAGTTTGGTGAAAATGGGAACGACTGCGAATCAAAAGCGCCTTTTTTTCAATCTTCGTAAATTAAAAAATAGGCTTCAAGCACTCGATAGTGGCGATCTTAACTTAGAACAAGTGAGAGAAATTGCAACCCAATTGAATGTTACAGAAGATGAAGTTGTATCGATGAATCGTCGACTTGGAGGTGACACTTCACTCAATGCACCTCTTCGTACAAAAGAAGGTGAAAATGGCGAACTGCAAGATTGGTTAGTAGATGATTCCAAAAATCAAGAACAAGCTTTGATCGAACAAAATGAATTGGAAAATCGCCGCTCCATGCTTACAGATGCTATAGATAATTTGAATGAACGCGAAAAACGTATATTCAAAGCACGTCGTTTAAATGATCAACCACTGACGCTAGAAGAGCTCTCAAGTGAATTTAATATAAGTCGGGAACGCGTACGACAAATTGAAATGCGTGCATTTGAAAAAGTACAAGATTCTATCAAAGCTATTGCTTCATCCCAAAATCAGATGTAGCGTTGTTGAGTATAAAGCCAACTTTTTGTATATTCTTAAAATGAAGAAAGAGTAAGTTTCGTTGGCTTTATGCTTTTTGAAGTTAAACTTCCAAACTCTTTTATGGTGAAAATTCTATCATAACTTCACCCATATCATGATTTATTTTTTCTGACCAAAATCTGTTAGTTTATTTGGTTGTGCAAGCCATTGTCCAATTACTTCATTGAAAATGGATTTACCTGTTTGTCCCTTTGTAAAAGTCAATTCCTTGATACGTCCGTTTTTATCAGTTATTATCAGACGCATCCAGTCTAATTCCCGCATCAATTGTAAATTACGGTCAAGAACTGAATGATTACCACTCAATGCAACAAGAAAAAAATTATCACTAATCTTTGCTGTGACAGTCTTTAATAAATCCTGCCCAATGGATTGTTCACTTGCTTTAAACGCTAATTTTTGAACACTGCTTATAGCTTGACCTGAAAATTTATCAGAAGCAACAAAAATAAGATCCATAATATAAGCAGCAGGAAAAGAAAAATCAGTATTACGACGCAAAATCAACCGTAACGATAATCCTTCATCTGGTATCGTTATATCACCTCGGATTGCCAATTCTTCTGGATCCCCCTTCACACGAGACTCTTTTATAAGTGTCCAACGAGCATTCCCCATTGCCACTTTTTCCGCCTCATTATTTGTCCGCGCTTGATAAAAGATAGCTTCACCTAGCTGTTCCAAATTGCTTTCAATAATACTTGAGGTTTCTACTTCATTTGAAGAATCTGCCATTTGATCTAAACCAACATCAATTTCGCTCCCATCTTCTAATAAACGCTTTGTTAACTTTCGATATCCCAAAAGTGCCTTTGGTAATGCATGAGAAACTTGAAGGTCTCCCTCAAGAATCTGATAGTCATTTGATACAAACACACGCCCCACAACAAAACAAATACCAATAGTTAAAACGAAAAAACTAAAAAGAGCAGAAGTACCTATCACAATACGCCTTCGCATCGACAACCGATTAGCACGGCGCACAGCTTGAGAAAAAATATGCGAAACAATATGCGGATTATCTCCTTGTGAAAAGGCAGGCAAAGAAGAACTTTTTAATATACTGTCTCCAACATGCTGAGGATCCGAATAAGCTTCCATATTAACAGGCTCTGCATCTGGCATAGCGAACACAGAAGATTTATCAAGCGTCGTATTATTCTTTAAACTTGTGATCGCTTCCTGCTTTTTTTCTATTTTTCCCTCTGAAAACACATCACCTTGTGACAATGGAGAATTTTTTGTGTATCCGTCATTTTCAGATACACCTTGAGGGTTCCACCCAATAACTGAAGCAAGCAGCTTCTTTTCTATCGCTAAATATTCTTCTTCAACAGTTGCAATAGCACTTTGCAAAATCTTTCTTTGTTCATCTGCCATTGCTTGTGGCACTGTTGCTACAACAAACTGATGTTCTATTGTTTCGATAGCTCGCTCATAAATCCGCTTGCGCACTTGTGGTGTTGTATTACTTTGCGCATCAATTGCCTTCTTTAAGATTCCAACGAAATCTACCATACCCTCGATAATCTTTCTCAAACTGAGAAAATAGATCCCAGCTTTCAGACCAAAAAAATCCTTTATTTTAGCCTTCTCAATTGATTGTCATTTATTGATATATTGTAACAGTTTAAAATGAATATGAAAAATAAACAATGCTATTTCATACCTCTCTCCTGTTCCTATATCTTTCTTCATAAAAAAGCACAGCAATAAACGAAAAAATCTATACTGCAATCTCAAAATAATTATTAATTTGCAAAAGGATCCGTAATAAGAATCGTATCTTCACGTTCAGGACTCGTGGATAATAAGGCAACCTGTGTACCAATCATTTTTTCAATATAGCGTATATATTTGACAGCCTGCACCGGTAAATCTTCCCAGTTTAATGCATGTGCTGTTGCTTTTTTCCAACCTTCGAATGTTTCATAAATAGGTTTCACACGCGCTTGTGCTCCCATAGAAGATGGTAAATAATCAATTTTTTTACCATCAAGCTCATAACCAACACAGATTTTAATTTCATCCAGTCCATCTAAAACATCAAGCTTTGTTAGTGCTATACCCTGAACTCCACAAATTGTTACCATCTGACGTACTAGAACAGCATCAAACCAACCACATCGACGTTTTCGTCCCGTCACAACACCAAATTCCTTCCCACGAATCCCAAGAAGTTCGCCAATATCATTCATTTGCTCTGTTGGAAATGGCCCTTCTCCAACACGTGTTGTGTAAGCTTTTGCAATCCCTAAAACATAATGAATTGAAGTAGTTCCCATACCTGAACCAGTGCATGCCTGTCCAGAAACTGTGTTGGATGACGTTACGTAAGGATAAGTCCCAAAATCATTATCTAGTAAAGCACCTTGCGCACCTTCAAATAGAATATGTTTTCCCATCTTATAATTTTCTTCTAAAAGACGCCACGTGCAATCCATAAAGGGGAGAATTTCATCCGCTACTTGCATGAGCTCATCATAAAGCGCTTGAGGATTAATTTCTGCAACGCCCATACCTCTGCGCAAAGCATTATGATGTCCTAAAAGTCGTTCGATCTTAGCCATAAGCGTATCAGATTCCGCCAAATCCATCACACGGATAGCACGACGCCCTACTTTATCTTCATAAGCAGGACCAATACCACGCTTTGTCGTACCAATTTTTAAACCCGATAAACTACTTTCGCGGGTTGCATCAAGATCACGATGTAAAGAAAGAATCAAAGGAGCATTTTCTGCAACACGTAAAATTTCCGGTGTAATTTTTACACCCTGATCACGTAATTTTTTTAATTCTTCTACAAAATGATGAGGATCAACGACAACACCATTACCAATAACTGATAATTTCCCACGAACTAAACCAGACGGCAAAAGCGATAATTTATAACTAACCCCATCAATAACTAATGTATGACCTGCATTATGACCACCCTGATATCTTACCACGATATCTGCTCGCTCGGATAACCAATCTACAATTTTACCTTTGCCTTCATCGCCCCATTGTGTACCAACAACTACTACATTGGCCATAACTTTCTCCGTCGTGTTTGGTCAACTAAAACCAGCATTCAAAAACAAACACCTCTTTATAACGAAACCTTAGAGCAAGTGCGACTCTTCATTTTAATTTTCCCAATCTTCAAGCAATTAAAACTTCAATTTTATGATAATAAAGGCAAAAAATACCGAAATCTAAAATATATTTTTATTTTAAATCCGTTATTTCTCCTGCAAAAAGTATAAAAATTTAAAGATTTTGGTTTTTAATTTCTCCAAAATCTAATACCATTTCTGTACAATCTTCATAACTTTTTGTAATCTGACAGTATCTGAAAACTATCATCTGATACAATAATATGACAAATCATCGTGGCTTCCCATATTCTTTGTTTTGCAAAAAAGTTTTGTTATAAAGAATCGCCAATAATTACTTAAAGTAAAGCTTTTTCAACCTGAAAAGCCCATTCAAGCCATTCTGTTAAAATTTCAATATCAGAAGCTTCAATCGTTATCCCTGTCCAAACCCGAAGCCCTGGAGGAGCATCTCTATACGAACCAATATCGTAAGCTACCCCTTCTTCATCAAGACGGTTTACAACTGCTTTTATAAAAGATGCGCGTTTTTCAACACTCAAAGCAGTAATAACAGGATCCACAATATCTAAACACACAGATGTATTAGAACGTGTTCTAGGGTCTTTTGCCAAATATTCTAACCATGGTGTTTTACAAACAAAAGCATCAAGTACAGAAAAATTTTTCTCAACTCGCGCCCTTAGAGCCCGCAAACCACCCTGTGCCTTTGCTCACTTTAATCCATCAAGAAAATCTTCAACACATAGCAAAGAAGGAGTATTAATTGTGACCCCCTTAAAAATACTTTCATTCAATTTACCATCTTTTGTCATACGGAAAATTTGAGGTATGGGCCAAGCTGGAACATAATTTTCAAGCCGCTCAACAGCACGAGGACTCAAAATCAACATACCATGCGCAGCCTCTCCTCCTAAAACTTTCTGCCATGAAAAAGTAACAACATCCAATTTTGAAAAATCAAGATTTTGTGCAAAAGCAGCTGATGTTGCATCACAAATTATTAATCCTTCCCGCTTATCTGGAATGAAATCTGCATCAGGAATTCGCACACCAGAAGTTGTTCCATTCCATGTAAAACAACATCACGATCAAAATCAATTTGCGTTAAATCTGGCAATTCACCATAAGGAGCTTCAAAACATCGTACATCAGAAAGCTTTAATTGCTCAACAACACTGCAATCCAGCCCGAGCCAAAACTTTCCCATGCTGCTATATCGACGCCGCGCTCACCCAATAAAGACCATAAAGACATCTCAACAGCGCCAGTATCTGAAAGCAGGGACAATCCCTATACGATATTCAAAAGGTACTTCAAGAACTTCACGTGTTAAATCAACAACTTCAGCAAGCTTTAAATCTGCTACTCTTGACCGGTGTGAACGCCCAACTAGTGCCTTTTTAAGAACTTCAAAAGTCCAACCAGGGCGCTTACTACAAGGACCCGAAGAAAAATTAGGATTATTTGGACGATAACTTGGTTTTTTTAACATTACCATTATTTCTCCCCCTATATATGCCCCATTTTTCTTTAAAGAAAAATAAATTGTTATTGCAAAAAACTTTTCCAATAATCTTTTTCGAAATCAAAAATGTTTTCTATTTATTTGTAAGCTTAAAATACGTAAAATCCTAGCCAGAAATATCCCCCTTAAATCATATCCCAAGATTGATTCTAAAAAGGGAATTACTCGCATCATTACCACAATAAGACAGCATATCTTGATGGTCGTAAAGTAATGCATCGTAATATAGCTATCAAGTTTATTTTATGATAAAAAGTTATTATAATTTCCTAGATTACGGAGAAAAATTATAAAAAAATCAATTATTTTTCTTTTGATGGCTGGACAGAGAAAATTTTAATGTTATAACCGCACACGTTTCACGTGTTTTGTGGAATGTGCCCAGATAGCTCAGTTGGTAGAGCAGCGGACTGAAAATCCGCGTGTCCGTGGTTCGAATCCGCGTCTGGGCACCATGTCTTTTCCTTATTGTATTTAGTATATTATTCTTATTCTATTTTTTTCACTATGAGGGATTCATAAATAAAAGTGAGGGGATAGATTTTTACATTTTCCTCTGGAGTGTATTGTAGATTTCAAGATTAATTGTTTATTTATGAGAGAGGTCTAAAGCATTTCTTATTCTGAGAATTGATTCTATAATCCCCTCCCTATCCCAAAAGACAAGAATTTATCACTTGGTTCTCTGAGCATATTTTCACCCACATAAGCACTCACCTTGCTTGTTATGTTTTAATATCTCTCTTGCTAAGTTTGTGCTTATCACAAGAAGATCTTTCTGTTCCAAATAAATTGAAAACCAACCAATACAAGAAGCGTATTTATTTGTTGCGCACCCAGCGAGAAAGCTCAACCCGCACATCAGCATCGCTTTTCTTGTTTACTGCATTTTCTATTTTCAGCCGTATTATTGCTCTCTTGACGATAATCCTGTCTGCTTTGTAATTGGACCAATCATATTCAGCACCCGAACCAATGCCACGTTTGTCATTTGACTTAATTGAAGCCTCCCCTACCTTGTAATAATCCCTTAAAAAATCATGCGCTTCTATTGCTCGCTTAATCTCTTCTAAAGAACTTTCCGCGAGTGAGTTTTGAAACTGCCTTGCACACAAGATTACCCCTGAGATACCCTCCATGCCAAATTGATAGCCTTTTAAAGCAGCCATCAAAGCAAATGATCTTGTCTTTCCTGATCCTCGTCCACCCCAAGCCGCACGCACCGCTGCCTTGCCTGTAAAAATAGGAATGAGCTTTGGAACAATCTTAATCTGTCTTGTCGTCATTCATTGTTAAAGGAGCGATTTCCACATGCCCGATCAGCTTTATCGCTCCTCCATTCTCCCCTATTACCTGTAAAGGCAACACCTTACCAAGCAACGCTAAATAAGCCGCTGGGCAACTAACAGCTTGCTTTTCTAAATAAGAAACCAAACCATCATTGCCTATTTTATTGCCTGCATTCTCAGCGGCTTTAATCACCGCTTCTTTCAAAATACGCGTCATTTTATTTGGAACGCCTTTGACACGTCCCACTCCTGCTTTAGGAGGTATACGCTTAGGAGGTGACTGTGGAGTTTGAATAGCATTTTGTGACGTCATAAAATACGCCCTCTAGATAATAAAAAAACCCCGCAAATGCAGGGCTTACAAAATAAATACAACCAATTTTAGATACAATACGACTAGTGTAGCGACACCATTAGACACTAAACAAAACACTCTGTCAACAAAAAATCATGATATTGTGTTTTTTTATTTTCTTCACCTAAATATAGTGTTTTTAACAACAGATGAAATGTCGTTGTACCATCTTAACGAATCAATTATACAATAGTATCAAGTATTTGTGCTCGTAATAAAGTAAAAATAGGGGGGAAACAGATGATAAGCACAATTATATTATCCATAATCATAACAATTACAGAGGTTTTATTTTGCTCTGATTAAAAAAGAGCGAAATGCGAATGATTCATAAAACCGGAAAAATGTTAAACAAGCAAGTAATACCAATATGACAATACAAACACCACAAACATCAGAGACATTTCTTGAAAGATAAGATGATACATCTTCTCAATGGGAAGAAATACTCAATATACAAAAAGAAATCCATGAAACAAGAAACGCTGGTATTGTTTCAAAAAAAGAAATTACATTAATAACTCTTATAAGCATATGTTTATCTATTATTCTCATGATACTAGGCAATGCAGATAGAGAGCAGATGGATGCTATAACCGCAATAGGACTAGTTATGCGTGTTGCTCATATACACTTCCCTACCAATCTCTACGGTAGTGTACATAGTGACAAAGAAAAAACTGAAAAAAGCTATTAAGCAACTAGACGAAGAAATTACTAACCAAACCACAGAAATAAGAAGAGAAAAATAACTATGGCAATACTTGCAATGATCTTTTTTATTTTTCTTCCTTACTCTATTATTAAGCACCTAAAACTATACCGTAAAGTGACTAGAGCAAGGAATTTATTGTTTCAAGAACTAAACAGAGCGATTGACGAGTAAAAAAGCGGGGGCATTAATGTTATTTTTCAGAAAAGATGATGTAATAGTTGTAATAGCAATACTCATATTTATCAGTATAATGTCTATCATTATTAATTTACTTTGGCGTTTTAGATTGAAAATTCCTGCTTATTTATTTTCATTAACAACCGCTGTACTTATTTGCCCTATGTTATTCTTTTTATTCTCTAAATGAGAATCAAAATATTTCTGTAGAGCATTCAGAGCAACTCGTAGTGAACTTACAAGATGCGGTAATGATTGATCTTCTATAACGATAGACTGTAACGCTGCATAAAGATTATACTGTCTATAGAGACACTGTGCTTCTTTTAGTGCCTCTTGCACAGCTTGATAGTGATTGGTTGTTTTTTGAACCCACTGTTCAAGTTTATTTGGATCTGAGCTTGTACATACATCATCATAAACAGCGCCAAGCAATCCTTTTGCACAAAGATAATTGTTCCTTATCTGTAGATATTGTTGCGCATCTTCATATTGCTCTTGAGTGAGCTCACCTTTCAAACAAAACCGTCCTATATAGGTACCAGCGAACAGCTTTTTTGCCTCTTGTAGCGTTAAACAAAAACGCTTTGCACACGCATTTTTCTATTGCCAACGTATCAGACGACTTCACGGAGTATTTTTTTCATGATATACGGCCTTTTGGTGCGTCTTAACTGCCCCATAATTTAGAATATCGCCTATTTTCGTTTTTTCACTTATACCCTCTAATGTATATTTTCTCCGCTTTTGTAAATGCTCATTAATTTTTTGCGTGAAATATTCTTCGATCTAATCGTCTTTTAGCTTCACACCTAATCGCCAAACATCGTACAATCTTGACAAAGAATTATGCGTAAAATACAATAAAATCAATATGTTATATAATTATATTATATGTGAATCCCTTTTAGAATCCATAGTTTTATACGTGATTCATTTGATCATTTACATAAAATTGTCATGTATTATAGACCATAAAAAGCAAATCATGATGCAAATATTATAATGCATGTGTGCATTCAAATGAAATGATGCGCAACAAAGATTTTCTTCCGGTCTATATTTTGCAAGATGGTGTTCTCATTAGCCAGAAATCCCCCTTCTTTTCTTGCCACTAGCCATGCAAGCCATTCACCCGTAACGCAAACTAAATCAATAACAAATAAGAAAAGGACAAAAGCTGTTCACTTCAAAAAACGAGACATCACTTTTTAACCTTAAACAGACTTATAAAATTAAGTTCAAAAAAATTGTTATGAAAAAACACTTACATTGCTTTATAAAACCATTTCAGTGTTTCTCAACACATTGGAAAACATTAATGATATAGCTATTTAAATTGATTACGCTGATAAATTAGCACTTTATATATTCAACATATAGATATAAATAGTCTATATTGAATAGATTAAAACTGTAATATCTTACCTTTATATAATAAAATTAAGAACTTTTTTAAAATTTAAATATTAAAAAATAAGTTATAACTTTAATGTAAAAATTAAGATAACAATAATAGTTGTGTATTTTTTACACCCTACCATCTGAATATAGAGAATATAGAAGCGTATAAATATGATCCTAAATCAATATATATACGTTTTATCTTCTGAAAAATTGGTGCTAGGCTTTTCCAAAATATATCATGATCACCTGGATATGCAGGAATAATAACTTTATTCAATAAAGAATCAACTTCATCGTCAATAACTATGTTTGTTGTGCAAACAGTATAAACAACAATAATAGATGCTTCTTCTTGAAAAACTGCACGCTCAGACGCTTTTACGCCAAATGAAATACTTAAAATAACAGCGCATATAGCAAAGAAATATCTTATATTCATATTTTTACTTTTCTTTATATTTTTTAACAAATATACATAATGTAAATAACACAATATTATATTTATGTAAATAAAAAATAATACAGAAATAAAAATTACATTTTGTATTTAAATTAATGCTTATACTATATATAATAAATTTATTATAACTAAAATAAGAAAAAACAATTTACAATGCTTGTTAATGATATTTAAATATAAATACTATATAAGATACATTACTGTTTTTAGATTGTCATTTATACAGTATATAAAGCTTATTTTCTCCTAGTATATTCCCTTTCATCACTGCCAAAAATAAAAAAGAAAACTTTATTATATTCTCTTTTTTGGTCTTTATATAACCCTCAACGCCTTGGCTAAAAATAGAACTACCCTTTCTTTGACTTAATAAGAGGTGTGGATTTTTTGATCGCCAATGCAACAAAAGATGCAATCAATACTTTCAGAAAATCACCAATCAAAAAAACGAATGTACTCATTATTGCTGCCCATAAAGGAGTCTTAGTAATATACGCCATCCATGGTATTCCCAAAAGAAAGACGACGCCAACTCCACCCACAGCATTTATCACACATAATATAACAAAATTTAATCGCTGCCAAAAGAGCTCAACCATAAAGCCAATAAAAAATGCACCAACCGCAAAACCAATCAGATAGCCAGCCGTAGGACCTAAAAAAACGCTCATGCCTCCATGTCCACCAGGTAATACAGGCAATCCAACTGCTATAAGTACAAGAAAAAGCAATGATGCCAAGAAGCCTCTTTTCGCCCCAAGTATAGATCCTGCTAACATAGGCCCCATCGACTGAGCAGTAATCGGCACACCAAGAGAAATGGGAAGATAAATAGCAGGAAAACTACTTAAAACCACGTAAATAGCCGCAAATAAAGCAATATAAGTTAGATCTTTTGTGTTCATTAATTACCCCCTTACTATGAATAACTGTGTACCATCGTTAAATATTTTCAGTATCACCGTCATAACATCGCGCATCGAGTGCTTCAGCAACTTCTGAAGCCATCCTTATTGTTCGTATAATTAACGGTATTGCCAGAGCGGCAATATTTTTATCAAGTCCACGTGCTCGCTGTGCTTCATGCACTTCATTAAATTTCTCACTAACAACCGGAATAAACCTGATTGCCAAAGATAAAACCATACTAAATTTTGATGGGTTTATTCCAAAACGTCGAAATGGTTGAAGCCATGTTTCAATTGCACTCACCATATCCGAAACTTTCGTTGTTAAAGATACAAGTAATGCTAAAAAAATGAGAGAAAGAAACCGCAATATAACCTCACAACCTGTAAACCAACCTTTAAAAATAACTTGGAAAACAAAGATAAATATTAAAAGTAACCCCATTGATTTAAGCTGCTTCAACACATTGTTAAAAGGAACCTTAGCAATTCTATACAGTAAAACTACAAATAATAAAAAAAATAAAAGAAGTGGTACGGCTGATACCATCAATAGAATGGTTGTACACACAACAAGGAAAAGCAACTTAATTCCTGGTTTGAGTCTATGAACAAAAGTATCTTGAGGAAGATATAAACCGATCACGACATTCTTCTTACATATTCTTTGATAGCAACAAAAGGTACATCATCAACAACTATTTCCCCCTTATCAAATACAAGCACTCTATCAAACCTTTCGAGAAACTCCAAATCATGTGATACAATAATCACCGTTTGTGATAATTCTTCTATAACTTGCGTAACACGGCGCTTATTTCGCAAATCAAGTAATGTCGTCGGCTCATCGAAAACAATATAGTCTGGTTTCATGGCCACTACACTAGAAATGGCAACGAGTTGTTTTTGTCCACCACTTAATAAGTGAACTGCGTGATTTCTAAACGTTTGAAGATCATAGCGCTGTAAAATTTCATCTACACGCTCCTTAATTTCATCTTTACTAAGTTTCAGATTTTTAAGACCAAAAGATAAATCTTCTTCCACCAATGGTAAAACAATTTGATTATCTGGATTTTGAAAAACAAACCCTACTTTACGCTTTACTGCCTTTGCATCACGCTTTGTATCAAGCCCATCAACACTTATAAAACCATAAGATGGTAATTGTAGCCCATTGATCAAACGAACAAATGTACTTTTTCCAGAACCATTGGCACCAATAACAGCAATTCTCTTTTCTGTAAGCTGTATAGTAATATCTTTCAAAACACACAAATCACCAAAGACTTGTGTCACCTTATCAAATTTTATAATCCCCAAAACTTTATTCCTATCAATCCCTTTTATTATCTCTTTTACCGCTATCGCTTCAGTTTATAGCCCAAGAATAAAAATAAACACCATACAGGAATAATAATAACGGACAAACTCATATCAGGCATCTGCACAGGAATATATGTTTCAAGAAAAGATACTCTTATTCCTATCATATCAAAAAATTTGACCATTAACCCATTCTGTCCAAAGCCACTTAAAAACATAATACAAAATAATAAGGCTAGAAAGCAGAGGCAAAAATAGTTGGCGTAAGGATATAAACCAAATGCATAAATAAAATCGCCTTTTTTATTTTTATGTGCCTTTCGAAACTTCAAATGAACAATAACAATAATAGCCCAAGTTATAACCGCTGCCGCAGTTGCAAGAGCCATAATCCGCATAAAACTATTATCAGGAACAAAAGCATTAACAACGATAATCAACGCAGTACAAATTGATGAAAAAAGGATAGCGACATAAGGAACACGAGCAGCACTAAGTTTACTAAAAATATGTGGTGCATTTTTCTGCATAGATAAACTATAAAGCATACGTCCATTGGAATAAATGCCACTATTGTAAACAGAAATAGCAGCCATAATGACCACAAAATTCAAAATATGACCAGCAGCTGGAATTCCTATAGTCTCAAAAATTGTGACAAACGGACTACCATTTTTCTCGATCATGTTCCACGGGCTTATCATCATAATGATGCTCATAGAGCCAATATAAAAAATTATAATCCTCCACATAATTTTACGAATAGCTATGGGTATTGTTTTTCGTGGATTTGATATCTCTCCAGCAGCAATACCAATCAGTTCTGTACCTCCAAAAGAAAACATCACCACACATGTAGCCAAAACAACGCCCACTACACCATAAGGGAAAAAACCGCCATGTGCCCAAAGATGGTAAATACCTGCTTGATCCCCACCTATTCCAGTTATAATGAGAAAAATTCCCAAAATAATCATACCAACAACAGCAGCGACTTTAACCAAAGCCAAACCAAACTCAAATTCACCATAAAAACGAACATTCAATAAATTGATTAATGTCACCAACAAAAGAATACTAAAAGATGACTTCCAATGATCAATCAAAATCCAGTGATCTAGATAAAACCCAATAACTGTAAGTTCAGTCATACTAACGAGAACATAAAGAAACCAATAATTCCAACCTGTTATAAAACCAGCTAAATCTCCCCAATATTTATAAGCAAAAAAACTAAAAGTACCAGATGTTGGTTCTTCTACAGACATCTCACCAAGCATTCGCATGATGCAATAGATAATAATCCCCCCAAAAAGATAAGCTAGAATGGTTGAAGGACCAGCTAATTTTATAGATTCTGTTGACCCATAAAAAAGCCCCGTTCCAATGACGCCTCCCAAAGCAATCATTTGAACATGACGATTTTGAAGGTTACGCTTTAATTCATTATGCTTTTCTTCAAACATCATTCCTCATTACTTTTGTTGAATTCAAACTCAATTTTTATAGAAATAAAATAATCGGAGTTTTTATACCTCTTATAAAAAAATACAAAACGGACATAAACTTATTTTTTTGTCACAATGCAACCGCTTATTTTGCTGTGCATTATGCAATTGTTCCATTTAAATTATAGGAAGAAATATGCTTCGCCCTTTACTCAAATTCATGACATTCATTTTCGTTACACTAACAATTATAGTCTTTGCCATTGATAGCGTACATTCTATGAGCGCATCACACTGGACAACAACCCCCTTGAGTAAAATATTGGCAAATCTTCTGCAAACAGATATCTATGAATTGAACCAATCTCTACATAATATCATACCTTCTCCCCTATCCTCAATTTGTATTGCGCTTACTTGTTTACCAGTGTGGTTTATATTGGGTGCTATAGCAATAATATTTTGTACATTGAATCGCGAAAAACAAAAGCCCTTTCATAAAATATCGTATATATAAAAGGAAGAATATAACTGATATTGAAAAGCCTTTTCTAAAGTCATTGTACCATACACAATCAACACACGTTAGAGAGTCTTATTTTATCAAGAGAGCTGAAAGCTACTTTGATAACAGGCACATACAAAAAACGCCTAATCAAACATACACCAACTCTTATGTTTGCTATAAATAACTAAAGTATAAGCTCGTTTTCATTCATTAAAAGCAATGGACTACTTAATTTAACTTGCCATTCCTGCTATAAAAATCTGTACAGAAGAAATTGAATATATTGCAATAATTAAAATCGCTTATGATCTTTCATTTATCTTTTCTAAAAGTTTTTCTCTGTTTTCCCACACCATAAATTGCATACAAAAATGCCTTCTTATAATATCAACTTCCTTATAAAATTAGAATTTATTGAAATAATTAAGAAAAATTCTAAATCCTATCAAAGGCGGCGAACTTATCTGCTTAAAAGAACAAAATAAAAAAACTGGATAACCAACAACTGTAGTTATGATAAAATAATACTATTGAGAGTGATTACCCGCTATCTCTTGAAAAAACCAAGATACTATTATCGAAAATAATTTGAAAGCTTCGAAAAAATATCTAGCATCCTTATTAATGAGAAGACGGAGGCACAACAGTTTCAGAAAAATTCCGTTCTTCTAAATCCGCAAACCGCCTTGTTAAGATATTAATTTTTTTAGACATCTCATTCAAACTTTTCCATTGATCTGTCACCACGCAAGAAAGCTCTTCAATAAGCCTTTCCTGATAAGCTAGTTTCGTTTCCAGTTCTATCAGTCGATTTTCATCCGACATAGTTTTTACTCCATTTTCAATAAAAACATGTTTAATTTTATTAAAGCATCCTTTTTATCCTCATTTTTATAAAAATGAGAAGTAATTTTCTACAAACTCCACTGATCTTATCTGCACTTCACAAAGAGTGATGATACTTCATATTCCCTCAATCGCTTTTTCAATAAATTGTTTCATTTTCCATTAAAGTAAAAGATATTTTTATCTTAACGGAAATATCCTGATATCACTTTCCATTCCCAAAATGCACTTTTTATACAAGTTCTAGATTTGATATGATCGTCAATTGAAAACTATTTAATCATATTAAAATAAAAATACTGTTCTGTTCTTAATTGTCATGAAGGATTCTTCTTACCCCAACGAGTACCATCTCATAAATTATTGAAAAAATGTATACTTGCTTTTGTGCATAGTTTTGGTTATTACCCTCAAGCTAATTCTTGTTTGTTTAATGTACAAGCATATGCCGCATTAGCTCAGTTGGTAGAGCACATCATTCGTAATGATGGGGTCGCTGGTTCGAATCCGGCATGCGGCACCGTTTTTTATTTAATAAATTGAAATATATAGATTTTTGTTCAAATAGAAATTTTTGGACTATCTTTTATTCCACCTTTTACGGTTTATACAACTTTACCTAATTTGTTTTCATTGGCTCCTCATTTTTTTCTGATGCGAATGCGAGTAGCTCTTTTTTCTGTACTGAACAACTCTCCCTAACTTATACGTTTGTAATTTGTCACTGAGTTTTGTACATTTTGACATCAGATTTTGTATCAATTTATTTTTTCACAGTTTTTCGAATGAGCTTTTAAAGAAGCAAACTCTTCAAAGACTTCTCAAAGGTTCTTTGAAACTTCCTAATTTTATATACTCCTAAAACAAACCTATTACTTTGCCGATTCTAAAATGACAAAATACTCTTCTCCTTCTTGCATATGTACAATCATACAAATATTGCTCTTTATTACTCAGTTTTTATTTTTTCAGCACCTTACTCATTTCTATTTCTCATTATAAAATGATAAGTTTATCTGCAAATAATTACTATATTTTATGAATAAAATTTTATAATAATATTTATTAATAAATATATATTTTAATAGACAATAAATAAAGATTAAATAAAAACAATACTTTTTAATAATACTTCTTTAAATAAAATTATAAATATATTAAAAATACTGTTTATGTATAAGATTCCTTTTATCCTGCGTAACGTCAGCGATAATTATTATACTTAACATCCATTCATTTCAGACCATACCTAAAAACTTTGAGTTTTCTTAAAAAAAAACAAGCATCTAAAGAAATTTACGAGATTATTCTTGCAAAAAACAAAGGAAAATTATTGAAAAGCATTAATTATGCTAAGAATGTGAGAATATGACACAACAAAAATGACATATTTATGAATAAACAAGCAAATACTGCGAAAAACAGCGTTCTGACTTCTTTAATGTGTAAAATCTATGTTTATTTAAAATAACGTATTTCCTCATTTAAGAATAGAAAACATCCAAAATATTTAAAAAATGATCTTAATCATTTTAGAAAGTTAATTTTTTCTTCTGTAAAGCCTATTATACTCTTTCTTCTCTATGCACAATAGGTTCAATACTTGCTTCAAGAAACATTTTTGTATAGTCATTTTTTGCGCGCAGATTGCGTAAATCATCATTGCTAAGCTCTTCAATAATAACTCCTTTATGCATAATTCCAACACGTTCGCAGATGTGTGCAACAACAGCAAGATCATGAGATACCATCAAATAAGTGAGCTTTTTTTCCTCTCGTAATGATTTCAATAAATTTAAAATTTCAGCCTGTACCGACACATCCAATGCAGATGTAGGCTCATCAAGTAGCAAAACTTCTGGCTCTATAATTAAAGCGCGTGCAAGAGCAATACGCTGACGTTGCCCTCCAGATAACTCATAAGGATAACGATAAAGAAATGAAGAATCTAAACCAACGGAATTTAAAGCATCACATATACGTTCTTTTGAATTATCCATCCCATGAATTTTGAGAGATTCAGAAAGAACAGTATAGACCATTTTTCTTGGATGCAGCGAAGCATAAGGATCTTGAAAAACCATTTGAATCCGACGTAGAAAATTCTTATTTCTTTTTTTTTCTACTTCTTTTCCATCAAAAACGAAGTGCCCACTATAATCTGAAATAAGCCCAACTAATGTATTCAGAATAGTTGATTTTCCACATCCTGATTCACCAATCAGACCATAGGCTTCACCACGCTGAATATGAAAGTTGACATTTTTAACAACCGTCACAGCCTTGTGCCGATGTCCAAATGTTACAGATAAATTAGAAACATCAAGTATATTCTCACAATTGCTCATGGAGTAACTCCTTCAACACCATTAACGATCGTAGGACTATACAACCAATCAGGATTACGTTCAGGAACTGCTAAAACATCAACAGGATTGTCAAGCCGTGGTAAACTAGCTAGCAAAGCTTTAGTATAAGGATGACATGCACGAGATAAATCACAAGCAGGCAATTCTTCTAACACACGACCTGCATACATAACCAAAACACGATCACAAAAATTAGCAATAGTATTCAAATCATGACTAATGAAAATAAGCCCTATTCCATATTTGGTTACAAGCTCATCCAATACGGATAATACCTGGAGTCTTACTGTAATATCAAGTGCAGAAGTTGGCTCATCAGCAATAATTAAATCAGGTTTAGGAATAAGCATCATAGCGATCATCACACGCTGCCCCATACCACCTGATATTTCATGAGGGAATAATCGCATCACATGTTCAGGATCACGAATATGAACAGATTCCAACATAGAAATTGATCGTTCTCGGGCTTCGGCTTTTGAAACGCGATAATGAATACGGTAAGCTTCCATAATCTGCCCTCCAATCCGCATTAATGGATTAAGCGAATATTTTGGATCCTGCAGAATCATTGAAATACGTTTCCCTCGAATAGTTCGCATCTGAGGTTCCCTGGCAGCCAATAAATCGACATCGTCAAAACGCATTTTTTTGGCTTTAACAATTGCTGCTCTTGGACTTAACTTTAGTATGGCGCGCCCAGTCATTGATTTTCCGGACCCAGATTCACCAACAATTCCGATCTTTTCTTTTCCAACGGAAAAACTAACGCCGCGCACCACTTCTGAAATGCCACGCGTTGTGGGAAAAGAAATACGTAAATCTTCTATCTCTAATAATTTTTTATCCATTGCGTGGATCCAATATATCACGAAGCCCGTCACCTAAAAGATTGAAGGAAAGGCTTGCAAACAATATTGCACAACCTGGTACTGCCGCCAACCACCAATTTGTCATCATAAATTCACGCCCTGACGAAAGCATTGCCCCCCATTCAGGACTCGGAAGTTGAGCTCCCAAACCTAAAAAACTAAGACCAGCAGCCGTCAAAATAATCCCAGACATATTTAACGTTAACCGGACGACCACTGAAGGAATACACATTGGTGCGACATGAAACAAAATAATGCGCCAAGCCGATGCCCCTTGCAAGCGGACCGCAGAAACATAATCAGATGATCGTATCGTTAAAGTTTCAGCACGTGCTAAACGCGCTATTGGTGGCCATGCTGCAATGGAAATTGCGATAGACGCATTTTCAATGCCTGGTCCCAATGCTGCTGAAAAAGCAAGCGCTAAAATCAAAGCTGGAAAAGCAAGAAAAACATCAACAATGCGCATAAGAACAGTATCAACCCATCCCCCTATATAGCCAGATACAGCCCCAACAATCAGTCCGATTGGCCCAACAATAATTGTCGTGAGAAAAACAACATAAAGAGTGATACGCGCACCAAAAACAAGACGACTAAAAATGTCACGCCCCAATTCATCTGTCCCCAAATAATGCAGCATAGATGGTGGTTGCAACCGATGAGCAAGATCATTGCTCACAAAATTATGCGTAGCAATCCAAGGAGCAAAAACTGCACAGAAAATAATAATACAAATAATAATCAAACCAAAGATAGCCGAAAAATTATGAGAAAATTTGATTAATGCACGATAGATTCTTTGTACATTTGCTTGAACCATTGTCCGTGGAATCGGTTCGTTGAGCCAACGCCTCAAAAAAAATGAGGATTGCAATTTTTGATGATTTATTGTTGTCATATTCAACGTGTCCTTGGATCAAAGATGCGATAAAGCAAATCAGAAAATAAATTAATGGCGACGAAGATAAACCCTATAAGCAAAGTGCATCCAACAACTGCATTCATATCTCCAGCCAAAAGAGCATTCGTTAAATAATGCCCAAAGCCAGGCCAAGCAAAAACGGTCTCCGTCAAGACAGCACCTTCTAATAAAAAAGCGTAAGAAAGCGCGACAACAGTAATAACTTGAACAGCAGCATTACGGAAAGCATGCCCCCAAACCGTTCGCATCAACGACAATCCTTTTACACGCGCTGTAATGATATATTCCTGATTAAGCTGTTCAATCATAAACCCACGGGTCATACGACTAATATAAGCCATAGCACCAAAAGCCAAGATTAAAGCGGGCATAATAATATGACCAAAGACATTACAAAAAGCATCCCACACTCCCTGACGAGCAGTATCCCACAGAAAAAATCCCGTTTTAGGTTCAAAAGAATACTCATAAAGAAAATCAATACGCCCTGGACCACCAATCCAACCAAGCTTAGCGTAAAATATCAATAGCGCCATTAAACCAAGCCAAAAAGTCGGAGTGGAATAACTCAGGAGTGTAAAAATACGAACAAAATAGTCAATAAATGAATCACGATACATTGCTGCAAAAACACCAAATGGAATACCAAGACTCGTGCCAATAACAATAGCGACTGTGGCAAGTTCCAACGTTGCAGGAAATACACGCATAACATCTTCTAAGACAGGACGCCCTGAGGTTAAAGCATCTCCAAAATTAAACGAAAATACATCACGAAGATAGTTCCAATACTGAACAACCAACGGCTTATCAAGACCCAACTTATAAAACATTGCATCATAAGCTTCCTGGCTAATATTATCACCAAGAATAGCAAGAACAGGATCTAAAGGGAGAAGATGACCAATAAAAAAAGTAATGGTTACCAACCCAAGAAGCGTCATAAAAACTGAAATTAGCAGCTTCAATCCCTTGAAAAAGAAGTCCCATACAAACAATCTTTTCTGCTTTTGTGAGACTACTCTTTCAGCATCTAAACATGGTAAAACCACTAGTATATCCCTCTCCATAGCAACCAAACATAAAACTAAAACCTTTTTTATATAATAAAGGAGAATCTAATCAAGCACGTTATACAATTTTCTTCATAACATGCTTATTTCTATTTTTCTGCATCGTTGTAGTAAAGCCTAAAACTATTCCAAACCCATTTTTTTACTGCAGGTCCTATCCCAACAGTATAATATGTCTGAAACAAATAAACCATAGGACCATGTTCAAGCACATAATGCTGTAAAGCACGATACTGCGCAATACGCTTATTTTGATCTTGTTCAAACAAAGCATCCATCACCATTTTATTGACATTTTCATCATAATAACCAGCGCGCCAAGCCAAATACATACTATGCTTTTTTGTAAATGTTGGATCAGGATTAAAAACATGATTTAATGAAGCAGGATGTCCATCAGGATCAGCACTTCCCCATCCCATAATAGCAGTATCATATTTTCCACCACGCACGCGGCTTAATAATTGATTCTGTGCTATTCTTTCAATTGTGAGTTTAATCCCTATTTTTCGTGCATTTTCTTGAATAAACTGTGCCACAGACGACATATAACTAAGGCTACCAACTAAAATATTTGCTTGAAAACCATCAGGATAGCCCGCTTCACTAATCAATTGCTTTGCTTTTTCTAAGTCTAACTTAAATGGCAATCCTTCTTTTTCATCCAAAGCTCCAGGAACCCCCAATGGCATATAGGTTGCACGTGGAATGGCAATACCCTTTAAAACAGTTTTTCCAAGACCTTCGTAATCAATCAAATAACGAAATGCTAATCTTACTTTTTCGTTAGCAAAAATTGTATTTCTATTATTCAGTGATAAATAAACCGTTTGCGGTCGCAAAACACGACCAATTTTAACTGTCCCCCCTCGTTTTTCAATGTCCAAAACATCCCCTGAAGAAAGATCTCGCGCTATATCAACATCACCTCTTTCCAACAGAAATCTCTGACTCGCTGAATCAGAAACATGCTGCACGACAATATTCTTAATTTTAGGCACATCTCCCCAATAATGTTGGGTAGCCTGTAATACAACTTTTTCTCCAGGTGACCAGCGTACTAATTTATAAGGTCCGACACAAGCCGAATGCGTAGCCAAATATTTGTTACCCATATCACCATCAACACTCTCTGCTTCAACCTTTTTCCGATCAAGTAAAGCAGAAGCATAGGACTGCCCAATAACAGTTAGTATTAGATGAATAGGATAGGGTTTATCTAATTCCAGCTGCAAAGTCTTGTCATCAAGAGCCTGAATATTTGTCTCAATATTATCTTTAGTAAATCCGTAGCTTATTAAAGACTGAGCATAACCCAATCCTAATTTAACAATCCGCTTCATTGACCATGCAAGATCTTGCGCCGTAGCCTTTCTTCCATCATCAAACTTTAAATCATTACGAAGATGAAAAATTATTCTCTTTCCGTCATCTAAGACCTCCCAAGATTGGGCCATAGCAGGACGAATTTTTGTAGGATCATTCTTATCATACTGCACCAATGCACTACAAATATTTGTCAACAATTCACTCGTGACAACCTCAACGGACTGAGCTGGATCAAAACTACTAATTGAATCAACATTCCATGCCATCACCAAAGTATCTTTAGATGGTGTACTTAATGCTTCTGGTATAGAGCCATTAAAAAAAATGATTATGTATAATAAAATAAAAATTTTTCTTAACATTCATTCTCTCCTATTGCACTCTATCCCGTCACAATTCATCGTATCTTTTTTAAACTCAAAAGTATTTTTTGTGTTTCTGTTTTATTTTAAACAGCACTGTATATAATAAAAAACATCCTAAAATAATTTCTCAAGAATAAATTTATAATAAAGGAATGTGCAGAATCTCGACCTCAAAGAAAAATATCTTTAAAGCCCTCCTTTTCACACTTACCCAATACAGTATTTCCTATAAACACATTTTAATCATGGCTATGCAAAAGGCCTCCCACACAATTTTATACCCTAAATTTACACCCTAAATGGTTTTCAAAGGACTCTATGTGAGAGGATACTTTCATCACTTTACGTTATGACTACGCTCTTTTTATATTTTACAGCACTTAATAGCCAAATAACCAACTATTTTTCAATGGCACTATAAAAAATACGTGGTGCACTATTCCAAACCCATTTTTTCACACTAGGTGTCATAGCAACAACATTATATTTCTGAAAAATAAAAGCATAAGGTCCTTTTTGCATAAATTCACGCTGCAAATCAGCGTACATTTGCTCCCGCTTCCGTGGATCCTTTTCAAACAATGCATTTTCAACTTTTTGATTCATTTTTGCATCAAAATATCCACATTGCCAACTGGGATAAGCTGTGTTTTTAGCTTCAAAACGATTATCAGGATTGTATATAAGATGTGAAGCCATCGTATAAGGATCCAAAGAGTCATTACTCCATCCTATAAAAGCTGTATCAAAATTACGCGCATATACTTTTGAAAACAATTGCGTACCTGCCAAACGTTCAATTTTAAGCTTCACCCCCACTTTTGCAGCATTATCTTGAATAGATTGAGCAATTGGTAAGGCATAAGGAGAGCTCCCTATTAAACAATTGATCTCAAAACCTTCCGGATAACCTGCTTCTATTAAGAGCTCTTTCGCTTTTTGAAGATCAAGTTTAAAGGGTTGCCCTTCTTTTTCATCCAAAGCTCCAAAATTACCAAGAGGAAGAAAGCTTGCACGTGGAATACCAACATCTTTGAGAAAACTTTTTCCAAGACCTTCATAATCAATCAAATAACGCATTGCCAAACGCACTTTTTCATTAGCAAGAATAGGATTTGTCGTATTGAAGCCCCAATACATCATGGATGGTGTCAACAATTTTTTAATCTTAACATCTGTTGTTGCTTGAAGATCTGCTAAATCCTCAGGTGTCAAATCACGTGCAACATCAACATCATGTTTTTGTAACAATAAACGTTGCGTTCCTGTCTCTGCCACATGACGAATTAAAATTTTCTTCAACTTAGGCGTTTCTCCCCAATAATGGGGACTTGCACGCAACAAAAGAGCTTCTCCAGGACGCCAGTTACTTAACTGATAAGGACCAACACAAGCAGCATGACTTACCAAATACCGGTTTCCCATATCGCCATCTTTTTCGTGTTTCATAATTGTCTTACGATCAAGCAAAGCAGTAGCACGGCTGGCAGCGATATTATTAAGAATAAGCTCTGCTGGATAAGGCTTATCAAATTTCATCACCACTGTCTTTTCATCCGGTGCCTGAAGAGCCTCATCAACATTTTGTTCTGTAATCCCATATTCATTAAATATTGCTGCATTGCCTAGCTTTAATTTAACAACCCGCTTCATGCTCCAAAGAAGATCATGAGCATTCGCAGAACGACCATCATTAAACTTCAAATCATCGCGCAAATGAAAAGTAATTTCTGTCCTCTGATCATCACCTGAAACATCCCAACTTTTGGCCAAAGAAGGTACTATTTTAGCTGAATCATCTGTAGCAGAATCGGCCAAATTATCACAAACATTGATAAGAATTTCACTTGCATAAACATCATTAACTTGTGCAGGATCAAACGTCTTAATTGAATCAAGATTCCAAGCCATCACGAGGGTATCAGAAGGTGTTTTTGCGGATATTGGTTGCACAGACAGTCCCATAGCAATAAAAGTAGAAATAAAAGAACTGCTGCCTTTCAATATTTTTTTTTTCAGGTTCATAGACTTTTCCTTTTAAAATTTATTATATCAATTACTTATTCTGAAAAGATGCGAAAAGTTTATAACAACAAGATTGAATAAACACATTCTATACAGAGTTATTGACCTTTAAGTTTAATCGCTTAATCTCAATTAAACCACAGTAAAAACGCAATATATCTTCTACCAGCTAGTCTTATACTGGCATCAAAGTAGCTCTTTGTCCACCACAATAAATTATACCTTATTCCCAAATAAATGAGAGAACGTTATCATACAGAAATTCATAGATCTACTATCCTATTCCTTTAAGTTATAAAAATAATATGCATAAATAATATAAACAATAATGCGCAAACTTTAAAAAAATAATCGTATCTCCCCCCACACTCAGTTTTAAAATCTACCCTGATATCACTGCATTATTAAAAATAATCTGCACAGGAAGCAAAACACAAGAAAACCTTTTGTTGATGAAGATGCTACCTACCATAAAAATTGTTTAATCTTTTAGATCAAGCGTAAAAGGAAAGTTTTCTTTTTTGATACCATCAAATGGACCAATAGAAATAAATCTACAATGAGAAACAACAACATCTCTAAACTCTAATTTTTCAAAAATGTTATAATTAACTAAAAGCCACAGAATAAAATGCACTTTCCCATTGATATAAATAGAATCTTTCATATCTCCTAAAAAAGATATAATTGACTATAAATTTTCCCAGTTTTTCCATTCACCACTGCTTCGCAACCACCAGCACCAAACACCCAATAATACTCCGTATCCACTCTTGTTTCTAACAGTAAATTATAAAGCTTCAACAAAGCAGTGTAGTAGATACAAACCTGTTGATCTTAAGCATCTCCAAAACATACACAGAAAGAACATTCTTTAAGGAAAAAGCTATTAAATAACAAAACGCAACACAAGTATTTGATAATTATCCCCATGTAAATATACCAAGGATCATAAATGCAATAAAAGTTCTACACCGATAAACCTGAAGACACTTTACTTTTATCATCAATGTTCATGAGTAAAATACCTTCCACGAATCTGTTACAATCAACATATTGATTTACAATGATAATGCATCACTTTGCATGTTGCATGAAAGATCCAAATATCATATTTTTTTACTTTAAGGCTTTTTTTTATGATAAATCTATCAAAATCATCCCCTAGTGTGTCATAAGGGGATAAGCTGTAGAGAGATAAAATCACTTTAAAAAGACCTCAATATGCGCCTTTTATGGACTATCTTAATGCGACAGTTTCACAACCACAAAGAGCTGACAGAAAAGTAAGTGCACCATACCTTGATAAGAAGTAAAAATAGTAATGCACAATAAACTTTGCCTTATTCCTCGTATAAAGCCTGTGGTAAAATGAATTTTTGAACAATGATTAAAGTATCTTTAAGAACATATGCACGAATACAAAGCACGTATAAACAAGCAAGACAAAGGGCATTTGGCACTTTGATGAGAGATATGCTTACACTCAAAACATACTAAACAAAAGTATGCAGCAATGCGTAATTTCTATTATTTAAAAAATATTTCTTTAGATAACTTTGAAAATTGTAAATCCGAGAATTTTGATACCTTTAACGTCTTTATATTCTCTCTCAATGAAGTTATATATCATGTATATCAGTTTTAAAGTTTCTTCAGACAGATATATGCAATATACTCTCCCCAATTTTCCATACAAAAGCTGTGATCTTTTACAAAGTGCTCACATGTCTTAATTCTTGTCTCAAACATGCTATTATATTAGCATCGATAGAACCTTTGAGAAAAGAATTTACAAATTTACCGACAAAAACATCCTTCAAGATGATCATTGACAATCCCTGCAGATTGCATAAAAGCATAACAGATTGTGGGACCAACAAATGTCCAACCACGTTTTTTTAAATCTTTAGAAAGACGAAGAGAGGCAGGCGTTATAGGGTTCATCAATAATGTTTGAAAATCTATCTTTTCATAACGCTCCGATTTTGGTGGTTGGAAGGACCAAAAATAACGAGATAAACTTCCCCACTCTGTTATAATTTCCTGTGCTCTGACTGCATTATTGAGCACTGATCGAATTTTTCCTTGATGACGAACAATATCTTTATTTTGCATCAATATTTGTATTTTTTTTTCATCATAATGGATAATTTTTTCCAAATCAAAATGATCAAATGCATTTCGAAAAGAAGAGCGTTTTTTCAAAATTGTGAGCCAAGAAAGCCCCGCCTGAAAGCTTTCAAGACAAATTTTTTCAAATAAACAATGATCTTCAAAAACAGGTTTACCCCATTCATGGTCATGATAAGCACAATAAAGTGGATCTGTTCCTGCCCATGCACAACGAATTTTTCCATCCACTCCCATAAGAAGACCTTCATTGAGCGTCATATTAACCATCTTAAAAGAGTGTTCCTTGATCATCTTTTTTCGACTTTAATCGTTTGAATTTCGAAGACTTATTAAGAAAATGCTCATGTGTTGAAACTTGAATTTCACCATCAAAAAAGCGTAAATTTATTTCCCCAGTTTCAGGAAGCTGTGCCAATCGCTTAATAGGCTTATGATTTTCTCCCAAAGCTAAAACAAAGCCACGCTCTAAAATATTCTGATACGAAGTGCTTTTTAAAAGCCTGTACGCAACTTCTACCTGAGTACGTTGTTTTTCTACATTGCATACAAAAGCACGGTAAAGGCGTGCGGTGTATTCCTTTGTATTACGTTGTGCTTTTTCAGTATTTAACAAACGCAGTGAAAGACGGACACCAAGTGCATGAAAATAAAAACGTTTTTTATCGAAATTAACATAAAGAGCACGCTGTAATCGACTTGAAATTTCATCAAACCCCCGCCGCGAAAAAGCAAAAAGTTGATCGACAGTCGGAAGACCTCGTATAATAGCACGCAATTTTTGTTGATGAAAATCAAAATAACGAGCCAACCCCTTGCGCAAACGAGCACCAAGAGACGTCACATACACTTCAAGGTCAAGCTTGACAGGAACAGCCTTTTCTGCAGCTCCTGTAGGTGTTGGAGCGCGCCAGTCGGCAACATAATCAATCAGAGTCCAATCGGTTTCATGCCCAACAGCAGAAATAACAGGAAGGGAAGATGCATAAACAGCACGCACAACAGCTTCATCATTAAACCCCCACAAATCTTCTAAACTTCCTCCTCCTCGTGCAACAATAATAAGGTCAGGTTTTGGAACAATCCCTCCTAAAGGAAGTGCATTAAAACCCTCAACAGCTGCTGCCACTTCCTGCCCACTTGTTTCTCCCTGCACACGAACAGGCCAAACAACAATATGCAATGGAAAACGATCTGATATACGGTGAATAATATCGCGAATAACCGCACCTGTTGGTGACGTCACAACACCTATGATTTTGGGCATGTAAGGCAAAGGTTTTTTCTTGGATTCGTCAAATAAACCTTCATCCGCAAGCTTTTTCTTGCGATTTTCTAGAAGAGTCATCAAAGCGCCAACTCCCGTTGGTTCAAGCGCTTCAATGACAATTTGATATTTTGATGATCCAGGATAAGTTGTCAGTTTGCCGACAGCAACAACTTCCATCCCTTCTTCAGGAGGAAATTTAAGCTTTTCCATAATGCTGCGCCAAATAACAGCTTCCAACCGTGCTTTATCATCTTTCAAGGCAAAGTAAGCGTGCCCCGAAGCATGAGCACCACGGTAACCTGATATCTCCCCACGCACCCGTACATAACCAAACTTCTCTTCAACAACGCGTTTTAAAGCCCCTGCTATTTCAGAAACACTAAATTCTACGACATTTGTTACGCCTACTTTTTCATCAAATAAATTTGCCATTTTTCAATTCACGAAGGTTGCAATATCCAATTTTAATATAAACACATCTTTATCGAAATAAATGATCACTCTCCACACTAGAATGACTTGAAATACCACTCTGTACACAAAATGTTCGTTCATGATGGTGATCTTCGATACGCTAAAATCCTCATTCTTATATAAAGCACCGAAGATGAATCGTATTCTTATTATAACCGATATTTAATCAATGCTTAAATCTAACAATCCACCTCCATGCTCCAAACAAAATCGTGAGCGTTAGAAGAACCACTATCATTAAACCTCAAATTATCATGTAGATGATCTGCAACATTTGTTGCGCCTGCTTTTTCATCAAACAAATTTGCCATTTTTCAATCCATGAAGAAAATCATCACCATACTTTTATTATCACCTGAAACCTCACAACTTTTTACTCCAGAAGGAACCGTTTCAATCGCATCATCTGTAGCAGAATAGACCAAATTATCACAAACATTGATAACAATTTCACTTGCTTAAACATTCTTGAGCTGTGCAGAATTAAACGTCTTAATTGAATCAAGTTTCCAAGCCATCATAAGAGTGTCAGCAGGTGTTTTTGCGAAAATTGGCTGTGCAAAAAATCCCCTAGTAAATGACATTCTCCCAACACACTTCTTATCATCTTTTAAGGAAAAGGTGATTAATCTAAAGCATAAACAACAGCCATCTGATATTTCTTCACGTACCTGCGCATATTTTTTTCAACAACACATCTTACCCCCGCTTTCTCAGAAATACTAAATTCTGTTTTATCCATTGCACCTATTTTGCAACAAACAATTTATTATCTTTTCCATTCAAATAAACTGAAAAATCCAATCTTAATATTTATATGACTATGTTTTTACTGAGATGAATAGCCTTTCTCTCCAATAGGAAGTCTTGAAATCTCACTCTATACACAACATATTAATAACATCACGGGAAACTTTGACGCTCTTAATTTTTTTACCATATGAAAAACGTCAAAATATTATAGATGTTTCCTTGCCCCCCAAAAACAAAAGAAAATTCAACAATTTTAAGGAAAGAAATACTATGAAAACATCCCGAAAAATGCCAACAGAACACGAACGTGTTTCAGACACAAGCACAGATGTTACACCAGTATTAAAAGGTGGTAAACTCGAAAGAGAAGTAAAAAAAAATAATAAAAAACTTGTTTCTTCTTTATAAAGAAAATACCATTGTATTACGCAACTCAAATATAATATATTCAAAAATGTATCAAAATGAACAAAAAGAAAAATATGTCCAAATCTTTTCAGGAATTTCTTGGAGGTACATTCAAGCGTGTTGCCATAAAATTGCTCATCATCTCACTTCTTGTTGGCATCGTGATGAATTTTGTTGGGTGGACACCTCGAAGTCTTACACGAACAATAATAGAATTTTTTAGATCTCTGTGGGAAACAGGATTTATAACTCTTACCAATCTCTTCCATATGACCATGATGGGAGCCATCATTGTTGTGCCTGTTTTTCTTTTTTTACGCCTTTTTCATAAAAAATAAATGCCAACATTTCGCTAATCTTTTCGAAAAACTAAACGACATAAAAAGCCTGTACTCATAGCTACAATCACGGCGACAATACCATACAAAAAACTGTGTTTATGTGCCGCATGGAAGATTGTGTAGGTAATATGTGCTTTAACAATTTCAAGATTTGTGGTCGCACTATCAATAAACTGTCCATCGCGAAAAAGATAAGCGCAGGCTTTATAACGTCCAACAGGAATATTTGCAGGCAACCGAAAATGCGCTGTAAAAAGTGCACCAGAACCAAAACGGACACCTCCTATTTCCTCATGATAAAGTTTTTTGGCTTTTTGTGATTTTATAAATTCATCACGGAAGGTTTGTATTTTTTCCTGATTTTGTTCATCCGTCTGCAGCGAAAAATAAGATACTCCTAAACCTAAACGTTTATAATCTTCGACACTCGTAATATCATCCATTTCACGCGTTGTGACCATAGAATAAAAAATAGGAACATTTTTAAAAATAAGAGAATCTGCGTTAATCCAAACCCCAGCATTCCGTTTCTTTTCCCGCATAACCACATGTCGAGCTTGTCCTTCCAAGCTCACAATAATATCATAACGGTTCTGTCGAGAATATAGCGGATCAATATTTTCCAAAACACCAGCAATATAAAGATCACGTCCATCGAAATTTGCATCAACTGTGATCGTATTCGTTGTTACAATAATTTGGATAGTTTCTTGATTAACTTGATCAATGAACGCCGTTTTCGCGCCAACATGCGCCCACGAAAAAAAAGAAACGATACAAAAGTAACCTGTCACAATGCATAAAGAAAAAAATCTACCCATTTTTATCTCATAAGAATATCCAGAGAAAAAAGATTATCAGGGCGTACAAATAATTGGAAAGCAAGACGCATACACACAACCAATACCAAGAATGCAAGCGCCATACGCAATTGTTCAGCCTTTAACTTTCGTCCAGCCTGTGTTCCATATTGCGCACCAATACTTCCCCCAATCATTAGCAAAAAAGCCAAAACAATATCAACAGATTGCTGCGTTACACTTTGCAAAACTGTTGTAAAAGAGGAGACAAATGTAATCTGAAAAAGTGAAGTTCCAATCACCACACTCGTTGGAACACGCAAAAGATAAATCAATGCTGGTATCATAAAGAATCCCCCACCAATTCCCATAATAGAAGATAACAAACCAACAATGAGACCAATCCCTAAAATAGGAATGATACTTACATAGATCATTGATGTTCGAAAACGCATCTTTAATGGCAACCGATGAATCCAATTATGTCTACCAGCAAGACGAATATTGACTTTTTGTGCCTTACGCTGGCGCACCATATCGTACCAACTTTCAATAATCATCAAACTTCCAACACTTCCAAGAAGAACCACATAAAGAAGCGAAATCATGAGATCTAATTGTCCGAGTTTTTTCAAAACAGAAAAAATCTGAATCCCTATTAAAGAGCCAATTCCCCCCCCAAATATTAATAGAATACCAAGTTTGATATCCAGAGTACGCCTTCTAAAATGCGTAATTGCTCCCGTCACAGATGATGCAATCATCTGATTTACTCCTGTACCAACAGCAATAGCAGGAGGAATATTATAAAAAATCAATAAAGGTGTAATGAGAAAACCACCCCCAATCCCAAAAAGGCCTGAAAAAAAACCAGCAACAACCCCCATGCCAATCAAGATCAACATGTTGAGAGACATTTCAGCAATTGGTAAATAAATACTCACTTAACAGAACTTTCAAAATAATTTGAGATTTCCTCTCCAATAATCTTTGTTTCGTGTTTAGAAAGACAATTTTAAATGTCATACATGTCTTTACAAAATTACAAATGATGCAATGCACCTCACGTCTATCCTCACAATCAAAAGTTAAAAAAACGCCCCCTCTCAAAAAACTATGGAAGCATAACGTTATATGCTACCACGAATGCAATGATTAAAAAACAAATAAGAAATTTCTTAATAGGATAACGTAACAAAAAGCTCCCCTCCAGAGATTGTATATTTGAGTAAGAAGAGCGATCATTCTCAATGGAATAACCAGACATTAAAAGATCAGAATATCTTTTTTCTCTTACATGTTTTTCCACATGCATAATACAATCATCCAAAGGCTTCTCATCTTTTTTTGAAGAAAGCTTTATGGCACCTGTTGACAAAGAACTTTTATTCTCTTTTTGCGACATATTTTCAGTATTTTTGTAGACCGCATACATACCGTTTTGTTGCGAAAAATTTGGCACTTTTTTAAGTGAGAAGTGTTCTTGTTTTTCCTTACCTGCCCTGTGAGCAAGCCTCTGCTCCACAGAATCAAGCGGTTTTAAACGAGTAATACTCTGTGTTTTCGTTGCTTCTTCCAGACTTTTCTTTTCGCTATGCAGATTCTGAATAAGTGCTTTAATATGCTCTAAATGTTCAAAAAGCTTCTTTTCTTTTTGGCGACCCCTATAATACTCAGCCAAGATTGCCCGACTAATATCATCTAAATAAGATTTAAAACTCTCTTCAACAAAACACTGTGACTTCAGATGGGAAAACGGATGCTTCATTTGCATTTGTGCGTAAACAGAGCATAAATTTTTAGCGATATCCGACATTGTCGCTTCAGCAGACGTATTGACTTTTTCCTTTTTTTCAACAACCAAAAAAGGAGGTTTACCATACCTCATCTGCTTTGTAGTATGACCATTCGTACTCACAAACAGCTACCCCTCATGATTATGAACTAACCTATGCTTCATTTTCTGCATAGAATCGCATCAATTAAGTGGAAATTGTGCTCTCTTTTAGTAAATAGAGCTTTAAACATTTCCAAAAATTTGTGCTGAAACATTTAAAGGGTCATTTTTTGCTTTTTTTACTCTTCTGCCATTACAGAGCAATTATCCTGTTATAAACTGCACATACGGAACGAAACAAGGATATCCTCATTGTGCCTATTTGCGATGCCTTTTACCATTCTGTATCCCTTTTAGTTTAAATTCTTTTAAAACTGTTTTACAAACTGTAACGAAAACATTCATTTGAAATGAATTCTCATTATTTTTTACTTTTTATTCAAACGAAAGTGACAATGATTAAAGCGTGCAAAAAACAAAATTGGAGATAAACAATAATGATAAAAAATACCAGCAAACTTAAGAAAGTTTGTATAATGAAAAAATCAATGAGATGAGTGAGATTCCGTTCTAAAAAATTTGGTTTCTTATGCTTATTACTATAAACTTGTGATTATATAATCTAAAGAGGATCATCATGAAGATAATTGTCGCTGTCAAACGTGTTGTTGATCATAATATCAAGATACGCGTCAAACCCGATAGCACAGGCATTGATCTGTCTCATGTAAAGATGTCTATGAACCCTTTTGACGAAATTGCCGTAGAAGAAGCAATCCGCCAAAAAGAATCCGAAAAAATTTCAGAAGTTGTCCTTGTTTCCATTGGAACAGAAGCCGCGCAAGAAACCCTACGAACAGGACTTTCAATGGGTGCTGATCGTGCCATACTCGTAACAACAGAGCAAACTCTTGAACCCTTAGCAATTGCTAAAATTCTCAAGGTCATTGTTCATGAAGAAAAACCGGATATGGTCTTTTTAGGAAAGCAAGCCATTGATGATGATAGCAACCAAACCGGACAAATGCTTGCAGGTCTTCTTGGTTGGGGGCAAGCAACTTTTGCTTCTCATCTGCACATAGAAAATGGACACGCAACGGTTACCCGCGAAAGTGATGATGGGACTCAAACCCTTTCATTACCACTCCCCATCGTTATGACTGCTGATCTGCGGTTAAACGAACCACGTTATATTTCTTTACCTAATATTATGAAAGCAAAAAAGAAGAACATTGAACAAAAGGCTCTTGCTGACTTTGATGTGGAGATAAGTCCACGTTTAACCGTTTTAAATGTTGAAGAGCCCAAACCTCGTCAACCTGGTGTTAAAGTGGAGAATGTAGCAGAGCTTGTCCACGCACTCAAACAAGCAAATCACATTTAGGTCGATAACCAATGGACCATAAAGAAATGATGCATAAAAGGATAAAAACTTATGGCAATTCTGTTATTAGCCGAACACAATACTGAAGAAACCGCAAAAGCATTCACGGCAGCCCGTGCAATTAACGATGATATTGATATTTTAGTTTGTGGAACAAAGATTCACGCACTTGCCGAAAAATATGCCAAACTCATTGGTGTACGACAAATTCTTGTTGCTGAAGCTGACTACTTAGAACATCAACTCGCCGAACCTATGGCAAACACTATCGTCCAACGAGCAAATGATTATGATGTGATCATGGCAGCCTCTACCAGCAACGGTAAAAATATAATGCCACGCGTTGCCGCTCTTCTTGATCTTATGCAAATTTCAGACATTATCGCCGTGCTTGCACCTGATACCTTCAAACGACCAATTTATGCAGGAAATGCACTTGAAACTGTTCGCACCAATGATTGTAAAAAAGTGCTAACAGTTCGTACCGCCTCCTTTACACCAACCCCCTTCCAAAATAATGCTGCTCCTATTAAAATGGTAACACCAGCTCCCAATCCAAACCTTTCTTCTTTTATAAAAGCAGAAACCAACAAAAGCGATCGCCCTGATCTTATTTCAGCACGTGTTATCATATCAGGCGGACGTGGTCTTGGTTCACAAGAACAATTTATGGCACTCCTTCTCCCTCTCGCTCACAAACTAGAAGCAGCTTTAGGTGCCAGCCGCGCGGCGGTTGACGCCGGCTATGCCCCAAATGATTGGCAAATAGGACAAACAGGAAAAATCGTTGCTCCTGAACTCTATATCGCCGTCGGAATTTCTGGTGCAATTCAGCATTTAGCCGGTATAATGGATGCACAAATTATTGTAGCCATTAATAAAGATGAAGAAGCCCCCATTATGCAAATTGCTGATTATGCTCTTGTAGGTGATCTTCATGAAATTATTCCAGAGTTGGAGAAAGCTTTATAAGCCATGAATGCATCTCTGCATCACCAACGTGAAACTATGGAATTTGACATAGTAATTGTCGGAGCAGGACCTGCAGGACTTTCTGCTGCAATACGTCTTAAACAGATTAACCCCGAACTTTCTATCACAATCGTTGAAAAAAGTACAGAAGTTGGTACACATATTCTCTCTGGTGCAATCGTTGATCCCATCGGCATTGATGCTCTCTTGCCAGAATGGAGAAATGAACAAGATCATCCCTTCATAACACCTGTCACTCGTGATCAGTTTTTTTTTCTAAAGCCAAAACATGCTACCCTATTTCCCCATATTTTTCATCCAAAAATCTTATCAAATAACGGATGTTATATCGTTTCACTTGGAAATGTTTGCCGTTGGCTGAGCAAAAAAGCTGAAGCACTCGGCGTTGAAATTTATCCTGGTTTTGCTGTATCGGAAACTATCGAGGACAACAACGGAGCAATTATTGGCGTTCTTACAAATGACATGGGACTTAACAAAGATGGGACTCCTGGGAAAAATTATATGCCCGGTATGGCATTATTAGCAAAATACACTCTCATCGCAGAAGGAGCGCGTGGATCTATTGCAAAACAACTCATACAAAGGTTTGATCTTAGCAAAAATCGTGAACCACAAAAATTTGGACTTGGTCTTAAAGAGCTTTGGGAAATTGATCCTCAAAAACATAAACGAGGTTTAGTACAACATTTCACCGGTTGGCCCTTAGACAATGATACCGGTGGTGGAGGTTTTATTTATCATCAGGAAAACAATTTAATTTCTGTCGGTTTTGTCGTACATTTAGATTATAAAAATCCTTATCTCTCTCCTTTTGAAGAATTTCAACGTTTTAAAACACACCCCAAACTCTATGAAATCTTCAAAGGCGCAAAACGTCTTTCCTATGGTGCGCGCGCCATCAGCGAAGGTGGATGGCAATCTGTGCCAAAACTGACTTTTCCCGGTGGTGCACTCATCGGCTGTTCTGCTGGCTTTGTTAATGTTCCACGCATCAAAGGATCACATAATGCCATCTTATCTGGTATATTAGCAGCCGATAAAATCGCTGCAGCTCTTGCGCAAGGACGTGCCCATGATGAAGTCAACGCAATCGAAGAACATTGGAGAAAAGGTCCCATTGGTAAAGATCTTTATAAAGTACGTAATGCCAAACCACTCTGGGCAAAATACGGCACAAAGTACGGAGTCAAACTTGCCGGATTTGATATATGGTGGCAACAGCTGTTCGGATTTTCCTTATTTAACACACTCTCTCATGGAAAAACAGATTATGAATGTCTTGCTCCAGCAAAAAACTTTGAACCCATTGCTTACCCAAAACCAGACGGTATTGTAACCTTTGATCGCCTCTCCAGTATCGCACTTTCCAATACGCACCACGAAGAAAATCAACCATGCCATTTAAAAATAGCTTCATTGGAAAAGCAAAAAAACTCCGAATATGCAATTTATGGAGGACCTTCCGCACGCTATTGTCCTGCTGCTGTCTACGAATGGCTAGAACATAACAATCATGAAACTTATGTTATCAACGCTTCAAACTGCATACATTGTAAAACCTGCGACATCAAAGATCCAAACCAAAATATCAATTGGACTTGCCCGCAAGGTGGAGAAGGACCGCTTTATCTTAATATGTAAGTCATGATGCATTCCGCTAAAAATCATCATCCCAGTATCGCATTTTCTTCATACTCACCACGAAGAAAATCAATCATACCATTAAAAAAACGCTTCATGATAGAAAAAAAGTCTGCGAATATACGTTTTATGGAAAACTTACTAAACGCTACTATCTTACCGTTATTTCAATTACCCTACGCTATTTCAAAAGCTAGAATATAACGATCACGAAATTTATGTTATCAGCATTTTCAACTGCTTAGATTGTAAAATCTTACAGCATCAAAGATCACAACCCAAATATCGATTGGACCTACCCACAAGGCAGTAAAGAACAAATTTAGCTGATATAAAATTATTGTTGTATTCCATTAAAATTGGAACCGATATAATCAATGATAAAACACTCTCTTCAATCAAAATCCTACCTTACATCATCAATCCACATAGCACTTTCACACTGAAAACGCACTTTATGTTGCGCCATAAAGGCACTCACCACCGCATAAAACTCTTTGTATCAAGAAAATATATCATAGGCTTTTATTGAAAATTTTTTTCGCTATTAACAACAGAATGAAATGAAGATACCTAAAACCAAAATATTCTGCATGCGCTGACTTTCTGTAAAGAGGCTAACACCACTATCATTCATTCTCCAATATTATTTCCACTCCAGCATTGAAATCATTCTTATCTCTTTTCAAACAGCTTTTCGATACATACCCACTTCTTTTTTAAGCCTATCATGAAAGAAAACTATTTTCTCTCCTAAAACAGAAGCTTTCGTTCTTTCTCAAGCGTTTTATCCACATTCTAAATCCTCTTATGCAGCGTAAGAGAATATTTTTGAATGTTTCATCATAAAATAGATTTTGAAATATAAATGATTGTAAACTTTATATCTGTAACATGTTACAAAATGATTTTGATGATTTCACTATAAAAGGGATTTAAGAAAATCCTACAATATTCAAAGCCATTGTTCGATATGCAAAATAATGAACTATCGTTATAAAACCAATATCTTGACTAGTTTTTAGGTAACAAGACATTGATTTATAATGATAATTCACTGTTTTGTATGTTGAATGAGAGTCCCAATATCGTAAGATTCTCTCATTTCAAGTCTGTGTATGTTGAATCAATTAAAACTATACCCTTGCACGTCAAAAGCGGGGCTGGTGTGTGGGTAAAATTTATACAAGAAAGGACTAAAAATGGCTCTTATGAACCGTCTTAGTGCAAGATCTGTCGCAACATTGGGGGCTGGCAAATATAATGATGGTGCTGGCTTGTTACTTCATAAGCGTAAAGATGGAGGTGCTCAATGGCTTTATCGTTATACCATTCATGGGCGTCGTCGCGAAATGGGCTTGGGGGCATTAAGACATGTCTCTTTAAAAAAAGCCCGTGAATTGGCAAACCAATGGCGTTCTGTTTTGCATGAGGGTCGTGACCCCATTAAAGAGCGCAATAAACAAAAGTGTGAAGCAATAAGCAATCTTCATTATTTAAAAGATATTGCTTTAGAGACTTTTGAAAGTCGTAAAGCTGAATTAAAAGGGGATGGTAAAAATGGGGATTGGTTTTTACCATTACGCCTTCATATTCTCCCTAAATTAGGTTGTCTGCCCGTTTCTGAGATTACCCAAACAGAGATACGCAATACCCTTGCCCCTATTTGGCATTCAAAAGCTGGAACAGCTAATAGAGCTCTTATCCGTCTCAATATGTGTCTCAAACATGCGGCTGCATTAGGATTGGATGTTGATTTACAAGCAACAGAAAAAGCACGTGCTCTTTTAGGTAAACAACTTCATAAAACTATTAATAGACCAGCTATGGATTGGAAAGATGTTCCTGCTTTTTATAAAACACTTTGCGAAAAAACAACTATGACGAATTTAGCTTTGCGTTTGCTTATTTTGACAGGCGTTCGTACCAATCCTTTGTGTCATATTCATAAAGATCAAGTTGAGGGGGATATATGGACTATTCCTGCTGAGAATATGAAAGGAAGACGTGATGCTACAACAGAATTTCGTGTGCCTTTATCAGCAGAAGCATTAGAAATCTTAAAACAAGCACGCTCGCTTTCTCGCAATGATTTCTTTTTTTCTGCAACAGGTCGGGGGCCCCTTGGTGAGAAGTGTATGGCTACGTATATGAGAAAAAATAAACTTGATGCCTGCCCCCATGGATTTCGCTCTAGTTTACGCAATTGGCTTGCTGAAACAACCGATGCCCCTTATGAGGTTGCTGAAACTATTCTAAGTCATACAGTAGGAGGACAAGTAGAGCGTGCCTATCGTCGTACTGACTATTTAGAACAGCGCCGTGTTTATATGGATAAATGGGCGGCTTATGTCACTGGGCAATCTTAAGATATGGGGTAATTTACCCCATCATCTGTGGATAACTTTCTCTCTCTTCTCTCTCATTCTCTCTCAATAAGATTCATAATTTATCACATCACAAATTATATGATAAAATACTGTTTTTTATAGACTAAATGCCTTTTCAATGATTCAAAAATATGGTTAATAAATGCTTATGATTTGTTTCTATTTTTTGAGAATGAAAGGATTTTAAAATGACAGAAAATGATATTCTTTTAACAGACCGTGAAAGTGCA